>JANYBD010000203.1 GCA_025360995.1 Gemmatimonadota bacterium
CCGCCTGGCTTGCATTGGCGACGCTGAACTGGCTCAGCCGGACCAGCCTGCTTGGTGGAATTTACGGGAGGTCTGTGGTGATGCCGAACGCGGCATTCTATTTCATCGCAACCTTGGTGCTGATCAAGGCGGTATCGGCGCGTTCAATGCCCGTCTGGTTATGGATCGTCGTAATTCCTACCGCTCTGATGGCGGTGGTGTATTCGTGGTTACTTTTTCGCGGCCCAATAGCGCGGGATATCGAGATGCGTCCTCGCTGACATGCATGGATTTGCCCGCCACTTTTTTCTGCGAGGAGAAAATGTCACTAGACTCATTGTCCTGCCCGAAATGCTCCGGCCGCTTGGAAGAAGGATTTTCACTAGACCGTTTGAATTGTACGCGCGAGAAGCGCCTCGTAATTGACCTGACAACATTTCACAGGAACACAAAATGAAAATTGACATCGGTATCACGGAAAAAGACCGTGCCGCCATCGCCGGCGGGCTCGGCCGACTCCTTGCCGACAGCTATAGCCTGTACTTGCAGACGCACAATTTTCACTGGAATGTCACCGGCCCAATGTTTCAGACGTTGCACGTGATGTTCGAAGCACAGTACACGGAACTTTCCCTGGCGGTCGATCTCGTTGCCGAACGAATTCGAGCTTTGGGGTTTCCGGCTCCAGCCACGTACAGCGAGTTTGCCCGGCTCACTTCGATTAAAGAAATTGCCGGGGTGCCTAAGGCCGATGAGATGATTCGCCTGCTTGTCGATGGTCAGGAAACGGTCGTCCGCACGGCGCGGACAATTTTCCCGTTGGCGGAGAGTGCTTCTGATGAAGCAACCGCTGATCTGCTCACGCAGCGTATTCAACTGCATGAGAAGACCGCGTGGATGTTGCGGAGTTTGTTGGAGGCGTGAGCAGGGCGTGACACCAGCGATCTATCGGCATCGATTTCCGCGTCAAGGGGGGTAGCGTGATACTACGGGCTCTAGGAGTTGGTCTGCTGTTCCACGCCACTGCGTTCGGGCGGTCGGCGCCGTTGCTGGGCGCTATCCCCACGGTCGCGCGCACCGCTCAGGCGAATGACAATCGCGTTCCTGCTGGCCGGCTCGAATCCGGCACGCTGACGCTTGCACTCGAACTGCGCGAAACAATCTGGACGCCCGGCGGGCCGCGAGGGCGCGCCATTCCTGTCTTCGCATTTGCCGAAGCGGGGAAAGAGTCGAACATCCCCGGTCCGCTGATACGCGTACCCGCTGGCACGAACATGCATATGCTGGTGCACAACCTTCTCGACCGTCGTGCCGTGGTGCACGGTCTGCACGATCACGACGGTTCGCCGGACTCCGTGGTACTTGCCGCCGGCGAAGAGCGCACCATCACATTTCGAGCTGTTACACCGGGAACGCAGTTCTATTGGGCCCGCACGCAATCGGTGGGACGCACCATTGGCCGTCGCGAAGATTCGCAACTCGTTGGCGGCTTCATTGTCGATGCGGCCGGGAGCAGACCACTCTCGGCTGAGCGTGTGCTCCTGATCTCGGCGTTCGATGATTCCGTTCATGCCACCGGATTTCCGGAGGATCATTTTCAGGTATTTGCCCTCAACGGCAGGTCCTGGCCGTCTACGGAGCGACTTTCGTACGCCTTGGGTGACACCGTTCGCTGGCGAGTGATCAACGCGAGTGACCATATCCATCCGATGCATCTGCATGGATTTTATTTTTCAGTAGTGAGCCTTGGTTCGGAACTGCGTGACACGATATATGCCGTTGCCGGACGTCATAACGCGGTAACTGAACTGCTGCGAACTGCCTCCGCTGTCAGCCTCGAGTGGGTGGCGAGCCGCAGCGGCAACTGGCTCTATCATTGTCATATGATCGGTCACATCGCGACCGCATTGCGGCTCGACACGGTAGCGAACACTCGGCACATGGGCGCCGACAGCGCACATGCCCGCGTCGAGGATATGATGTCCGGGCTGGTGATGGCCATTGCCGTCCGCGATCGGCCCGGCGTTCGCACGATGTCGGACAGACGCACGAGGGTCGCGCCAATGAAGACACTAAACCTCTTCGTCACCGAGCGACCGGCCAAGGGTGGAGAGTTGCCGGCGCTGAGTTATGTGCTACAGCGGGGAGAAGGGCGACCGGCAGCCGACTCGGTGGTGCGCCCGGGCACGACGCTGGTTTTGCACCAGCACGAGCCAACGGAAATCCTCGTCACGAATCTCATGCACCGCGCCACGGCGGTGCACTGGCACGGCCTAGAGCTCGAAAGCTATTTCGATGGCGTGGCGGGTTGGAGCGGAACGACAACGCGTCCCGCACCCCTCATTTCGGCAGGCAAATCGTTCGCGGTCCGCATCACGCCGCCGCGCGCCGGAACGTTCATTTACCACACGCACGTCGACGAGCCAACCCAGCTCAATGCTGGACTCTACGGTGCGTTTATTGTCTTGCCGGCGGGCGCGGCAACGCGCGACGCTTCCGAGCGCTTGCTGATTCTCACGGAGGCAGGCCTCGAGCAGCCGGATTTGCCTCGTAATGCGCAAGGTATTCAACAGGGTGTCACGCTTGACGTTGGTGTCACACATCGCCTGCGAATCGTAAGTATCCCGGCCGTGTTGCCGATGCAGGTGCGTTTGTTGCGCGATACGACGACACTGCGTTGGCGGCCAATAGCGAAGGATGGAGCGGACTTGCTGGCGGCTCAAGCCGTGGAGCGTCCGGCGATCAGCATCTTCGGGGCCGGTGAAACACAGGACGTCGAAGTGCGTCTGATGCATGCCGAAACATTGACGCTGGAAATTGCACTCCTTCCGGCAAAGCGGATCGTGTTTCGAATTCCGGTGATCGTGCGGTGACTGCGATGAAGATCCGGACGATCGTAGTCAACGACCTCATGCAGCATGGCTACAGCTACCAGCTCACCGAGCCGGTCGGTCGCAGTTTCGATCCGGGTTTCCACCCCGACCTCTCACCGGTCGAGTTGCTTGCGCTGGGCGTCTTCGGCGGCAAGTACATGACGGACTGCCGTGTCGAATTTCCAGCGACCTGGTTCCGCCGGGCCAAGCTCTCCCCAGAACGACGCGACCCAACGCTCAACTTCTTCGGTGTGGATGCCTCCCAATCCCTCACCGAATGGCGCAGAAAGGGATGGATCTATCGCGGGGATCCGCGTGGTTGGTTTCAATGGTATTGCCGCTACTATATGGGACGCCGATGCGAGGACGATGATCGGCAGATTCGGCGTTGGCGTCAGATGACGCGACACGTGGCACAGATCAAACAGGGATGTGTGCCGGGTGATCTCGAGTGCAGGCCCCGTCAGCGTCAGGCGTTACTGCATTGGGCGTACGACAGTCGAAAAATCTAGAACTCGGCGCTTCCAACCGTATACGACACTACTGCGTACATTAGCATCCGCTCAAATTCTGAGACCAGACTACCGATGCAGACCATTCGCCGCCTTGCCGTTGTTGCGCTGACCGCCGTCACGTTTCCCCTGTGCATTGTCGCCCAAGTCGGGCGCGGAGCAGGCGAGCCGCCAAAGAATCTTCAGGTTCTGCCCAAAGAATCGTCGCGACAGGAGGTGCTCAACGTGATGCGTACCTTCGCGGTCGGACTCGGTGTGGCCTGTGAATACTGCCACGCCGAAGCGACCGGGGCCGCAGCCGGCGGTGGCGGACGCGGTGGACCGCCGCTCGATTTCGCACTCGATACGAAAGAACAAAAGAAGACGGCGCGCGCCATGCTCCAAATGGTGAACGATATCAATGGCCGATATCTGCCGCAGATGGGACGCACGATCGGTGACCGGAATCGCGTTTGGTGCGAGACCTGCCATCACGGACTCTCCAAACCGCAGACACTCCGCGCCGCACTCGCCGGCGCAGTCGAAGCCAAGGGCGCCGATTCGGCCACGGTGCTGTATCGTGACTTGCGCAACCGGTTCTACGGTTCGGCTGCATACGATTTCAGTGAACGCGCACTGCCGACGGCAGCAGACGAACTTGCCAGGGCGAATCAGCGGCCGGCGGCGTTATCCATGCTCAAATTGAATCTCGAATTCTATTCCCAGTCGGCGGTGACATATCAATCCATCGCCCAGCT
>JANYBD010000236.1 GCA_025360995.1 Gemmatimonadota bacterium
AGCGAATGTCGCGCATATTGTTCGGCCTTGAGATAATCGTCCCAGCTGCCGCCTTCACGGGCGCGCTGGTTGTGCAAGGCCGCAAGGTTTGCCATTGCCACCGCACTTTCCGAATCGGCAGCGAGTGCCTGCAGCCAGACACGGATTTGCACATCGCGTAGATCGCGCTCCTTGAACCCGGACGCGACGACCATTCCTGTTTCAGCCGAACCGCTCGGCGCCGACGATCGGGCGTAGGCCTCCCGGCCGGCCGCGCCCGCGAGAGCGAGCGCGGCGGCAGAAAGGAGAAAAGTGGTGCGACGCGTCATCGGGCCGCTTCGAGATACGGGAACGTCGTCAAGTACGTGCGCACGCTGGTGCTGACATTGTCGCTTGTCAGACCGGCCAGCACTGTCGCGTTCGGATCAAGCAAGTTGCCGAATATCGCCGTGAGACCTGCATCCACGACATCGTCAGACAGCTTGCGGCCACCATAGCCATTCGCCAACGCCCAGCTCAGCCAGCCTGCCGTTGTGCCAGCGCGGTTTGGGTATACCATCAACATGTCAGGCACAAGAACGGCGCCAAGCGTGTTGCCGATAAGCGGGCCGCGATTGAACGCGTCGGTGAACGCCTTGATCTTCGCGGCGAAACCGTTGGCAACATCAGTCGCCGGTACCGAACCATTGTGCAGTCCGTGGTCGCGCTTGGGGAAAAACACTTCACTGACCAGCGGGTTGCCGAGCCGGTCAACTTGCGCATATACGCGATCAGGGCTCGGACCCGAGAGGGTCGTAACCTTGTCGCTGCACGCCGCGATGAGCGGCAGAACGAGCGCGGCCAGCAGCACTCGTGCGGTGATCGAGGAACGCATGCGGATTACTCCAGAAAGTTGGTTGGTCATTGTCGGATTCACCGTTAGCGGCTGGTCGTAGCCCAGGCGCCGAACTTGGCGGCTGCGTCAGTGCTCGGCTGCAACATGGACTTCGGCAATTCAACCACGATCGAAAGCGCGTTGAATGGCTTGAGGAAATCGACACCGGGCGAACGGAACGCCGATGCAGTCGCCGTAGACGGTGTCGACAATGGGCCTGTCGACGGACGGCGGTCGGGAAGGATCGCGAAGAACTGTTCGAGATCGATCACGAACGGATCTGCGCGGAGGCCGGCGAACACCTGAATCGCCGAGGCGGATCCAGCGGCCGTACCCACATTCCCCGTAATCGTGGCCGCCGAGGCGACAACGCTGGAATTCATGCCCGTCAGCGTTGGAGCAACGGGACCACGCACCGTGTACTTCTGATTGGCGCCAGTGCCACCGTCAAACGTGACCTGAATCACCAGGTCTTCGACTGCGTCGCCGGTGTTGTCAATCTTGAACTGGTAGAGCACGTTCGGATCGAACGACGCGCTCTGGCCGGCGATCGGTGACGACGTGGTCAGCACGAGTGCAATGCGGTCCGGCGCACTGCCCGGGAACGCGAACACATCGTTAATGTCCATGCGCGGATTGAGTTCAACCTCCGGCGTGTCCATGTGATCGGAGGCGACGACGCGCCTCGCAACCGTGATCGAGGCGATGCCGACGATCGCGATCAGCGCGATCCGCAGCGGACGCCGGGTGAAAAAGGAACTTGACATGCCATATCTCCCTAAGTGGATGAAAGGTTCTGACGACCAAGCGGCGGCGATGCGATAACTACGGCTTGGCTCCGGGTGACTTTGGGCATACGACATGAGTGAGCGCTTTGGATGCGTGCGCGAATAACTCAGGTTGTTGTCGCGGCAGTTTTTCGGTTTCGCGCAACCCACAACTGCGCCGATACGGCCGTCTATCGGTCGCGGGGACCAGAGGAAAAGTGGTCCAATAGCGGGAGAACGTATCGTCCGCGGAGCGAACCGATCAACGAATATCCACGTCCTTCGTTTCCTTCACGAACAGCAATCCCACGATCAGTGTCGCGAGAGAAATCACCACCGGGTACCAAAGTCCCGAGTAGATATTGCCGGTTGCCGCAACAATCGCGAAGGCCGTTGTCGGGAGAAATCCGCCAAACCATCCGTTTCCAATGTGATACGGCAGTGACATGGAGGTGTAGCGGATGCGCGTGGGAAATAGCTCCACCAGCATCGCCGCAATCGGCGCATAGACGAGTGTGACATACAACACAAGGATCCAAAGCAACAGCACGACCATGGGCTTGTTCATTCCGGCATGGTCGGCCTTCACGGGATATTTGGCTGCATCGAGAGCCGCAGTCAGCGCCGCGCTGTTGCCTTGTTCGATTCTGGTGGACCCCACGCGTACTTCGGTACCGCTCGCAGCCGGAGCATCTTCATTCGAATACGGAACCCCTCGCTTGACGAGCGCCGCTTTCGCGATGTCGCAGGGCGATGTGAATTTTGCCGTCCCCACTGGATTGAATTGCACCGAGCATCCCGCGGGATCGGTCGCCACGACCACAGGCGACGCGACCTGCGCCGCCTCGAGTGCCGGATTTGCGAAGTGCGTGATGGCTTTGAATATTGGGAAATATGTCAACGCAGCGAGCGCGAGCCCGGCCATGATAATCGGCTTCCGACCGATCCGGTCCGACATCGCACCGAACACCAGAAAGAACGGCGTCCCAAGCACTAACGAAATCGCGATAAGAATATTCGCCGTCTGCGCGTCTACCTTGAGCGTCTGCGTGAGAAAAAACAGTGTGTAGAACTGGCCGGTATACCAGACAACTGCCTGCCCGGCAGTCAGACCGAATAGTGCGAGCAATACGATACGGGCATTCCCCCATTGCGCGAACGATTCTGTGAGCGGCGCCTTTGACATCTTCCCCTCACGCTTCATTTCCTGAAATAGTGGCGATTCGTTCAGGGTGAGGCGTATCCACACCGACACTCCGAGCAGCACGGCTGACAGCAGGAATGGGATACGCCAACCCCAAGCTTCGAATGCCTCGGTCCCGAGGGCGATTCTGCATCCAAGAATGACTAACAACGAGAGCAACAATCCAATCGTCGCCGTGGTTTGAATCCACGACGTATACGCGCCACGTTTACCGTGTGGAGCATGTTCGGCGATGTACGTCGCCGCGCCGCCGTATTCACCACCAAGAGCGAGCCCCTGCAACAATCTCAGCACAATCAGCACCACGGGCGCCGCAATGCCGATGCGCGCATACGAGGGAAGGATTCCGACAAGTGTTGTTGATATTCCCATGATCACGATTGTGATCAGAAACGTATGCTTCCGTCCAACCAGATCGCCGAGCCGGCCAAAGACGAGCGCGCCAAACGGCCGTACCGCAAATCCCGCCGCGAAGGCGAGAAGGGCAAAAATAAACGCCGCCGTCGGATTGACCGCCGAGAAGAACTGTTTGCTGATGATGGCGGCGAGCGAGCCATACAAATAGAAATCATACCATTCGAACACCGTGCCGAGTGATGAGGCG
This sequence comes from Gemmatimonadota bacterium, assembly GCA_025360995.1. Lineage (GTDB taxonomy): Bacteria > Gemmatimonadota > Gemmatimonadetes > Gemmatimonadales > Gemmatimonadaceae > Fen-1231. The sequence continues at coordinate 3,429 of JANYBD010000236.1, forward strand.
AAGATCACTCGACGAACTTCACCGGGGGTGAGCTCTCGTATGGCGGGAGGGCTCACGGCATGTGCGGATTCTGCAGCGCGCATCGAATAGGATGAGGGGTGAAGAAGCGAATGGCGCTCAATTCAAGTGGTCAAAAATGAGTCGCCATCGCCGTTCACACAATGCCCTACTTTTTTGGAGGCGTCGGTACCAGCACTGCGTCGATAACGTGCACCCACCCATTCGACGCGCGAATAGATGCCACGATTTTCGCCCCGCCTATGTAGCTGTCGTCGCCTTTTGTCGTGATGGCCTCCGACGTGCCGTCCACCATTGCCAGTTTGCCGCTGGCTTTAATCGACTCGAGGTCGAGCGCCGAGGTGGTGACGTGATGGTACAGGATATTGACCAGGTTGGCTTTATTGGCCGGTTTGAGCAGATCATTGACCGTGCCCTTGGGCAACTTGTCGAATGCGGCATTCGTTGGTGCGAACACCGTGAAGGGCCCCGCGTTGGCCAGCGAGTTCACGAGATCAGCGGCCGTAAGCGCCGCCACCAGCGTCGTGTGATCCTTCGAGCCGACAGCGACTTTGACGACGTTCGGTTGTGACTCGTCGTCCTTCACCAGCGCTTGTCCTCCGACCGCAGGTACCGTATTCGCGGCGCCAGCGGTAGCAGATGTATCGCCGCCCTTGGGGGCGCAACCGGCAACACACACCAGCAACGCGGAAAGAGCGATCATTTTGTTCGGAGTCATCAGGGGGTGCCTCGAAGGAGTGGATGTATGGCGGGGGCTACGGAATTGTGCGGTGCCGCCCGCGACATAGCTGTCAGGTGAATCCTGTCACTCTCGTCAGGAATCCCCCTGTGAGGGACCGATACTCAGTTTCCCAAATGCGCCGATTGCTTGCGTTCACGGCGAGGCCCGTCGATCTTCCGCGTACGCCCTGCAAGTGCCAGAACTGCCCTGGAGGCTCGCTACTGTGTCGTTCCGCAAGACCGATCTGGGAGTTCCTGGGCGGCGCGCAATGGTATCCGCCGTTTGCCTGCTCCTCCTGACCGCATGCGGCGGGAAAGGCGCGGATGCGCCGGCGGCGATCATCGGAACCACCGCGTCGACTTCCTTTCAGCGACTACAGACCCAGGTCCTGGAAAAATCCTGCGCATTTTCCGCGTGTCACGCGCCGGGAAACAGTAGCGGCTCTGGACTCGTGCTGTCAGGTGCCAACGTCTACGCGCAACTCGTCAACGCTGTCCCAACGAATGCGAACGCGCGGACGGACGGTCTGTTTCTTGTCCGACCTGGCAAACCGGACTCCAGTTTCCTCTGGCACAAACTGAACGGCTGGACCTCGGGCCATCACGCCCACGACTATGCGTCGCCGATGCCGCTCGCCGGTCAATCGTTGAGTGTCGAGCAACTTGATTACATCCGTCAATGGATCGAAAAAGGTGCGTCCGCGACCGGCGACGATATCAATCCGCAGTTGCTATCCGGCACGACTCGTCCGGAAAACGCGCCGTATGTATCGCTGTCACCGCCGGCGACGGGCTTTCAACTGGTGCTGTCGCCGTTCACCGTGCAGTCGTCGTTCGAGCGGGAACTTTTCGTGTATCGCGATGTCGGCAACACGGGTGATGTCTATGTCAATCGCATTCAGACAAAGATGCGCCAAGGCAGCCATCACTTCCTGCTGTACACCTTTGCCGACAATACCCCTCCAACTGTATTGCCCGCGAAAGACCTGATTCGCGATATCCGCGACCCAAATGGTACATATAACCTGCTGACCGTTGTGCCGATGGCGTACCATGTCTTCTTTGCCGGCACGCAGTCGCCAACAAGTGACTACACCTTCCCTCCCGGCGTTGCGCTCAGACTTCCTGCCGGCGCGACGATAGATGTGAACTCCCACTACGTGAACAGCAGTGCGCAGGAAATCGTTGGGCAGGCGGAAGCAAATCTGTTCACGATACCGGCGTCACAAGTCACGACCGTCGCCAACACGCTCAATCTGTCAAACACCGACCTGACGATTCCGCAGGGGCGCGATACAACCATCGTGAAAACGTTCAAATTCACGAAGACCACGAACGTGATTGGGCTGACGTCACACATGCACGCGCGCGGCCAGAAATTCGTTATCCGCATTGCCGGGGGCGCGCGTGACGGCGAGGTCGTCTATACCAGCACCACGTGGGATCATCCCCCGATCATCACCTTCGACGTACCGATCGTCTTCAAGGCTGGCGAAGGACTGACGTCGGTGGTGTCATACAAAGCCGACCTCGCGAAGACCGTGCGATTCGGTCTTACGTCTCAGGACGAGATGGACATCATCTTCGGGTATTGGTACTAGGCAGCCGGACTAGGGCGCCTTAACCACCGGTCGCGGATACGCTTTGTCGAGTGCGCCGACATAATCACTAAAGAGCGCGCGTGTCGAGGCGAACTCCTGTTTGACCATCGCCCGATAGTCGGCGCGCGTCGCGAAGTCATACAGGAGCGATGCCATCGCCTGGGCATCCACGACAAATCCCTGATGACCGACCGGGCCCAGTGCGTCCGCTTCCATTTCGTACGTATGGAATCCACCATTCGACGTGTGAGCAGAGAAACCGACGCCTGGAATCGCTCGCGAAACACTGCCCGTTTCTTCGTATCCTTGCGGCTTGCCAGGTTCGTCCTGGACCTTCGTTCCGCCGTACTTCTTGAGATACGCGAACGCCACTTCGTCTAGCGTCGCGACGGCGATGCCGTCGCGCGCCGTACCGTATGGTTCAATTTTGACCTGCGTCCCGGTGGCTAAGGCGGCCGCCCGTGCCGCATTGTCGACCATCTCGCGCACCTGAGTCAAATAGACCTGGTCCGGATACCGAATGTAGAAATCGGCGACGGCACGATCTGGAACGACGTTTGGCGCTTTCCCGCCCTCGGTGATGATGCCCTGAATGCGCGTCTCCGGACGCATATTGCGCCGCATGGCATCGATGTTATTGAACAGGTGAATCGCGGCGGTGAGCGCGTCGCGTCCTTCCCACGGCGTCATCTGATGTGCCGGTGCGCCCGAAAAAACGTATTTCACCCCGTCGATATTCAAACAACACGATCCGAATCCATGTGCGGCGCGCTGCGTGCTCGTACTCGAATGTGACCGGACGATCACGTCGGCTTCATTGAAGATGCCGGCCTCATGCATCACCGTTTTGGCCGGTGGCGGCATCATTTCTTCACCTGGCGTTCCATAAAACGTGACGGTGCCCGGCGTCTTGGATCGCGTCAGGTACTCAGCCACCGCAATACCGGCCGCCATGCCAGTCGGCCCTTGTGCGCTGTGTTGGTCGCCGTGAAAATCGCCCTTTGTGCCGCGCAGTGCGTCGTATTCAAGAATGACACCGAGGTTCGGGCCCGGCGTGCCCTTGCGATACTTCGCAACGAAAGCGGTTGACAGTCCGGCGCCTCCCATCGTGACATCGAAGTCGTGTGCTTTCAGGTAGTCTGTGAGGATCCGGACCGATCGCTCCTCTTTGAAACCAATCTCCGGATGATGGGTGATGTCGTCAGCCATCTTCAGCAACTCGGTGTCCATCAACTCCTTGGCCCGTGCGGCGATCGCGTCGCGGACAGGGTTCGCGCTCGTGAGGCGCGAGACAAGTGACGGTACATCGAGCGTCTTCTGTATCGCCGCCATTTTCCGAACGACATCCGATGCGGCCCCGCGCTCCGTTGGCGTTTCCTGCGCGGACAATTCAGGAGTTAAAATGAAAGCCAACAGAAGTACTGAGCGGGCCGCCGAGCGGCACGGGCTACGAGATTCAAACATGGAAATTCACAGGGCAATGGGGAAAAGTATTCGCGGCAGGAGGTTCGCCCCGTCAGCGAGGCATTCCCACGGTGTTAGGCGCCCGGCAAGTCGATCGACGTGTATTCAATTCCGCCCGTATATTTGGCGACAAAATTATATAAATACGCGGCCAGGAAAGTAAAGAAAAATCCGAAAATAGCATAGAGAAACGGTATCCCAATCAGCGCCATCGGCGTCACAATACTCGCTTGCGGCAGAAACTGCAGTGAAACAAAGCCTAAAACGCAAAAAGGCAGTGAAATTACGAAGCAGAGCAATGCAAACACTTTTGCCATCTGCAGCGGCGCTATGTGCGTAATTTGTTTTCTCATAATTCCTCGCGAAATGGTGGACGAAAAAACTGGACTTGGTGCCAATACATCGGAATCGCGCCGGACCCGTTGCACTCAACCGCGACGGTGTTAGCCAAGATGCTTGAAGAATTGAACCGCTAGCTCATGCTTTTCCGCCGCTGCTCGCGTCTTGAAGGTTCCGAGATTCCGGCGTTTGCGGGTTATCGGATTCTTCTTTCGCGAGTAGAGTCGATATTCGCCGGAGGAAAGTTTGCGTATCTTGGAAAAATCCGTCAATAGAGAAGCCAAAGCCGCAGATATGGTAAATTCTACTGCAATCGAGCCAGCTCCGCTTCCGATGCAATGAAACCGAAGGCTGGCCACCCGCCCGATTTGATCGATCGTTTGAACTGTGTCCGGGCACGTGCGGTATCGCCCTTCACGAGATACCAGTTTCCCAACCCAAAACTGAGGGTGGCAACATCAACATCACTCGTGTCTGATGGCGCAAAAAGAGCGTCCGGCCCTATTTCACCGCGATACAATTTAAGCCGCTTCGAATACGCCACC
>JANYBD010000258.1 GCA_025360995.1 Gemmatimonadota bacterium
TGATCCAAGGCCACTTACTCATGACCCACCCGGCGGGCAATCCGCTATGGAGTGGAGGCACCACTGGCCCGGAAGGAAGCCTGTTCCAGTTACCTCTGCCGCTTCTAATGGCGATCGCTATGTGGATGTGGTGGGGTAAAAGGGGTCACCTCAATAAAAGGAGTTTTTAGCACGCTAAGAGTCGGTCGGCTGCGTTTTCCGCTGGCGAAGCGGCCGAAACCCGCCTTTGGCGACTCGCTTGTTCGCGTGCCAATGGTAGTCCCCGGTCAAGTGGATGTGGTCCCAGGGCAGCGGAGACAGGTGCTGTAAAAGCTGATCCTCGACGGTGCGATCCGCTCGCAGTGCCTTGACGGCACGGTCGAGATAGACGGTGTTCCACAACGTGATGGCCGCCACGACCAAGTTCAATCCGCTGGCGCGATAGCGCTGATTCTCGAAAGACCGATCCCGGATTTCGCCCAGACGGTTTAGGAACACGGCGCGCGCGAGGGCGTTTCGGGACTCGCCTTTGTTGAGCCCCGCGGTGACCCGTCGCCGCAATGCCGGATCACGGAGCCACTGCAACATGAACAGGGTTCTTTCGATGCGACCCAACTCTCGCAAGGCGAGAGCGAGGCTGTTTTGACGCGGATAGCTGGACAGCTTGCGCAGGATCAGCGACGCGGTGACGGTGCCCTGTTTGATGGAGGCCGCCAGTCGCCGGATCTCACCGAAGGCCTGCTCGATGAGCTTCACGTTGAGCGAGTGGCCGATCATCGACTCGAGCGCGGGCCATTGATTGGTTTTCCCCGGGACATAGAGGCGCTTGTCGGCGAGATCCCGGATTCGGGGCGCGAACCGGAACCCAATCAGCGGACAGAGTGCGAACACATGGTCGGTGAACCCGGCCGTATCGGTGTAATGCTCCTCGATGCGCAGCTCCGACTCGTGGTATAGCAAGCCGTCGAGGACATAGGTGGCATCCCGGATCGGCGAGTGGATGACGTTCGTGTGATATGGACCGTATTGATCGGACACGTGCGTATAGAACAGCACGCCGGGATCGTCGCCATAGCGGGCATTGACGTGACCGATTGCTTCTCCGCGGCCGCCGGCGCGAAAGCGCTGGCCGTCGGACGAGGATGTCGTCCCTTCACCCCAATTCGCCGCGAACGGCAGTCGGTGCTGGTAATTGATGAGCGCGGCGAGGCCCTGAGCATAGGTCTCATCGCGCACGTGCCAGCTCGAAAGCCAAGAGAGTTTGGCGAAGCTGGTGCCAGGACAGGCCTCGGCCATCTTGGTCAGTCCGAGATTGATGCCGTCGGCGAGGATGGCGGTCAGCAACAAGGCCCGATCCCGTGCCGGCTCCCGTGACTTCAGATGTGTGAAATGGCTCGAGAAGTCGGTCCACCGATCGACCTCGAGCAATAGGTCGGTGATCTTGACATGGGGAAGCAGCGCGTTGGCGTCCCGGATCAGGCGCTCGGCTGCCGGCGGCACGGCATCGTCGAGCGGTTTGATCTTCAGGCTCTTGTCGGTGAGCTCGACATCCGGCAGGTTGCCGTTGCGTGCCAGCTGATTCGTGAGCGTGAGTTCGCGATTTAGGGTGGCGAGGCGCTCCTCGAGATAACTCCCGGCATCCGTCGCCACGGCCAATCCGGTCACCGCGGTGGCCGTCTGCGCCGTGAAGGCCTCGCGCTTGATCAAATACTCGTCGAAATCTCGAAACTGACGACTGCCGGGCACCCAGACATCTCCGGCACGCAGCGCGTTCTTGAGTTCGGCCATGACGCATAGTTCGTAGAACTTGCGATCGAGGCCTTCCTCCGTGTGAACATACGGCGCCCAGTTACGACGCACGAAGGCGATTGGCGCATCTGCTGGCACCTTGCGAGTACCCGTCTCGTTCAGGGTGCGCAGCGTGTCGACGCCTTTGAGCAGCGGGGCGACCGCTGGCGCCGATCCGAAGTCAAAGGCTTTGAGCAGCGCGGGCGCGTAGCGCCGCAGTTGTCCGTAATACTCGCCGAGCAAGCCCAGAGAGTCGGATTTGCGGGTGGCGTTAAGGGCCGCAGCCGCCGCGACCTGCGCCGTGAATTCTTCCCACGGCAACACGGCTTCGATGGCGGCGAAAAGATCCGTGCCCTTGTCTTTGGCATCGACGAGCGCGACGCCCACCTTGACGAACACTTGAACGGTGTCCTGCAGCGCGGGCGCCGCTTCGACGAACTGCTGACCGTGTTTGTACTTCGATTTGGCGAAGAACCGACCGATCAATCGGTCGTGCAGATCGAGGGTCTCGTCCGTCAGCGTGGCAAGCGCCTCGAGGACGATCGCGACGAGCGTCGCGTATCGCCGGCTGTGGGCATATTCCTTCAACTGATAGACCGCGGTCTGCGCTCCCTCCCGTGCCAGGCGCAATAGTCGATTGTGATGAACCCGTCGCTCCAGATCCGCCGGCAGTCCCAAACTACGAATGACCTCCAAGCGACTGAGATGCGTGAGCACCGCCCGCGCGCTCGGCGCCCCGGGTGGCATGCGTAACCAGGCAAGTTGGCTGTATGGGGTTCCCGGCCGCAGCTCAAGCAACGCATCAAGCCCCCGGCGATGATCCGCGGTCATGGGGGCGGTGAGCTCGACAAATACCTGCCGATCGGCGCGAGTGGTCGCTTGCGCCGCAATCAATTCCAGCACTCGGACCGTCGGCAATACCAGCCGACGGGTCCGGATCTCTTCGATCGCGCTCTGCACCAGCACGATCCCCTGGATCGTCTGCAGCGCCGTGGGGATGAGCCCGGTGACGAGTTCGCGGAAGTTCGTTCGCGTGAAGAGCGTCAGCTCGAGTCGCTGGACGACCTCTTGCTGGTGCTCGCGCCGCGTTTGATCACGGCTCGCGTATTGATCCCAGAGCGCCGGCGTGGTTTTCAGCTGCGTCGCTACCATCGCGAGTAGTGCCGCCGGCGGCGTCTCGCCGCGCGCCAGGACACGGCCGGGATACCGGAGATAGCACAGCTGGATGGCGACGCCCAAGCGGTTGTAGTCCCAGCGATGCTGGCGAATGAACGCAAGATCACTTCGGCTCAGGGTGTAATAGCGGATCTGATCGGCCTCGATCACGGGGACGCGGAGCAGCGATTCACGTTCGGCCGGCGTCAACAATTCCCGTCGTGGCATGGGCTTCCCTGTCGGTGCCTAACGCGGTTAGTATGGGCAATAACTAAAGATTATCGTCAGGCCTAATTGGCGAGTCGCCGACAAGGGAAAACACTGGATTTGCAAACCCCGATTTGGGAGAGGTTTTTGGCCATAGCGAAATCGTCCACCAAAACCGGCGTCCACAAGGTCGGGCTCTATGCCGGGTGTCGACCCATGACCAGCAGACGCTGCCGATGCAGATCGCAGCGATGCGCGCTTATGCCAAGCGTCGCGGCTGGAAGGTGGCTCTCGAGGAAAAAGAAGTGGGCTCGGGCGCCAAGACGCGCCCAAAGCGAGAAGACGTGCTGAAAGCAGCACGGCGCCGCGAAGTAGACGCAATCGTCGTGTGGCGGCTCGATCGCTGGGGACGCTCGTTACTTGATTTGATCGCAACGCTGCACGGGCTGTATGCCGTCGGCGTCGGATTCGTGTCGCTGACCGAGGCGCTCGACATGACCACGCCAGCCGGCCGCGCGCTCGCCGGCATGCTCGCCGTGTTTGCTGAATTCGAGCGCGACATTCTACGTGATCGTGTAAAGGCCGGGATCGCGGAGGCACGCAAGGAGGGTCGGCCGCATGGCAGGCCACCCAGCGTCCAGCATCACGCACCAGAAATTTCCGCTTTGTTTGCGCGGGGCGTCAGCAAGCGACAAATTGCCGCGCGTCTCAAGATTAGCAGAGCATCAGTCCGTCGAATGCTTCCGTCAAGACGTAACACCTCGCTAGCGCCACGTTTGCGAGTTTGCGCTCGTCGCGCCTAACCGAGAGGGAGACGACAATGAGATCTAAAGCGGGGATGATGATGATCTTGGCGCTCCTCGCGATCAATTCGTCAGCGCAAGAGCCCAGTTCTCCTCTCGTGCTGGAGCACGCGAACGTATTTAGGGGTTCCAAGTCACCATCACTTCACGATATGACTATCGTAGTATCGGCCGGCCGAATCGAAAGAGTTCAAACATCCGCGCGGAAAACACGATATCCACAGCTCGCGCGCCGAATCGATCTACATGGCGCGTGGCTGCTCCCTGGTCTGATTGATGCCCATGTGCACGTGGCAGACATTGCCGGCGTGCATCGCATGCTGGCACTCGGTATCACGACGGGACGAAGTATGTTGACGACTGGTTACGAAGATGTTGGACTCAAGGCACTGTACGATCGCGGGGACAAAGATGTCCCTGATATTCTCGCGGCAGGCTTTCCCGTCGTCGCTCGCCCCATGCAGATCAAACCGGACTTAAGCTCGTTGTTTTTAGATAACCCAGATCTTGATGATATTCGATTTCGCGATCGCATCGGAATCGACGGTGCCCAAAGAATCGTCCTAGATAACGCTAAGAGGCATGTCGACTGGATCAAAGTGTTTGCTAACGGCCGCGCCGGAGTCTTAAGTGCTGAGCCGACGGAGCGCGATCTCAATGATTCGGAGTTGGTTGCGGCGGTTCTGCAGGCGCAAGCCCTCGCAATACCGGTCGCGGCACACGCTTACTCCGACGAGGGAGTTTCAGCGGCAGTCCGCGCCGGTGTTCGCACCATTGAACACGGCTCTCTGATCACAGAGCCGACGATTAAGCTGATGAAGGCACAAGGCGTGTGCTTTGTTCCCACTCTTTCGGCCTTTTATGCAATGCCGCCGGCAACTGCGAGCCCCACTCCCGATGAAAATGCGTTGGCCGCGCGCGATAAGATGATGATCCAACACTCACATGAGGCAATTGCAATTGCGTACAGGCTTGGTCTGAACATCGTCGCGGGTACAGATTCAAGCTATGACGCAGACGAACCCACCGTCATCGATGAAATTAAGCATCTTGCAGATTCCGGGCTTAGTCCCGCGGAGGCAATCGAGTCCGCTACAGCAGTCTCGTCCTCATGTCTCCGGATAGACAAGCTTAAGGGTGCCATACGCGCTGGCCTTGACGCCGACATGGTCGTTTATGCAAAAGATCCAACCATTGATCTCCATATTTTGGAAAAGCCGCTTCTGGTAATCACCCGAGGCAACATTTATGCCGACAATCAGGGAGCAACTCCCTAGCAACGGCCCCAATAAATACGAGGAGATCTGTAAGCGCTGCTGACCTTCGAGCCATTCGCGTCGACAGCAATAAGGAGGACAAAAGGTAAGTAGACCAGGGGAGTTTCGCCCCAAGCCTCTCGCAGAACCGTACGTGACACTCTCGCGTCATACGGCTCCCATTGTGGGGTAGCGGGATGTCAATGAAGCTTGCCAGTGGGTAAACAGCGCCGGTTGGCGACGGGCAACGCGATTGAGCCATAGCAGACTCAATTGCAGATGACCTGCCAGCCGTTTGTACTTTCGCCGAACCCATGAAGCCAGCTTCCCATCGAGATGATGGGAAATCCGGGTCATGGCAGACCGGTAAAAGATGCTGTAATAGTTCCACCAACCGCGTAGCACGGGATTATATCGCCTCGAGAGATCCTCAATGGTTGCCGAAGTCTGTTGCCGGAGCTTCCAACTCTTGATCGTCCGCATCATGCCAATCAGCGCCTCTCGGCTCACTGCCGGCAGGTAGCTCGTATAGTGCTGCCCGCGCTTATTGACGGCGGAACGCGGCATGAACGTAAATCCAAGGAACGTAAATTGAACCTCGGGATATTC
>JANYBD010000068.1 GCA_025360995.1 Gemmatimonadota bacterium
TCGATGAGCGAGCCGAGTGATGCCGCAAACGTGGCAATAACACAGGCAAATAGCCCCCACACGCCGGTCGAAATCCGCGAGACCCGCAGATAATGGGCATCACTCGCCGTCGGTTTTATCCATCGGCGGTAGAAATCAATCACCGTTGCCGTGGAGAGTGAACTGAGTTCTCCGGCCACCGCCGACATCGCCGCAGCAATCACTGCGGCGATAAACAGTCCGGCCAACCCTATCGGGAGTTCGGTTGTCACAAAATGAGGAATGATGTAGTTCACATCGCGTGACGCTTTGCCGGTGACCGTTTTCGCGAGAGTGAGCGCCTCTGTACGAACCACCGTAACGGCGGAGTCGCTTGCACGAACCGCGGCGCGTTCGGCGGCATCGGCAGAACGCGGCACCGCGGCAAGTGCCCGCGCCGCCGCGTCGCGGGTTGCGACTGACATTCGGTAACGGGCATCAAGCGCGGCGTATGCTGTTGGTTGCGCCTCTCGCACACTCTTGGCGGCTGCCGGATTCCAAAACAACGGCGGCGCCACAAATACGTAGTACACAAACACGAGCACGCCGACGAGCAGAATCAGTGCTTGGAGTGGAATCTTCCAGTACGCACTGATCAAATGCGAACTCCGGGCTTCATCCACCGATTTTGCGCTCAGGTAACGCTGCACCTGACTCTGGTCGGTGCCAAAGTACGACAGCATCAGGAACGTGCCGCCGATGATCCCAGACCAGAACGTATATGTCTCGGTCAACTTAAAACTGAAATCAAAAACTCGAAGGCGGCCGGCGGCACCCGCGACGCGGAGCGCATCGTCAGGATGTACCGGGATGCGTAGCAACAACACAATTACCACCGCGACGAGGGCCGCCACGATCACCACCATCTGCTTCACATCGGCCCAGGTCACAGCTTGTACGCCGCCGATCATGGTATAAATCACCGTCGGCACGCCAATCAGAGCGACCGACCATAGCATCGGCCAGCCGAAAATCGCGCTGAACACCACTGCGGGTGCGGCAATGATCGTACCGCACGAGAGGCCGCGCGAACAGAGAAACAAAAATGCGGTGAGCGATCGTGTCTTGGCATCGAACCGCTTCTCGAGAAACTCGTACGCCGTGAACACCTTGGCACGATGCAGAAACGGTACAATCGTCACGCCAAGAATCACCATGGCGATAGGCAGTCCGAAATAGAACTGGACGAAGCGCATGCCGTCCGTCGCCCCTTGGCCCGTCGTCCCGATCATCGTGATCGCCGAGAGCTGGGTGGCCATCACCGATAAGCCGACGGCCCACCAAGGCAGACTTCGGTTGGCCAGAAAATACCCTTCAATTTCTTTGGTGCCTTTTGCCCGGCGTATGCCGTCGATGGACACATACAACAGATAGACTACAACGATCAGCCAGTTGATCCAGTGCATAGTGCCGCGCTAGTTGTAGCGGGACTGTAGCAGCGCCAACAACGCCAGCACCGTGACTTCAACGGCGAGAACGCTGATCAAAACGCGCCGGAATCTTTGCTTGGCCTCGACGGTCACGGCTGTACCTTCAGCGGTATGCGCTCATCGAGGCCAGCGCTTAACAAATTGACGAACAACCTCGGGCCACCAGGAACGCCGCCTGGTATTTGCCGAAACAGCGACAGGGTCGTGTAGATGTACGTTCCCTTGCCAAGCGGCGTAATGAGGACGGCACCCTTGTTGTCGGTCTCTCGCGGATCGTGCATCTCGAGCGGCGTCGCATAGTGCGGGTCAATGATGCTCGGCATATACAGGGCCCGTTCCTGCACCCAATTCGCCCAATCGCCATCGCCGATGCGATTTGGCCAGTTCAACACTTTTGATTTCTGGTCAAGAATCGTCACCGGCGCGTCCTCTTCGGTGACCCGTGCGGCCGTCGGGCGGTTGAGTTGAATAGGGTACGGCATCACACTAGGGCGCATCATTTCGTTCTGTCCGTATTGCACAATGAGCGTGCCGCCTTTCTTCGCAAAGTCAAACAGGCGGCCATTGTATGCGACGAGTTCGCGGTTGGCACCGTACGCACGGGGCCCAACGACGATCGTACTAAAACGCGTGAGATCAGTCACCCCAAGTTCTGATGGACTCAGAATGACGACCGGTATGCCCAGTTGCCGCAGGTATGACGCCACGACGTCACCTACGCCCTGTACATAGCCAACACTCAAGTGCGGCGGTACCGTGATTTCGACGGCTTGCAAATACAACGCCGATGAGTGGTACATCCGGATGGGTCGAATGTGTGCATACACAATCTCGCGGAATCCTTCCGCATATCGCGCCCCGTCCTGCGTCTCACCATAAATGCCAAACTCGTATCGTCCCGGCTTGAGCGAGCCGCGCAGTCGCAAAAAGAACTCCCGCTGCTCGCGTGGCTGCAGTATGAGCGACAGGGGTAGCGAATCAACGCGAATGCCTCCAGGAGCAATTGCCTTAAGAGCCAATGTCATTGGCGCGTTCGCGAACGACTTCACCGTCACGCGCAACAGGCGGTCGATTGGCTTGGTGGTTGGAATCCATTCGAGTTGTTGATCGAATTCAATCGTGACTGGGGGTACTCCCCCCACCGGACGCTGTTGTTCGCCAAGCACCGGATCGGCGAACCGATGAATGATCGACCCAACACTGGTACGAATCACCGCCCCGGCAATGCCAAGCACAACCGTCGCATCGCTCTCACGGCGGATGTCTTCAGGGATCGATACACCGGGCGCGTCACCAGTGCCGGGCGCTGTCGCCACACGCGACACACCGTCCAGCGGCGAACGGCGGGCCGCGAACATATCGCCCTTTCGATTGCCAACCCACCACGGACGTGTGTCGACGAGCCCGCGAACATAGCGCGTAAAGTGCATCGCGCTGTCTGGCAGAATCGTCACCGGAACTTGCTGTTGGGGCCGCGCGCCGGTGAGATATGCGTCCACGAAAGTGACCGTGTCCTTGCCGCGATTATAAATGTTCACATTCACGACCATCGAATCGCCGAACGCCACGAGTTCTGAGTCGGCCAGCACTTCAACCGCAATTCCAGCCGCGGCAAACAATGCGGCCGCACTTCGCTGACGGAAAATATCGAGTGATGCAAAGAGATCGAGCTGCTGCTGGCTGCACGTTGTACCAGCCCGCCCGGTATCAGCAGACGCGCAAGCCGGCAAACCAAATCGATTCAACTGTGCTGCCTCGGCGATTTTCGCCAACCACGGCACCACACTCCCTGGACGGCGCAGATTGAGCGCAACGCGCACTGAATCGGCAATCGCACTAACGGCGGCAACCCGCGCACGCTGTTCGTCCGCACGGGTACGCGACGGTTCCATACGGGCGAGTCGCGCAAATGATGTGTCGATCCCGTCAAACATCGACTTCTCATCGGCAGCGGACGCTGACTCATTTACACGAGTGGCCAGGCGCAGGACATAATCCATTTGCGCCCCCTTCCGTTGCAACACACCGAACCCTTGCGACCGATGCTGCGAGCGGCTTGCACTTGCAATTTCCGAATAGCTGCGGCCAAGCACTGCATCGTACTCGCCGACATTCATTCCAATAGCACCGGCCACGTGGTTGCCGCGCGCGCCGCGATAGAACTTGAGGGGAATCCACACTTGACCAAATTTTCCCGGCGGGAAGCGCACCGTATCTGCCGCGGCCTCATACGCTTCGCGGGCAAGCAGTGCTGACACTTGGTGATGACCGTGGCCGTCGGCGGGAGTGCCCGAAAACACCGCGACAATTACATGCGGCCGGAACGCGCGAATCACCGTCACAACATCGCCGAGCAACGAGTCGTGGTCCCAATGCTTATAGGTTTCTTCGGCCGTCTTGGAAAAACCAAAATCGTAGGCACGAGTGAAAAATTGCCGCCCGCCGTCGACTCGCCGTGCGGCAAGTAGCTCTTCGGTGCGAATAGCGCCAAGGGACTCGCCAAGTTCGTTGCCAATGAGGTTCTGCCCACCATCGCCGCGGGTCAGCGACAAGTACGCCGTCTCAACCTGCCGGCCGCGTGTCAACCACGTGATGAGTTGCGTGTCCTCGTCGTCGGGATGCGCACCGACCATCAGCACGCGGCCGGTATTCGTCAGACCACGAATCATTTGATCCAACGCGGGCGCGCCACGCTCCTGCGTTACGGCGATCCGCGGAGCGACAATGATCATTGCTAGTAATGCGAGCCATGCCGCAACCAAACGGCGTATCGTGTGCATCAGTTCTCCACTCGGGAAAAACGGTCAGACCGCGCGCAACACCCCGGACGTCCGGCGCGGGCCGCCAGCGCGAACCGGCGAGGCGACCGCCTCGGCGACGATACGCGCTTGCTCGTCAATATGCGATTGCTGGTACCCCTCGGCGGGACTCGCGCGTTCCGGACGGCCCACATACCGGATCACCACCGCATTACCCGCCGATCCGCGCAGGCGCGGCGCGACGTAGCTCCACGCACCCATGTTCTTCGGCTCTTCCTGTGCCCACACCACTTCATGCACGTTGGGATACAAATCCAGAACTTTCGAAATCCCGTCGTGCGGCCACGGGTAGAGCTCTTCAATGCGAATGACTGCCAAATCGCCGCCGATCGCTTTCGCCACCAGATCGTAGTACAGCTTGCCGCTGCAGAACACCAGCCGCTTTACCTCAGCGCGTTTACTCGCGCCCGCGATATCATCGATTACCGGTTGAAAGGTCGCGTCGGTGAGATCGCGCAGTGCGGATGCGGCGTTCGCCAATCGCAGCAGCGATTTGGGCTGCATCAAAATCAATGGGCGAGGTTCAGTGAACGTCGCCTGACGTCGCAAGACATGGAAATACTGCGCCGGCGTGGATGGGTACGCGACTCGCATGTTCCCTTCAGCACACAGTTGCAAAAATCGCTCGAGTCGCGCGCTCGAATGTTCAGGGCCCTGCCCTTCGTATCCGTGCGGGAGCAACAGCACGAGCCCGGAATTCTGACCCCACTTGGCGCGGTCGGCGCTCAGGAACTGGTCGATCATCGGTTGCGCGACATTGACGAAATCGCCGAACTGCGCCTCCCACAGCGTCAGCGTATCGGGCGCAGCTGTGCTGTAACCATATTCGAATCCCATCACCGCCAGTTCGGAAAGCGATGAGTTGTAGATTTCAAACGCCGACTTCACACTCTGCAGATGCTGCAACGGCACATATTTCTTGCCATTGCTCACATCCACCAGCGCCGCGTGGCGGTGCGAAAATGTGCCGCGCTCGACATCCTGTCCCGTAAGCCGAATCGACTTGCCGTCGGAAAGTATCGACGCGAACGCTAGCGCCTCGGCGTGCCCCCAGTCGATCCCGCCGGCCTCACCCATCGATTCCCGGCGGCGTTCGAGTTGCTTGGCCAACCGCGGGTGCGGCGTAAAAGACGCAGGCCACACCAACAACGACTCGTTCAATGCAGTGAGTCGGTCGGCCGCGACACGGATGTCGGGCATCACGCTCACAACGTCCGGACCTCTATGATCGTGCTGATCGTCGCTGCGAGATGCACCCGCTTTCGATATATCCAATGCGGAAGCAAGCGCCGCAGCCACGGCCTGATCGGTACTGTCAACGACCTCTTGCGTCACGATCCCTTCGCTCACTAGGCGCGCACCCCATACCTGGCGCGCCGTCGGATGTGCCTTTATGCGATCATAGAGCAGTGGCTGAGTATAGGACGGTTCGTCCCCCTCGTTATGGCCGTGCCGACGATAGCCAACGAGATCCACCAGAAAATCCTTGCCGAATTCCGTGCGGTAGGCGACGGCAATCCGCATTGCGATCACACACGCTTCGGCATCATCGGCATTCACGTGGATGATCGGCATCTCAAAACCCTTCGCCAAGTCGCTGGCGAACCGGGTCGAACGCGAATCGATAGGTTCAGTGGTGAAGCCCACCTGATTGTTCACGATGATGTGCAGCGTGCCACCGACGGTGAAGCCGCGAAGTTGGGCGATATTAAATGTCTCGGCGACTATCCCTTCTCCAGGGAAGGCCGCATCACCGTGAATGCATATTGGAACCACGGCCTTGGGGTCTCGCGAGGCCGGCGTGCCGGCTAGGCGCTGATGGGCCCGCACATATCCCTGCAATACCGGATTCACCATTTCTAGATGACTCGGATTCGGCATCAGCGAGAGATGCACGGCGCGTCCGGCCGGCGTGACGCGTTCATTCTCGAAGCCGAGGTGATACTTCACATCACCGGTGGACGCATCATTGAGATGGTCATGAAGCCCCTGAAACTCGGCGAACAAATGCTCAACGGGTTTTCCGAGCACACGGGCGAGTACGTTGATGCGTCCGCGATGGGCCATTGAAATGGCCACATGGCGTGCCCCGGCAGCTGCCGATTCTTCGATCGCCGCATCGAGCATTGGCACGAGCGCATCGGTGCCCTCAATCGAAAAACGCTTGTAGCCAACGAAGGCGCGCGCGAGAAATCGTTCAAGTCCGTCAACTTCGGTGAGGCGGGTAAGCAACGCTTTTTTTTCGTCACCAGTCAACGGACGGGTTAGCTGTTCCGCGGTAAACAGCGCGCGAAACCACTGGCGTTCCTGTTCACTGCCCGAATGCACGAACTCGATGGCGAGGTTGCGGGTATAGCGGTACTTGAGACGCTCGGCGACATCGCGGCCGGTCTTGAGATGCGGAAAGCCGATGGCCGCACCGGGAACAACATCAAGATCGGCGTCGGTGATACCATAATGTTCTAGCGTCAGTTCAACGGCGCCCTGAGGGGGCGTGCCAAGCGGATCGAGCTGCACGGCGAGATATCCGTAGCGGCGGATCGCAGCTGTGTATCGCGCTACGCCAGCAACTTTGCGGGCAAAGTCGGAATCCGGTGTCCCGGACGGCACCGTTGCGACACCACCACCGATTTGCTCGGCGAAGCGAAAAAACTGCCGCCAGGATTCGTCGACAGAGGCAGGATTGCTACGATAAGCCTCGAATACCTCTGCGACATAGGCGTCATTAAAGACGCTGGAAACGGGGTCGGACATAGCTGAAATCTAACCACTTATTGGCAATATGGCTGATTCGGACACTGCGTAAAACCGCCTATCCGATCGCCGCGAGCAGATCGTGCAGTTCGGTGGCTGTCTGGGGGCGATCTTCCGGCTTTTTGCTCAGCGTCCGCATCACCAGATCCGATAGCGCCTGCGGCACTTCGCTATTCACCACGCGCGGCGGAATCGGCGTTTCTTCGAGCAACTTGGCGATGAGGGTGATTTGATTCTCTGCCGTCAGCGGTGTGCTACCGGTCAGGCATTCATAAATCACGCAGCCTGCGGCATAGATGTCGGCACGTGCGTCAATGTTGTCGCCCATCAATTGCTCCGGCGCCATATACTCCGGCGTGCCGACGACCATGCCTTGTTGGGTCATGCCGCTCTGCCGTTTCGCGAGGCGGGCAATCCCGAAGTCCATCACCTTGAGCACGCCGTCGGGCTCGACGACCATGTTCTGCGGCTTAATGTCGCGGTGAATGATGCCTTGTTCGTGGGCGACTTCGAGTGCGCGGCACAACTGTTTGGCGACAGTGAGCGTGGCCGCCACTGGCAAACGTCCACGTGTGGTAATCAGCTCCTTGAGCGATTTCCCTTCGACGTACTCCATCGTGATGTAGTACACGCCGGAGAATTCGCCGAGGTCGTGCGTCCGGACGACGTTGCGATGTGAGATTTTTCTGGCGAGTCGGATTTCGCTTTTAAAACGATCAAGCGCGCTGGTATCTTCGTTGAGAATTTCCTGCTTCAGCGTCTTGATGGCGATGACTTCGTTGAGCTCACTGTCGACCGCCTTAAAGACCATGCCCATGCCACCGACGCCCAGCATTTCTTTCACTTCGTACCGCTGGGCAAAGCGGGACCCCGGTGTGATGCCGCCGTGTTGAACAGCCTGCGCCGTGGAGGTGTTCATTTGAATGCGCACCGTCTTGGCTCCATCGGGCGAACTGGCGCCAAGAAATTCGACTAATGCGGCTTTGTCACGCAGATCGGCAAGCATCGCCCTGAAGGCATCAGCGAGTGTGCCGATTTCGCCGGTCGCTTTCACGTCGATGTCCGCAGAATAATCGCCTTGCGCTGCACGGCGGGTCGCAACGACCAACTGGCCGACCGGGCGCGTAATTTGGCGGGCGATGGCGAACGACAGGAGTCCGGCGATGATTAACCCCAGCGCACCGCCACCGAGAAGGATTTTCTCCAATTTATTGAATTCGGCGAACTCTTTGTCACGATCACGCAGAACGATCACTCCGCCGACATCACGGCCGGACGCCGCTTTCAGCGGAAATCCAAGTCCGACGAAATGATGATTATTGATGTCGCGCTCCAGTCGCATCGAGCTGTCGGCCGAGATTTTGGCGCCGACAATGTCGCCAACGAGCGCCACGACATCCGGTCCGCGCCCAAGTGTTGATGCCACCGCGTGCGGTTGATTCTTCCCATCGAGGCCATAAAAGACAACGTCAACCGCTTGCCCGCCAGAACTTCGTAGCTCCGCTGCAAACGTACTGTCCAGCCATCGAACCGCCATCAACACGCCGACCACTTTGCCTGCACCGGCGATCGGCACAGCTACGGCCTGAAACATCGAGGTATCCGTGGGATTCCCATAACCGACGACGGTCTCGCCTTCGAGCGCTTTGCCAATCAGCGCCGACCCCGATAGGGTATCGGCCGGAGCCGTCGGGTCATCGGTTTTCGCCGTGCGGATGCCCTGTTCGTCAGTCAACTGCACCCAATCAGCTCCAATCTGTGACCGCGCTTCCTGTGCCTGATCCAGCGCATCGCCTGGGGATTTGCTTTCAATGCGCGAACGAAATTTCGGATTCTGGACAAAAACCTCGGCGCTGCCGCGGAGCGTCTTCTCCCGGGCTCCCAAGTTCGTCGACACTTGTTCACGGGTCGCACGCAGCTTCCCGTTCACGCTTCGATTCGCCGTGCGCCGAGTTGAAATATTGGCGACCACCAGTGTTGCGCCGAGCACCACGACGACGACGGTCGCGGTACCAAGGAAAATTTTCGTTGTTAGCGACAGGCCGCGAGTGTTCACGTTCCTACTCTGCGAGATGGGGAGGGCAGCGCCGACTTTTAGTAGCGGATTGCGCTGGAATAACTGACGCCGAGTTTATTCTTGTGTTCGACAAATTTGAATCCGCGGGCATCAAGCGTCGCATCAACATTAACAGCTCCTGTCGAAGCAACGACGGCGTCCCGCACCAACTCGGTCGCGCGCTCATGCCAGATGTGCAGTTCGTATTTGCCGGCCGGCACTCCATTCAGCGTCCATCGGCCATCGACGGCCGGTTGTGTAAAATAGGGCGTATTCACTACAACAACGTACGCCGTCATTTTCGAATGAATATTGCAATAAACCGGAAACGCGCCAGCCTTCTTGAATTGCGCGGTCTTGGATTTACCGTTGCCGTACGTTTCGAGGTCGAACGTCGCCCCGGGGGCCGTAGAAAAAATGTTATGGCTAAACACGTCCTGATTTGGGTATTCTATGGCAGATCCCGTTGTGACCACCCGAACGTGCGGCACGAAGGCGCGGCCGTTCATTGCCATCTGCGATTTCATTTCGGTAACTCGCGACGCCCCGACCTTTGGCACTAGGTAGATCACCGCATTCGCGATATCCGTTGTGGTCTCGCCCGGTTTTTCCTGCAGTAGCACGCGCCCACTGACTGTACTTTGAGCAGAAGCGACGCGCGGCGTCACGGCGAGAACTGTCGCGGTGAGAGCAAAACAGGTTACGATATGCGTTCTAACTTTCACAGCGCAGGCTCCCGATGACTTCTGATGGCAAATTTGCCGGTCTCGTTCATTCTCACGATAGACCCCGTTCGTCGGCCCGGTCAAGGATACTGGCCGTTGCGACCACCGCGGCGTTCGTCGCGCTGGCAGTCGTGAACGGGCGACCCCTTGAGGCCCAGGACTCCGCTCGGACTAGAGCTGATAGCGCCAAGGCGGGCCAAGATTCCATTGCCGCCCGCCTCGAACGTGCCGAAGAAGCCATCAAACTACTACAGCAGCAACTGGCAGGCCAAGCACAAAGTGCAGTCAAAACCCGATCACGGTTGTCGCTTGAGTTCCACGGTTTGGTACTCGCTACCGGCTTCTCCAACACACGAAGGGTCAACAACGTGGATGACCCTCAATTTGTACGCCCTGACACGGCAAACGGATTGCCGCAGGGCGGCGCCGGGCTCGCCATCCGCCAAACTTCGATTGGGTTGGCCGTAACCGACCCCGAAGTGTTGGGCGGCAACTTTGTCGGCGATCTCGATGTGGACTTCTTCGGTGGTCAGCAACCGAGCTCGGGGGGCCGGACCTTCCCGTTGCTCCGTCTCCGAACGGCACGTGCTAGAATTTCGTGGAAGTATGGTGAGTTCGAGGTGGGGCAGGATTCACCCCTTATTGCCGGGGTCAATCCCGTGAGCTTGGGCGCGCTGGGCACTCCGGAGTTCGTGGGCGCCGGCAATCTCTGGCTCTGGCTACCACAGATTCGAATCGGTGTGGAGACGGGTGGTGGCGTCAGCCTGGGAATTCAAGGCGCCGTGCTTGCACCGGTCAGCGGCGATGCCTCCGGCGCGTTCGACACCGACAACGACATCGCTGAAAAATCCAGTCGACCGTACTTCGAAGGGCGGGTGCATGTGCGCTGGGGTTCAGACGAGATGGCCGGCGACATTGGCGTTGGCATCCATCAAGGCTGGTTCGCCACAAAAGGCGACTCGCTGCTGCAAAATCAAGCGTTTACCGTGGACGCGAAAATCCCCCTGACGAGTTGGCTCGAACTTCGCGGCGAGGGCTACGACGGCAAGGGAATGCGCGCGCTCGGTGGCGGGGCGGTCGGCCAGCTATTCACACCGATAGGCGCTCCGGTGCGCAGCCGCGGTGCTTGGGGACAAGTGAATATCAAACCGACTCCGCGCGTCACCTTGGGCGGCGGGTACGGATTTGACGATCCGCGGGACGAAGATCTTGGAGCTGGCGCGCGACTGAAGAACGAAGCGACGAGCGTTCATTTGCATCTGCGGCCCGTGGGTCCGCTGGTGTTGGGCTTCGAGTACAGGCGGATCCAAACGACGTACGCAGCCGGGAAACTTGCGAACGATCATTTCAATCTGGCGTTCGGGTTCGAGTTCTAACGGCGTCGCTTGTTCATGGGACTCAAGTTGTTATCGATTTTTTCAGACCCAGCGTCGCGAACATGGCAGAAACATAGAGGCCGAGCGCAAGCAGATAGAGAAAGCGGAATCCAAAATACATCGAGTTATATTCGAGCATTCCACCCAACATGGCGCCCATGAGGTTCATTGCCAGCGCCGAGGAGATATCAGTAACCCGGAGTAGCAATGACGAGAAGACGAGCCCTGAGAAAAACATCGGGCAGGTAAGGATAAAAACCGTTGTGAGCCGACCTGCCGTGGACGGGGCAAACCCACCTGTTCTAGAGACCCACCAGCCCGCGGCAAGGCTAATTATTAGCAACACATAGGGTAGCTGCGGATTCCCAATCGCCAGCCGTTGCACGAGGAGATTTGCGAGAAATGCCATCATGAGAATGCCCACGATCACAACACCAATTACCTGCCACGTATTGCCGAAGGTTAATCCCAACTCGGTAATGCTCTTGGTTTCCACAAGCATGAACCCGGCGCCCAGAAGAAAGAACGCACTGTTACTGACGTGTGGACGACCAGGAATGAAGGTGAAGAAGAGAAATGCCGAAACGAGTAACACCAACACGATCATATAAATGTATGAGACCGGATAGACGCGCTGGGGCATATAAAAGAACGGCCAGTCGTCGGTGGACACGTCAGCTCTGATGGTCGCGTTCGCATACAGCGCTGAGATATTTTCAAACCCGGATGTCGCAAGAAGGGCCGACGGTATCACAAGGCCGCCATGTTTTAACTGCAAGCAACTCACCGAGGCGTCGTACACCGTTCGCACGCAGACTGGAGGGTGTCCGTCGAACGCCTCTGTCATCATCAAGTAGATTTTTCGTCCGATCTCGTCAGACATGACAGAAAACGAAAGACTGAGTATACCGCCGTCCTTCAGTCGGTCGCGTCCACTACGCAACCCTTCCACCGTGTACACAAAGGAATCCAGACGAACGCTTGATGCGTGGCTGAGTAACGTGTGTGAGTCCAAAAGCCCGTAGACGACCAAGTCGTAGCGACTTGTTGAATTTCTGAGAAAGGATCGCGCATCATCGACGATTCGCTTCACGCGCTTGTCGGCATATGGTGCTTCCGGATGGTACACTGCGCCAAGCGCCAGAATCGCCGGATCGATCTCGATCGCGTCGACGTGTCCCGCTCCCCGACGCAGAGCAGCGGCAACGTCGTTTCCCGATCCCGCACCGACAATTGCGACGTCCGCAGCTGCAGGATGAATGAGATAGGCGAGCTCGTAGTAGTCGGCGAGTCGCTTCAGTTCCGGCCGCTCTGCCTGTGCAACAACTGAAAGGTCATGAACGCGCTGGAAGTAGTGACCGGCGGCTCGGATCATCATCATTCCGCGGTCGCCATAGCCGCGTTCTAGCAATTGGTACGGCGAGTAAATCATTTCGTAGCGGAATGAAACGGGCCATGCGAGAATCGTCATCGCCGCAATTGCGGTAAGGACGCCGATCAACAATACTCGGCGGTCGTAGGCGAGGAAGATCAGCACCGCCGCGAACGCGAGCCCGAACCAGATAACGGGTGGTGTCCACAGATAACTGACTCCGAACATCGCGACGACACCCGCAAGACTGCCCAGCAAATTCAACCCATAGCCGCGCAACGGCGATGTACGACCAAGGAGCCTGCCACAGAGTTGACCAATCGGAATCAACGCAAGCGCCGTGAGCAACAGTACAACGATCAGTAATGCGTACAACGCGATGTATTGCGGCATTCCAGTCGCAACGCCTACGCCCATATTGACCTGCTCTCGAATCGGTGTCACGCGAAGACTGTTCGTGAGCTCGCCTCGAATACCGTACCTCAGCCCAATAAAAAGCAGCATTTGAAGGGCGATCAGCGGCATCGAAAGGAACAGCGGGATGTGACTGCGGCGTGCCAACGCATAGCCCAATCCAAGCCCGGCGAAGCATGCCAGTAATCCAAAATTTTTATAGAAGGCAAAAAATTCCCAAACAGATCCCTGCCAACGAATCATCGAAAGCTCGAGAAAGAGGCTCAGCGCTGCACTGCACACAATCGCAAGCGCCACCCATCGCCCGGGAAGCTCGTCGAGGTAGCGTGCTTGTGCCTCGGAAACCCGCTCGATACCCGATTCGGTTAGGCCGAACAATCGCGCTACAATCGCATCAATTATTGCTATGCCAACCAAACCGGCACCGATGATAACCGTGAGCCGGCCGGATGCTGCGTTCCCTGACATAATCCTGCTGCAAAGCGAGACAACAAGCGGTATCAGGAGGCTCGCGACGAGGGAAAGTCGAGTCAGCCGAAGGAAAGGTCGGATCACGTTTCTTGAAGTCCTCGGTCCGGGTGAACCACGAACGTAACCGCATCACCAACCCTCATCACGCCCTCCGTGACCACCCGTCCATACACCCGACTCCACCCGGGATGCACTTTTTGCGAAATGCGCTTCGAGCGCGCATCCGAGAACGAACCGACGATCGTTTGGCACGGTGACGCATAGTCGGTCACTGTTATTTCGACTTCACCTAGCACGAGCCGAGCCCCCGGAACGACGCGATCCCAGTCGACTCCGCGGATGGTGACATTTTCACCGGTCGTTCCGGGCGCGATTGGATGGCCTTCCTTCTGCAGCGCCTCAATAATTTCAATGGCGTACACGCAGACCGCCTTGTCGGGCCCCCCATGCATATGAAATTGGTGCCCGTCGCCGTCCAATCCCTGTTCGCCTACAAACACCTCGGCGACTGGAAGTTTGGGAACCCCTCCTGCCGAGCGATTGATTGAGACGATGACTCCGGTGGGCTCACGCACGAGTGGTAACCTCTGCGAAAACGATCCGCACCGGAATGCCACCATTGCGAATCCGGAGAACGTCACGAAACGGTAGTTTCACTTGTGCCTCCAACGAACGCTCCGCCGAGCACATGGCGAATGACCAACCAGCACACTTGGCGCGCAAGACGTTGCCAAGTTGGGCATACAGATTTCGCAGTGGTGCGGCCTCTCCAATGCGGGCGCCGTACGGCGGATTGACCAACACAAGTCCGATGCCAGCGGGTGCTTCGAGCGCAGACAACGCGCGGTGATATAATTGGATGTCAGCGGCCACGCCGGCCCGCTCGGCATTCGCCGCCGCCGCGGCGATCGCTCCGGCATCGCGATCAGACGCAACGAGTGCCACGGGAGCGTTTGGCAGCGCCTTCGCCAGCGACTGCGCTCGTAACGTGGCGAAGTGCGCTACCGGTGCACCGGGCCAGCGCTCGCAGGAAAATGCGCGATACTGTCCGGGTGCCATGCGCCGAGCGATCATGGCAGCTTCGATTGCCATGGTCCCCGAACCGCACATGGGATCGATCAGTGGAGTAGTACCATCCCAGCCAAGCGCGAGCAGAATTCCGGCCGCCAGCGTTTCTCGTATTGGTGCTTTTGCCGTCGCGAGCCGGTAGCCCCGGCGGTGCAACAGTGCACCTGAACTGTCCACGCTGATCGTGCACACATTGTGGAGCAGGCGGACCACAAAAAGCTGGGCGTCATGTTCATCAGCGTCATCGTCATCTGCACCGGCAGCTCCGACACCAGCGACGACGACACCCTTCACCGCTTTCGTGATCGACTGTTCAACACGCTCAGCGACCGCGTCGGAGTGATAGAGTTTCGATTTTTTGCACGTGACGCGGAGGCGAACCGTATCACCAGACTTCAAAAAACTGTCCCACGGTACGCCGCGCGCCGCACGTTCCAACTCGTGAAACGCGGTCACTTTGAATTCCGCGATGCGCACGATCACACGGCTTGCCGAACGTAGCCAGAGATTCGCCGTGAAAATTTCCTCGTCCGTAGCGGCGAACGCCACACCTCCCGGTTCGATTTCACCCGGCGGAATTCCGAGTGCCATCAATTCACCGGCCGTCACTTTTTCTAGCCCAGGTGCTGTCACGGCCCAGCATCGGCGCTTCGAGCGCGTGTGCACATCGGCTCTCACGGCAGCACCGCGCGGGAAAACGGCAAAGCGATGACAGAGTCCCGCATGCCAAGGGAGAAAACAGGGACGCCTATTCGGTAGCCGCGTCGTATTAACGCTGCCGCCGGCGGAAGTCCGATCGGCGGATGCGCCTCGCTCCAGAGTATCCAACCGCTATCTGCCGAAACAGCTCTCACGGAGTGAATCATACGCACGGTCACAGACGGCGCGACGGACCTTGCGATCCACTGCAAAGGAGCGCCCTCGACGTATTCCTCGGAGTACACGATCGCCGGACCAGCACGCGCGCCGATCGCAATTGCAATGCGATCGAAGTGCACCTTTTCCTGATCTAGGCGAATCCACTGCATCGTCGTGCCGGCGATCCAGATCGCAAAGGCCGTCGGGACCGCAACGCGCAAGACGAAATGTTTTGCGGCAAGTCCGGTCAGCGCGGCGGCCACTAGAACCACGAGTGGAGCCGCGATCACGATCATATAGCGAAGCACCCACGCACTGCGCGGTGCGATCGCGCTGAATACAAAGGTGATAAGGACCGGTATAATGGCCGCGAACAGGAGCGAAATACCGGCATCGCCTTCCGGTGTGGTGCGTGTCCTGAAAAGCCAAACAGCGATCGAGGCGCCAACCGCGACGACCATGGCGAGATCAACCGCAAACCACGGGGATCCGCCCAACAACCAGGCATACGGTTCAATGAGATCCGACATTGTAGGGCGAACAATCCAATCAACGACCTGCAGTTGATGACCGGTGATGGCCCCGCGATGCACGACATAGGCCGCCCACGGCACGAGGGCAAGCGCCGTCAGTGCGCCAGACCGCGTCATGGCTCCAGCGCGCCGACGCGAGGCCCGTAGTGAGTCGCACCACTCCGCAATCACGACCAACACGCCAAAAAAGTGGGTGTAGACAAGCAGAATATTTACTACCGTGAGCCTCCCAAACGCGGAGGGCGGCGCTTCCCGTTGGCGCATCCGGAGCCAACACGCCAAGGACGCGGCTGTGAGCAGAACGACCAGGGCGTAACTGCGCACTTCGTTGGAATACGCGACCAACACTGGCATCATCGCGCCAATCGCAATTGCAAGTATTGTGGCGCGACGGTCCAATCGCGCAGCTCGGCACAGCCAGACCAACGGAACAGCGGTCAGGCTTCCAATCAACGATGGAAACAGTCGCAACCAGGCCAGCGACGCTCCGCCAATGCGTTCCCAACACCACAGCAGTACGTAAAACAGCGGTGGATGCGTTTGGTCATCAGCAAACCAGCGGAGCAGGCGCCGGAACGATGCCGGCAGAATCCCAAATGTCCAGACTTCGTCAGTCCACGGCGGATAGTGTGTCAGTGTGGCCAGCCGTAGCACTGCAAATGCCAGCACACCCCCGATAGCGGCGCGGCGCCACCATCGCGCGTCGTCGATCACGCGCCAATCGCGGTGCGAGTAGCTATCGCGGCGGCCGTGACAGCGGCAGCCTTTCGACGGGTGTACCATTTCCAGATTCGCCACGCATACAAAAATGCGAAGATCGACGCAAACAACACGGGATCTTCAATATCCTTTTTGACGGCAAGGAAATAGTGTATCACACCGAGAATGCAGATGACATAAATCAGATTGTGCAACCGATTCCATCGCCGGCCACCGAGCCGACGAATCATGTTCTTCGACGACGTAATAGCGAGTGATGCCATCAACAGCATCGCGATCATCCCGATGTAGATATACGGGCGTTTGAGCAGATCCTTCATAAGATCGTGCCAGTCAAGCTGCACATCCAGTAGTGCATACGTCAGCCAATGCAGTGACACATATCCAAAGGCAAAGAGCCCCAACGTGCGTCGATGCTTGGCGAGCCAATTCCAGCCCAGGAGCTGGCGGAGCGGCGTAACCGAAAGTGTAAAAATAAGAAAACGCAGCGTCCACTCGCCAAGAAAGTGTTCGCCTTCTTTTACGGGATTGGAGCCAAAAAAGCGCGTGCCGCCCACGATGTCACTCGCCAATGCACCAATCGCGAGCGCGGCGGGGATGCACGAACCGACGATTAACGCAGGCCCGAACCAGCGCGGCTCACGCATCGCGCGCAGTCGCACATAAAACGCGTTCGCCGTCACCTAGTAATTCTTGCGCAGATCCATACCCGCATACATCGCTGCCACCTGCTCGGCGTATCCATTAAACATCAGCGTGGGCCGCTTGAAGAATTCGCCGATCCGTCGCTCCTTGGCCTGTGTCCACCGCGGGTGGTCCACTTCCGGATTCACATTGGAGTAGAAACCATATTCCGATGGATTAGAAATATTCCAGCTATTTTTTGGCTGCCGATCGACGAGCCGGATCCGTACGATCGACTTGACGCCCTTGAACCCGTACTTCCACGGGACAATAAGATGGAGCGGCGCTCCATTCTGGTTCGGCAAGTCGCGACCGTACACTCCGGTGGCGAGCATCGTGAGCGGATGCATCGCTTCGTCGAGGCGAAGCCCCTCCACATACGGCCACGCCAGGACGCTGCGTTGCTGGCCAGGCATCCGTTGAGGATCGTACAAAGTGGTCAACTCGACAAATTTGGCCTGGCTGGTCGGTTGCGCACGCTTAAGCACATCCGCGAGCATAATACCGCGCCACGGGACCACCATAGACCAAGCCTCCACACATCGGTGGCGATAGATCCGATCCTCGACGACCAGTGGCTTCAGGAAATCTTCGAGTTGGTACTGCGCTGGCTTCGCGACGAGCCCATCGACCATAACGGTCCACGGTCGCGGCTTGAAGGCCTTGGCGTTTTCAACTGGATCGCCCTTTCCAGTGCCGAATTCATAAAAATTATTGTACGTGGTGACATCAGTCCACGGCGTTGGCTTGTCATCCTTTTGGAGCCCGTACGGCTTGCCGAGGACCTGTGGATCCTGACCATCTTGCGCGCAGGCGTTTGGCACGAATCCGGCGACCGCGCCTATGCCGAGCACACCGGCAGCGGCCAGAAATTTACGGCGCCCCACGTAGTGCTGCTCGGGTGTGATTTCTGATGATTTACAAGCGTCTGGCCGACGGATCAGCATCTTCGACTCCGGTGTGTGCTATCCATATTATATATACGCACCGCGTTCGGCATCCGATGCACCGCCGCCTTCAGGCCTTCTGATGAATCTGCCCACTTGGTTCAACTACACGTTCTACGATAATCCGCTCCGCGACTGGGCGATGGTCGTGGCGTATGCGCTCGGCGCGACCGTGATCTTTGTGCTGCTTCGGGGAACGGTGGTGCGGCGGCTGGAGCGGGCCGCGGCCACGACCGATACCATCGCCGACGATTATTTGGTTGTGCTGTTGAAGGCGATCCGCCCCGCCCTGCTGATCGCCGTGACACTGCGGCTCGCCGAACGGTATCTCGATTTTCCCGCGCGGGTTGACTCGGTCGCCACATGGGTGATGGTCGCGGCGTTGGTGTTACAGCTGTTCACCTGGATCAACCGATCCATCGATTTTTGGGTTGGGCACTACGAACGGCGGCACAAGGATGCAGGTTCCAAGACCGCGCTCACCGTGCTCTCGTTCGTCGCGCGGCTGGTGCTTTGGGCCGTGGTGATTCTGACCGCGCTCGAAGGGATGCACGTCAAGATCAGCGGGCTTCTCGCCGGACTCGGTATTGGTGGCATTGCCGTTGCCCTGGCATTGCAGAACGTACTTGGCGATCTGTTCGGCGCACTCTCGATCGTCCTCGATAAGCCATTTCTGGTTGGTGATTCGATCGCCGTAGATCAACTCGAAGGCACCGTCGAACACATCGGGTTGAAAACGACTCGCGTGAAAAGCGTGAACGGCGAGCAACTCATCTTTTCCAATGGTGATCTGTTGCGGAGCCGGGTGCGCAACCTGTCGCGACGTGATGGTCGCAGGCTAGTTTTCACGGTGACGATCGCGCCAGGAACCGCGGCGGCACAGCTCGCGCGGGTGCCGGCAATCATTGCCGACGTCATCGCCGCCGAGCCACGAGCAACACTGCAACGGACACACCTCACCGGAGCCGGCGCACTGGGATTTGAAGTGGAAACGGCCATGCTCATTCCCCACCCCGAGGCAACGCTGGCATTCGATGCCCGTCAGGCCGTGCTATTAGCGCTGTATGCGCGACTGGAGAATGAGAAAATCGAACTGGCGCGCCCGACGACCGTGTCCGTGGCGCACACCACACCGACCTAATGACCATCGTACGACTAGGCAGGCCCCGAGAGACCGCCGTATCATTGAGTATGTCTCCAGAGCGATGCGGCAAATGACAGAGTCGGGAGTCCGAAACACTCACGCGCGCCGTGACGGCCCCCTTAAGCTCACGGTCGTGGTGCCCTGCTTCGATGAAGAAGAGGTGATCGTTGAGACGCATCGCCGGTTGCGCGCCACGGTTGACGCGATTCCAGGTGTGCACGCTGCCCTGCTATTCGTTGATGATGGCAGTAGCGACCACACGCTGGAACTGTTACGCCAAATTGCCGCGGGCGACTCGGCCGTTCGCGTGCTGTCATTGTCACGAAACTTTGGCCACCAACTGGCGCTGAGCGCCGGACTCGAACACGCCACCGGCGACATCGTCGCGGTAATCGATGCCGACCTGCAAGACCCGCCCGAGCTCATCGCCGAGTTTGTCGCCAAGTGGCGCGACGGACACGACGTCATTTACGGTGTACGCCGGCATCGCCACGGTGAAAGTGGGTTCAAGCTGACTACCGCACATCTGTTCTATCGTCTGATGCGGTGGATGTCCGACACCGAGATTCCCTACGATGCAGGAGATTTTCGCCTGCTCGATCGTTCCGTGGTCAATGCCCTGCTCTCGATGCCCGAGCGCGATCGATTCGTGCGCGGCATGATCAGTTGGGTCGGCTTCCGGCAGGTGGCGATCCAATACGACCGTTCCGCGCGCCTCGCCGGGGAAACGAAATATCCCCTCCGCAAAATGATCCGCTTTGCCCTGGACGGCATTTTTTCGTTCTCGGCTCAGCCGCTGCGACTGGCGACCTACTTTGGCTTTTTTGCGTCCGGCCTCGCAGTGGTTGGGGTGATCTATGCCTTCGTCCTGCGCCTCGCCAACGATTCCGTCGTCCCCGGCTGGGCCACATTGCTCATTGCCGTGCTGTTCCTGGGCGGCGTGCAACTGGTGTCGCTTGGAATCATGGGCGAATACATCGCCCGCATTTATGGCCAGGTGAAACAGCGGCCGCTCTATCTCGTCCGCGAGCGCGTCGGGTTCGACAGCGATCGTCACACCGGAACCTGATGTTTCCACTCAAGACCTCATTCAATATTGCCCGCGGGTTGCTCACGCAACGCCACCCCGTGTACGTGCAATTCTACGTCACGGCGCGCTGCAACCTGACGTGCAAGCAGTGCAATGTCATTTACGCGAATGCCGACGTGCAGGAAGTCACGCTCGAACAAGTCGAGATGATGGCGGAAAATCTGGCCGCGCTTGGCACGGGAATTGTATTGCTCACCGGTGGCGAGCCGTTCGTGCGTCGTGATCTGCCGGAAATCATCGGCGCATTTACGCGGCGGGGAATTCATGTGCGCACACAAACCAATGGGCTGGCCACAGAGGCCCAGTTGAAGTCGGCAGTGGCGAACGGCGCACGTGACATCTCCATCTCGCTTGATTCGTTGATCGGCGACAAGCAAGATTTTCTCAACGGTTCCCATGACCGCAGCTGGGCGAAGGCGATCCATACAATTGCCCGGGTCACGCAGACGTATCCGGCCAGCAAGAGTTTTGCAGCATTCGGGACCGTGCTTTCGCCCCAGAATCTCGCCGAGATTCCGAACATCATCCGGTTTGCGACGCGCATTGGTTGGCACGTCTCGCTGGTGCCAGCTCACATTGCCGATCCGGCCGACGCGTTCAACTTTCGCAGTTACGACCGTGAGATGTTGTTCCCGCCGACGATGTACGCCATGGTCGACGAAGTACTTGACGAATGCTTGCGCCTGAAGCGCGAAGGATATCACCTGTATGACTCGCCGGAATTCATCGACAATATCCGGCGCTTCATTCGCGGCGAAGGGGTGAACTGGCGCCGCCGGAATGATGACCGCTGTGACAGTCCGGAACTGTATTTCGCCATTCGTCCGAATGGCGACCTTGAGGTGTGCTGCGATCACATTCTGCCGGAAAGTTATCCCGTATGGCACGAGCAGTTTCCGCGATGGTATCGCGAGGGGGCGATCCATCGTGAGGTGCATCCTATTACCAAGCGATGCCCCGGCTGCATGTACGGAAGTTTTCCGGAAATTTCCATCACTGCGCATTATCCCCTCACAACGCTGGAGCGCGCCGGCGTGTTCTTTCGCCGCTCGCGCCAGGCGAAGCCATGGCCATTCACAGCTGATGAGTTGCTGGCCATTATCGACGAGATTAACACTGAGCACCCGGTGGACCACTCGCGCGCTGCGGCGCTCCTGGAACCGGTTACACGCCAAGCCGATGTCACCCGGCGGCGCACGCTCAAGGTGATGAAGCCGTGAACGCCGCCGCGCCTGCAACGCGCGAGACATTGGCGCGCGAAGAAGATTTTCACGATCGCTGGGCCGATAGTGTCGACCCTGCCCATGTTCCCGTACATGATTCATTCACGCTACCCTCGTGCCCGGAAAATCGATTCATCGCGGCAGCGCTTGGGCCTGTCAGCGGCATGACCGTACTGGAACTCGGTGCCGGGCTCGGTGAAGCGTCGGTCTGGTTTGCGACGCAGGGCGCCCGTGTCGTTTCCACCGATTTGAGCGGTGGCATGCTGCGTCTCGTGCAGCGGGTAGCCGCGTTGCACGGCACGGCGGTCGAAACCGTGCAGATGGACGGCGCTGCACTTGCCCTCCCGGATGCTAGCGTTGATATCGTCTATGGCGCGAATGTTTTGCATCACGTCGATACGCCTGCGTGCCTCAAGGAAGTACATCGCGTGCTCAAACCTGGCGGACGCGGCGTGTTCTGGGATCCTATTCAGTACAATCCCGTGATCAACGTCTATCGACGAATGGCCGGTCAAGTGCGATCCGTCGACGAGCATCCACTCGGTGTCGCGGATCTCGGCACCATGCACACGCTTTTTCGCAACGTGCGTGTGCGGTTTTTTTGGCTCTCCACGCTAGCCGTATTCCTGAAATATTTTTTTATTGATCAGGTGCATCCCAACGAGGAGCGATATTGGAAGAAGGTCATCGGTGACTATGGCAGCATTCGTGTGTGGTACGAACCGCTTGCCGCGCTCGATGCGTTGCTGCTCCGCGTCCCGGGCCTTCGTTGGCTCGCGTGGAATATGGCCGTGGTGCTCACCAAATGAACGAAGGTCTTTTCCACGACCGTGAGTCGATCCAGCCACGGGCGTTCGCCGTCCGTCATCTGGTGATTCAGGAAGTGAAATTTCGAAAACAGCGTCAGCCGGATGCGTCCACGCTGCTCCTGCTCGAGCGCGCAGCCCGTGGCGCGGACATTGAGTACGATGCCGGGTCCCACAGTTTCATTGTGCGATGCGAAGGGACAGAACTGCGTCGCATTCCAATGGATGCACTGACATTGTATTCACGAGGCGACAGTGCGGCGGTACCCCAGCGGGTCACGGACGAACTGCGACACTGGGATACCGCCCTCGAAGAAAATCGCCGACAAATTGCGGCATTAGTCACGGATATGCTGACGATGCTGGCGCGTACGCCTCCGCCCCCACCTGCCGAATGAGCACCACATTGCGCGCGGCACCGGCAGGGCTCACGGTCGTGGTACCTCCGGTTGTCGGCGCGGCCGAAGGCATCTCGGCGCTATGGCGGAATAGTCTGGCAACCGCAATTACGGATGCCGTACTTCTGTGCGGCGCGAACATTCCGCTCACCACAGAGCTCACCGAGGGAATTCGCGAGTCACTTGCCGTGACCGATGCCGTCGCCTTGTTATTTGACGGCGAATTAATCGGCGTTGCGCTTCGGCGTACCGACGCGCACCGACTGTTGCTACTGCGCAACCGGTCATTGGGCCGTACCGCGCTCCGTGAACTGGCCGTTCGGCTACGCCAATCGCGATTGAATATTGCGTATATCGCGATGGGCGGGTCGATTGCCTTTCCGCCCGAGTCCGGATCGGAGCGATGGGGATTTGGAGTGCGACGCATGGTCGAACGCCTTGGGTGGTTCGGCTTCGTGACAGGTGACTTTTCGCGGTCGCATCGCAACGCCGAAGTGTGGCAATATCGGCGGTCAAAACCGCTTGAGGACCCCACGGCAACGTGTCCGCTATGTCGCGCCGCTGCCGATCAGCAGGCGCGGACAGAATTGCATACCGCGGACGATCTGCAGGCGCTCGGCGACTACCGTGCCGTTCTGTGCATCAATTGTATGGTGGCGCGCACTGTTCCAGCGCCCTGCGACGCCGAACGTGTGATCACCCCCGATGTTGCCGCGCCGGCGATGGCGGGTTGGCAGCGCGCGCTGGTGGACCGGTTCATCAATGAGCGCGTGTCGCGCGTTCGGCGACTGCTGCCAAAGAATAGAAAGCCGGTGGTAGCAGACATTGGAGGGGGCGCGTGTGCATTCGCCAACGCACTCGCTCTACATGGATGTGACGTCACCGTGTTCGAACCGAACCCTGCGAATGGGCAGTTTGCGGATACAACAAGTGGCGTGCGATTCGTCGCGTCGCCGTTCGACGAACAATCTGTCGCAACGGCCAGCCTCGCCGATGGATCGCTTGATGTGATCACTATGTGGCACGCGCTCGAGCACGTTCCTGATCCCGTGGCCACTCTCGCACTCGCCCGCCGGCTGTTGCGGCCGGGCGGACACCTATACATCAGCGTGCCGAATCTCGATGCGCTGCAGGCCGACGTCAGCGCGAACCGTTGGTGCTACCTCGACATCCCCCATCACGTGACCCATTTCACACCAGAAGGGCTTGCGACGGCCCTCGGCGTTGCGGGGTTCACAGAACATTCGATGCATTGGTGGTCGGAAGAGTATGAACTATTTGGCTGGTATCAGACACTGCTCAATCAGTTGACCGCGTCGCACAATTATTTTTATAATCGCGCAAAGAAAGGGAAGCGGGCGGATGCGGGTCCGCACCCGACATGGACCGCCATTGTGACGATGGCTGGTCCGCTGCTATTGCCGGTTGTCCTGCTGTTTTCACTCTGGGCGTTCGCTGCGTCGAAGCCGTCCTGCGTCGAAATGCACGCCTCAGTGCCACGATGAAGCGCGTTGTCGTGACTGGTGCGAGCGGATTTATTGGGCAAGCCGTGGTGCGCCGTCTGCTGCGTGACGGTCTGGACGGAAGGGCGGTGAAAATCATCGCGATCGTTCGCGAGACTGCGAAGCTTCCTGCCGAGCTGCAGGGTCAGGTCGAGATGCATGTGATTGACCTGGCTGAAGCATCGACGGAATCGATTGCCGCCGCGTGTGGCAAAGGTGCCGTGGTGATTCACCTAGCGGCGAACGCTGCAGTTACCGGTGGCGAACAAGGCTACCGAAATAACATCCGATCGACCGAGCGATTAGTCGACGCACTTCGGCAACAACAATGCGAGAGAATTGTCTACGCGAGCTCCATCGGCGCCGTCGACCGGATGCCGGGAGATCGCTGCGTCAGCCCGCTCGACGAGAACTCGCCGCCGAACCCGCTGACGCGTTACGGGGCAGGAAAACTTGAAGGTGAACGTCTGGTTCGCGAATCCGGACTTCCGTTCTCTATTGTGCGTCCGACTTGGGTATATGGTCCCCACATGCGAGCCAACAGCCATCTCCGCGTATTCGTCGAAATGGTGAAGCGTGGCGCGGTTGCGGCTCGGTTCAATTTTCCCGGCCGCGTAAGTGTGATTCATGTGGATGATCTGGCATCCGCAATCTTAACTGCGGCGCACCATCCGGGTGCGCTCCATGGCACTTTTTTCGCCTCGGACGGCGTGCCGGTCACGGTCGGCTCGCTATTTTCCCAAATCGGAGAAATCACTGGCCGCATAGCTGGCACCGTTCGCGTCCCCGGGATTGTCGCATCGACTGCACGCGCCGCGCGCCGGTTTCTTCCTTTCGCCGCGCAGAATCTCCATTCCGACGTGTTGCTTGCCAGTAACGCACGGCTCGCCTCGCTGGGCTTTGTCCCGGTCGTGCCGTTGCGAACTGGACTCATTGAATTGACGCGTGCGTTATCCAAAAACGATGGTCGTTGGATCGTGACCGGTGGAGCAAGCGGAATTGGCCGTGCTCTCGCCGTACAGTTGTACGCGCGCGGCTCCGATGTCATCGCCAGCGACCGCGATGCGTCCGGGCTCGCATGGCTCGCCACCGAATGTGTCGGACTCCGCACCGTAACCGCAGATTTATCGCACTCCGATGGTCGGTCCGCGCTCGGCGCACTCATCTCCGGCCCAACCCGGATCGATGGGCTGGTGAACTGCGCCGGAATCGGCGCACGCGGCACAGTCGCTGACATTGCCGTCGAAACGCAGCGAGCCCTGCTCGAAGTGAACGTGACTGCACTCGCCGAGTTTTCCACGCTGGCACTCCGCCGCTTTGCTTCACAGCCTGGCGGCGGCACGTTGGTGAACATCGCTTCATCTGCCGCATTTCAACCGCTGCCGTTGATGGCGGCATATGCGGCATCGAAATCGTTCGTGCTCTCCTTCTCCGAGGCGGCAGCCGCAGAGCAGCCATTTGATCGTGCGGTGCGCGTAATAACAGTCTGTCCGGGCGGCACGGACACCGGTTTTCAGAATACGGCAGGCGTGCGACGCATCGAGAGCGAGCGGTTGATGCCACCGCATCAGGTTGCAGGAATCATTCTGAAAGCAATCGACCGCAAGCGATCGCACACCGTACTCATCGGCGGGCGAACCAAGGCGATGGCCATATTGGCTCGAGTGTTGCCACGACGCGTGCTCGTGCGGCTTTGGGGCCGATTAATGGGATCGCTTCGATGACGTTGCAGCGCCAATGGACAACTGCCGCACTTGTGGCCATTGTCTGTACCCTGTTTATGGCGTTCTACACGCCGTTGCCGCAGGTCTCCGATGAACATCTCGCGCTTCCGATTGCCCGCGCGATTGCCGATCCAGGATTGTATCCCGCGTCCGACCTAGTCGTATCGAGTGGCGTGAACGGTCCGTTCTTTGTGTATCATCTCGCATCAGTGCTTTACCGGAATCACGTGAATGTCGACGCGTGGTGGTATGCCTTCCTCATCGGATCACTATTCGCGCTGTTCATCGCGATTTGGTGGCTAGCGGAAGGCATCACCGGAAACGCCACGGTCGCGGCGCTTGCGACGGCACTAGTGACTGCATCAAGCAGATATCGGGGCACCATTCATTGGATGTTCGTGCCGCCATCGAATTTTATTACATCAACTCTGGTGTTGCCGTTCACCTTTGCCGCCCTGGCGCTCGCCGTACGTGGCAGACGCGGTCCGGGTTTAGTGATGGCGGCAATCGCATTCAACGTGCATCCGAGTTTGGGCCTTATTGCGGCGACGATCATCGGCGTGCTGATGATCGTCGATCCACGCAGACAAACTTGGCAAGTACGCGCCCGGTGGTTTGGATTAGCCGCACTCGCTGCGTTCCCGAACGCATGGTACATCTCGCATCATGCTCCTGCAAATTTTTCCCATGCGATCGGCACGGGTATTCCGTTCGCCGAAGAGTTCCGGTTGTATGCATACCACGCATTTATTGAAGACCACTGGCGCGAAAATTATGGCTGGTTTGTTGCGCAACTGGGGCTGGTATGGTTCCTGCGCCAGCAATTCGCCGACGCGGTTCGGCGATTTGTGCTCATCAGTATGGGTTGGTGTGCGGCGCTCGTCCTTTTGTATCTCGCTAACATTTACACACTTAGTATTCCGGCGCTCGATCTTACATTTTTTGTGCGCGCCGGAGCGTACGTGAAGGTTATTGCCTTCGCCGCCGTTGCCGCTGGTGTCGTCGAGTGGGTGCGACAAGCCAATGGGCGCGACCGTCTGCTCCGAATAGGCGCGGCCATAGGATTAATCATTGCTACACTGCACAAAAACCTGGACATCGGTGAGGGGTTGTTGTTGGTCATCATCGCGGCAATTCTTTTGCTCACCGATGGAGCGTATCGGTCGTGGCGCTTGGCGACGGCGACCGGACTCGCCGCGGCCGGCCTGACACAAGTGCTTGGACAAGGATGGGGCATACTGCACATCGCACCGTTCTCTTTCGCGCAGGCCGACGGCCATCGGTTGTTGACCATTGGGACGGCGGCATTCTTCTGCGTATTCGCTGCAATGGTGCCGGTTCCTGCAGTGCATTCAATCAACGGTGCTCTGACGACACCCGATCGTCAGGCAGCGCGCGTTTCCGAAACGGCTCGCGCGTTCGTCGTCTGCCTTGGCGTGCTCTTGGTCGCGATCCTGCTACGCGGTCACTTGAACCAGTTGCGGCCGAACTCGTATTCCGTGATTGCCTCGGCAATGCGACTCGCTGATACGCCGAACGACACTCGCGCCATTTCCGAATGGGCAGCACGCGATACACCGCGGGCATCGCTGATCGTACTCCCGCCGATGGACGATCGCTTCGACGACTTCCGTCTCGCCGCCGGCCGCGGTGTGTACGCTGCGGTCGGCGACATCAACCAGCTTGCGTATGACGCTGGTGTCTACGGTGAGGCGCACCGCCGTTTGCTTGCGCTGGGGATGCGTGTGACCGGCCGCCATAGCTTCGATGTCTCGACGTACGACACACTTGATGCCGCTCACCTGCTAATACTCGCGAAGGAGGGGGCTACCTTCGCAGCGTTCGGGCGGGCGACGCGCGCTACAAAACCATTGCCGTATCCTGTGGCATTTCAGGATTCTCTCTGGACGGTGTACGACCTTCGGAAAACGCCATGAAACCTGAACAACTGCCGGATCGCGCGCATCGAATCGCCGTCGCTCTCGCAATTGTACTTGGCGCAATGGACGCTTGGTTCCTCCGCAACTGGAATCTCAATCCCGACGGCGTGAGCTATTTTGATCTCGCTCGGACCGTGTCCAGGCACGGTATCCCGGCAGTCGTAAACGGATACTGGAGTCCATTGTATCCGGCGATGCTCGGCGGCGCGTTACGCCTGTTCGCACCGACAACGGCGATGATGTTTCCAATGGTGCGGATGATCGGGTATGTGGTGTTTGTCGGTGCGACGCTCGCGTTCAGTCGCCTGTTGCGCATTGCAACAAGCAGCAGCCCTGGCTATCGCGCGGCGTCACTTGGAACTCGGACGCTGATTCTCGTCGCTGCGTGGGAACTGTATTTACTCCTCGTATTAAAATCCGTCGGACTCTTTCTCGTAACGCCGGACATGGGCGTCACGCTATTTGTGTTCTTCGAATGTGGCGAACTCGTCGCCCTTGCCACGATGCCAATGACCTCGGGGCGATGGGCGCGATTCGGCATCGTGCTTGCTATTGGTTACTGGTGGAAAGCGATTCTCTTTCCAGTGAGCGGGGTCATGTTGCTCGTAGCCGGCTGGATTGCCTGGCGTCGGCGTGACGGATGGCGCGGACCGGTAGGTGCGGCCGCGGCCTTCACCCTCCCTGCTCTGCTGTTCATGGTGCCCTTGAGTCTTGTTGTGGGCCGTCCGACTTTTGGTGAGACTGGCCGCCTCAATCAACTCTGGTTTGTGAATGAGGCCCCTCACCTCACGACATTGTGCATCGCGCCAGGTAACCATCTCCCGCTCGGCCGGGTTGGTGTCGTACGAACGGACTCCGTGATGGTTACACGCCCACTGACCTGTGCTTTGCCCGAGCGCTGGCCGGATTCAACTTTGCCGCTCTGGTACGATGCATCGTACTGGTACCAGCAAACGCACACATACCTGAGCTTGGAGGAAACGACAGCCGCCGTGAAGCGCGACATCAGCTATATGCGCGAAGCACTATCCGACGCGGCACCACTGATGACTGTGGCCTTTGCGGTACTCGCGTTTGCCGCCCTCATCACGCGATCATCCCCTTCAACGAGTTGGCCACTGGTGGTGCTTGCCGTTATTCCCGTTTTGTTCTACCTGCTCGTCTATGTCGAACTTCGACATATCGTGCCATTTCTCGTCGTCGGGGCCGTGGCCGCATTGCTCGCAATTATCAATAGACCCAGCCGATGGAGACGCACGCTGGTCGCGGGCGTTGTAGTAATTGGCGCTGTGGACTGCGCGATGCATCTCTCGCTGCCGGTGCTGATCGAGCTCAGCATCTTCCGCCACGAACTGCGCGGAGATCCACGGCCCGCTCAACTCTCGGACCGCGTCGCGAAACTTCTCGCGGCACGAGGCATCGCGCCGGGCAGCCGCGTCGCAACCATCAACACTCTCTGGAATGTGGACTGGGCGCAGCGTGCTGGAGTACTCGTACGCGCATATACCCCGGAGTACACCGTGCCTCCCGAACAGACCGTCGCCGAGTTGCGCGATCCCTGCACCGCGTTCGCGTACGACCAATCCATGCGCGCTGCAAGAATCGAAGCTGTGGTGATGCTGGCACCGCTTGGCGTTCACGTGCCGCCAGGATTCGAACCACTCGGTGATACCGGATACTTTGTGCGGTTGATCCGCGACCAGAAGCTACCGGGATGCGGCGGCTAGACGGTCGCCGACCACCGATCGAGGTTCACGTCATAAATCTGCTCCACAATGCCTTCCACCGAGTGCGTCAACTTCCACTCCGGAAAGTGCGACCTGAACCGGGTGAGATCGCTGATATACCAGATGTGGTCCCCAATACGTGCGGTATCGTCATAGCTCCACGCAAATGGCCGCCCCGTGAGTCGCTCACACATCGCGATGGCCTCAAGCATTGAGCAGTTGCTCTCGCGCCCGCCCCCCATATTGTAGACTTCGCCAATACGGGGAGCGCGAAAGAAATGCTCGAACGCCGAATTCAAATCGGCACTGTGAATGTTATCGCGTACCTGTTTGGCCTTGTAGCCAAACACGGTGTAGGATGTTCCGGTGATCGCGCAGCGCACCAGATAGGCGAGGAATCCGTGCAACATCGTTCCACTGTGATTCGGTCCGGTCAGGCACCCGCCGCGAAAGCATCCGGTTTGCATACCAAAATACCGTCCGTACTCTTGTACCATCACATCGGCAGCTACCTTCGATGCACCGAACACCGAATGCGTGGTGGCATCAATGCTCATCGTTTCGTCAATTCCATGATATATAGGGTGCGACACGTCGAGCTCCCATCTCGTTTCCCGCTCGATCAGCGGCAAACTGTTTGGTCGGTCGCCGTACACTTTGTTGGTCGAGGTAAAAATGAACACAGCGTTGGGCGCGAATTGACGCGTAGCTTCAAGCACCGTCAGCGTACCGAGTGCATTGACTCCAAAGTCCGCGTGCGGATCGCGAGCGGCCCAGTCGTGCGACGGCTGCGCTGCGGCATGAATCACCAGCGCGATATTGGCACCGTACCGGCGGAAGACGGCCTCAATCGCCGAGCGATCACGAATGTCCGCCGTGACATGGGTATAGCCGCTCACGGTGCGTTCAAGTTCCGCGCGCATCCACGCCGTGCTCGCACCATCGCCGAAGAACTCCCGGCGCATATCGTTATCAATGCCAACAATGTCGAGACCGAGTGCGGCAAAATGCGTGACGGCCTCAGAACCAACAAGTCCACACGATCCGGTGATGATTGCTACAGCCATCGTGCGGTCCTCTCCTTGGCAGAAATGCATTCGCGATCTTGGCACAGTAATCCAAGACTGAAAGCAAGAGCCCCTAACCGTCGCGCACAAGCCGGGTCTTTTGTCACTCGGCCGTCCAGACCGTTCGTATGATCCCGCGAACGCTTGTCATCACCGACGTCGACCTCCGCGATGACAGCCGCGGTGCCGGGCGTACGCTCCTCAACTTGCTGCATCAGTTTCCGGCATCCCGCGTTCTCGCTATCACCACCGCCGACCTTCAAGAGCCGGATCGCGAAATGGGATTCACGCTGTTGGATGCTCCCTATCCACGCTGGCTCCACAAACTCGAACGTCTTCGGCCAGTGCTTGGCGATCCGCATGCACTTTGGCAATATGTCGTCACCGTCCCCCATGCCGCACGCATTCGCACGTTTGCGCCCGAATTGATCCTGCTCGTCCCAAGTGGTAGCGGCGCCCTGGTGCTAGGGATGCGGGTGGCGCGCACACTTAAGCTGCCTTTTGTCTGCTATGTAATGGATGACTGGTTCGATAGCCCGTCAGCGCACTGGCTCGGCGATAATGCCGCGGCCGCCGGCGCTCGTCTTTTGCGCGGTGCCTCTGGCTGGCTGGCGGTCAGTGATGCTTTGCTAGAGTCGATGGCGATGCGCGCTGGTACCCGACCGGCCCACAGCGCCGTGGTACACAATCCCGTTCCTGTCCCAACGCAGCGGCCAGCGGCACTAGACGCCATTCGTGCGGGCCCGTTTTCGATCGCGTACGCCGGTTCACTGTTTCCTATGCATTTGGACGCCGTGATGGCCGTTGCCGAATCCGCATCGCGGTTGCGCGCTAGCGGCACTCCGGTGCGATTGACGTTGTATACAGATCATAAATTCTGGGGCAACAACGCAACTACCTGGGCCGCGCTTGGAGTGGAAAACGGCGGACTGGTACCGTATGCCCACTTGCATGAGCGACTGCGGGAACACGACCTCTTGCTCGTAGCATCGAGCTTCCGCGCTGATCAAGCACAGATCAGCCGCGCCTCGTTACAGACGAAAGTCACAGACTATATGCTGGCGGGAAGACCGATTCTGGCATGCGGTCCGGCGTATGCAGCGAGCAATCAATTTTTGCGACAGCACGACTGCGCTCTGTTCGCTGAAGATCCGGCGCCAGAGGCTATCGACGCGGTGTTGCGCGCCGCGACTGCTAATCGTGTCGCAAACGCCGAGCTGGCGAGACGCGCTTTTGAAATCGCCGTGCGCGATCATTCCGGTCCAGCCGTCGCCGAACGTATGGCGCAAGTACTGCGCGCGGCCGTCACGGCGCGCTGACTCGAACCGTCTATTCGATCGTCTTCGTGAACCGACGCACGCTGACCACGAGCAAAAGCACCGCAATCAGAGTCATCGATGCCGTCGGCCTCCACAGCTGATCTATTCCGATGCCCTTCAACAACACCCCGCGCAATACCTTCAAAAAATAGGTCAGCGGCAACGCCAGCCCGATCCACTGCGCGGGCAGTGGCATAGCCATCCGGGGGAAGATGTATCCGGAGAGCAGAATATTCGGCAGCATAAAGAAGAAACTCAGCTGCATCGCCTGCGCCTGACTGCGGGCCACGGTCGATATCAACAATCCAACCCCGAGGCTTGCCACGATAAACGGCACCGTCAGTACATACAACAATGGCAGGCTGCCGCGAATCGGAATGCCGAAGAGCAACTTGCCGAGTACCATCACCACCGTCATCTGCACATATCCCACGAGGACGAATGGAACCAGCTTGCCAAGCATCAGGCTGGCCTTGCCGATCGGCGTCACGATCAACTGCTCAAGCGTACCGCGCTCACGCTCGCGGACGATCGCCGTGCTCGTGATCAGTGTGAGCGTAATCGTCAGCAGTATGCCGATCACTCCGGGCACAATAAATGTCGCGCTCCGTTGTGACGGGTTGTACCACGGTCGCACCCGCATTTCAATCGGAACCACCAGTCGGAACCGTTCGCCCAACAACTGCGTGGACCGGGCTTGGGCGGCCAATTGCGCGCCGGAGATTGCGGCCGCAGACGACTGCGGATCGGCGGCGTCCACGATCATCTGTGCCGTCGCCGTCCGGCCGCGGACAATGTCGCGCGCGTAGTCCGGCGGAATAACCAGCGCCGCCGTGACCTCGCCACTCTCGATGCCTTCACGGATGGCGTCACGATTCGACACCTGCGCGATGACATCAAAGTTGCCAGTGTTGGCAATGACCGTCACCAGTGCGCGGCTCTCCGGTGTTCTCGATTCGTCGAGCACCACCGTCTTGAGGTGACGCACATCAGTTTGAATGGCATACCCAAACAACGCGAGCTGTATCGCCGGCAAGAGGAGAATCATCGCAAACGTGATGCGGTCCCGGCGCATCTGGATGAATTCTTTCCATAGCATGGGCCAGAATCGCCATTCCCGCATGCGCACGCCAAACGAAAATGCGCTCATGCCGCTGCGCCTTCGTCGCGTGCTTGCAGTTCAATGAACACGTCCTCGATCGTTGGTTTGTGAAATTGCTCCAGGATCTCTTGGACCGTGCCTAGTCCGATCAAATGGCCCCGCGAAAGAAACGCCAATCGTTGACACCGCTCAGCTTCGTCCATGTAGTGCGTGGTCACCAGGATGGTCGTCCCGCGTGCCGAAAGCTCATAAATAGATTTCCAAAATGCGCGCCGCGCGGCCGGATCTACGCCTGCGGTCGGCTCGTCCAGGAAGAGCATTTCCGGCTCATGGGCCGTGGCGCAGGCGAGCGCGAGTCGCTGCTTCCATCCGCCGGAGAGCGTTCCGGCGAGTTGGTCGCGCCGTGATGTCAGCCCAATCTCAGTCATGTGTTTCTCGAGCCGATCTGTGCGCGCGTTCCCACGCAGGCCATACACCGTCGCGTAGAACCGCAAGTTTTCGTACACGGTGAGATCGTCGTACAGCCCGTAACGCTGTGACATATACCCGATTTTGGTTCGGACAATCTCCGACTGGGTCGACGTATCGAACCCCACGACCGTGGCGCGCCCTGCCGTGGGAGTGATCAACCCGCAGAGCATACGAATCGTTGTCGTCTTGCCAGAGCCGTTGGGGCCGAGCAGCCCGAACACTTCGCCGCGGCCAATCGTGAGATCAAGTCCATCGACGGCTACGAGGGCACCGAATGTTTTTCGGAGTTTTTCAATCACAACTGCCGGCGGTATAGCCGCAGCGGTTGTCACGGCTTGGTCGGCGCTTTCTTCCCGGCGGGCACCGACGCATCGATATGCACGGTGATCGGCAATCCTGCCTTGAGCATCCCAGAACTGTCAGCGAACTCCACCTTCACTCCGAATAACAAATCGGCGCGTTCATTTTCCGTGAGCGCCACGCGAGGTGTGAATTCCGCTTTTGAGCTGATGGCTACCACTCGACCCGAGAATTCGCGATCACGATATGCATCAAGTACGCCATGCACCGGCTGGCCAATCTCCACGCGCGACAATGCATCTTGGGCCACGAATACCCGCACCGTCTGTCGTCGTGTCTCGGCAATGACCAGCGCTGGTTGGCCGATCGT
Organism: Gemmatimonadota bacterium; assembly: GCA_025360995.1. Lineage (GTDB taxonomy): Bacteria > Gemmatimonadota > Gemmatimonadetes > Gemmatimonadales > Gemmatimonadaceae > Fen-1231. The sequence continues at coordinate 34,429 of JANYBD010000068.1, forward strand.
GATGACTTCGCCAGGCTCGGCGGCGCGGATCGTGATAGTGCCGGCCACAGGAGCGAGTAACACCAGGTCGCGTGATGTGGCACGCGCCCCTTCCAGAGCAGCGCGGGCGCCCGCCGCATCAGCTCGAGCGCCGGACACGCGCTCGGGTCGCGTGCCTTCACGGAGCAGTGTCAATGCGGCTTGCAGGCCGTCACGACGAGCCGCACTGCTCACCGCCCGAGCCTTCGCCGCATCGTATTGCTGGGCACTGACGATCTGGCGCTCTGCCAATCCACGCAGTCGATCGGCATCTTTGGCGGCAAGCACCGCGTCGGAGACGGCGGCGGCAACGTCCGACTCGGCACGCCGAAGCTCTCCCGTGCGCGCACCGTGTTCGAGTTCGCGCACGTTGGCACCGGCCGAAGCGGCCCGCGCTTCACGTTGTGCCACGTCGCTCTGCTGTGTCGGAGTGCTCAACACGACCAGCGTATCGCCGGCTCGTACCATCGCACCCTCATCAACCAATACCCGAACTACCCTTGCCGGAATCGACGGCGCGATATCCACTTCCACGACTTCGAGTGTGCCGGTCGCTTCGATTGTTGCCATAGCACGTCTTGCGCAACTCGCCAGCAGAATGCACGGCGCAATTACGGCGGCTATTCCAGCGGTACGAAGGGATCGATCAACGATTGAATGCATCATCCGGCGCGTCCTTTCCTTGAGACCTGGGTCGGGCCACTGCGCTTAGCTCACGAGATGCCCATCGAGCACCTGGCGCACCTTGCGCGCCAACACTTTTGGGTCTACCGGCTTCTGCAGAAACGCGTTTCCGGCTCCGAGTTCCCCGCGACCAACTTCGTTGCCGGTATACCCGGACATGAACAGTACAGTGATTCCGGAATGTATTGCGGATAGCGCCTGCGCGAGATCGTGGCCGCCCATAGATGGCAT
>JANYBD010000076.1 GCA_025360995.1 Gemmatimonadota bacterium
CTGCCGCCGGCCTGCCATCCACCGACCTCGCTGTGGGTGTGGCATTCGCCGCAGTTTTGGTCGGCGGACTTGCGCTCTTGGCCTCGATGCTCGATCGGCTCGTACGCGGGCGCACCATAGAAGCCGAATTGCGACTCGCCAAAGAGGCTGCCGAAGAATCAAGCCGCTTGAAAAGCGAGTTTCTGGCGACGATGAGTCACGAGATTCGCACACCAATGAATGGCGTGCTCGGGATGATCGGACTCACGCTTGACACGTCACTCACCAACGAACAACGCAGCTACCTCGAGACCGCGCGATTTTCGGCCGAAGCGTTACTCGTTGTTCTCAACGACATTCTCGATTTCTCGAAAATCGAAGCGGGCAAGCTCGAGATCGAGCCGATTGGATTCGACTTGCCGGCATTGCTCGAAGAAGTGGTCGAGCTGCTGGCCAGTCGCGCCCACGACAAGGGAATCGAACTCGTACTGCGAGTGCCGCCATCCATTCCGGCACGCCTCATCGGCGATCCCGGTCGCATCCGGCAAATCACCATCAATCTCATCGGCAACGCGATGAAGTTCACTCAGGCGGGTCACGTATTTGTGTCCGTCTCGGCGGGCAACATTACGAGTGATCGCGCGGCCATCACCATTTCGGTTCGCGATACGGGGATCGGCATTCCCGCCGACCGCATCGCCCACCTCTTCGAAAAGTTCTCGCAGGCCGATGCGTCGACCACGCGCCGCTTTGGCGGCACGGGGCTCGGACTCGCCATCAGCCGCAATCTCGTGGAACTGATGGGCGGCACCCTCACCGCAGAAAGTGTCGAAGGCGAAGGGAGCACGTTCTCGTTCACCGTTGTGTTGCCGGTGGATCATGATGGGCCACCACGCGAACTCCCTTCCGGTGAACTCGGCGGTGTGCGAGTCCTCGTCGTCGACGATCTCTCGATCAATCGCACCGTGCTTGTTGAGATGTTGCAGAACTGGGGGATGCGCGCCGACCATGCGGACAGCGCAACGGCGGCTCGCCGGATGATCCTGAATGCCCTGAAAACCGGGGACCCGTACAAACTGGCCATGCTCGATTTTCTCATGCCCGATGAAGACGGCGAACAGCTCGCGCGTTCGATTCTCGCCAACCCCGACATCAAACGACTCGACCTCGTGCTGCTGACCTCAGCGACACTTGGTGGCGACGCCAACCGCGTAGCTAAGGCAGGCTTCACCGGCTATTTCATCAAGCCGGTGCGGCCGGCACGTTTGCACGAGGCACTCGTCGCTATTTGCGGCGCGATCGAACAGAATATTGTTCTTCCAAAACTGATCACCCGGCAATCGCTGCAAGACGTCGCCACATTGCCCAATTCAGCAGGCCGCCGCACCACACCGCTGACCAATCCGATGATTCGCGCGCGGAAGGCGCTTGTCGCCGAAGACAACCCGGTGAATCAGATTCTGGCGACCAAACTACTCGAGCGTGCCGGTTGGGAAGTCACGATGGTTTCGACCGGTGCCGCGGCAGTTGCGGCGCACGCGCAGGGCCGGTTCGATGCAATTCTGATGGACGTCGAAATGCCGGAGATGGACGGATTCGAAGCGACGAAGGCCATACGTCACGCCGAGGGACCGTTGCGCCGTACGCCGATCCTTGCGATGACCGCGACGGCGATGATTGGCGACCGTGAAAAATGCATCGCTGCCGGTATGGATGATTACGTATCGAAACCGATCGTGGTCGAGACGCTGTACGCGGCGCTCGACCGCTGGAGCGCGGTGACTCCCGATGCCGTTCCGCAGGTTTCAACGTCGGGAGCGCTGGCTTGAAAATGACCTGATTTTGTGCGAGATTCTAACTCGCGCGAAATACGCGCTTCACGAACGACCACCCTCGTTCCGAAGCCAAGTTAAGAGATGACTACGATGACAGCTCCTGCGGCGATGTCGGGGGCCATGAAATTGTTACGATTGATTGCCCGGACGAGGCGCTGGCTGATAGTTGCCGGACTCGCGGCGGTGGTCGTCATCACGCTGCAACGCGGCGTTTTTTCGAACACGCATACGACATTCCCGATTTTTCGCCAGTCGTACCACCATTTGGTGACCGGCTCGGATTTGTACGCGATGTATCCGGCCGAGCAGGGCAACGCACCGGCCGACCGATTCAAATACAGCCCGACGGCCGCGCTGCTGTATGGGCCGTTCGCGATTGTTCCGTCGGCGTTCGGTTTGTTGCTGTGGAACCTGTTGAATGCGACTGCGCTTTTTCTCGCATTCACGGTGTTACTGCGGCGTCGGGCGGCCACGCTCGCGATGGTGTTAACGCTGCCATTTCTTGTGCACTCTCTGCAATCGTCGTCGAGCAACGGCCTAGTGGCGGCGCTGATCATCTTCGCATTTGTGGCGATTGATCGGGGGAGCCGGTGGGGTGCGGCGACGCTCATCGCGCTCGGCACCTTAATTAAACTGTTCCCGATTGCCGCGCTGACGTTTGCGCTATTTTCGCCAAAGCGATGGAAATTTGTTGTCGCATTTGCAGTTGTGTTCGCGGCACTCCTGGCCACACCGCTGCTCGTTACGCCACTTCACACGTTGCTGTCTCAATACGATTCGTGGCGTACGATGGTGTTGAATGACGAAGTGGATCTCACCTTTGGCCTGTCGGTGATGCGCGGGATTCGCGTGTACCTCGGCGTCGACATGCCCAACTGGCCGCTGCAGGCGATTGGCACAGCGCTCTTGGTGTTGCCACTGGCGCTGCATCGTGAGCGGTGGCATGAGGCGAATTTCCGGCGTCTCTTTCTCAGTTCGGTGCTCGTGTTCTGCGTGGTGTTCAATCACCAGGCCGAACATCAGTCGTTCGTCATTGCCGCTGCGGGGATGGGCAGTTGGTACGTGACGTCGGCACGCACGGTGCAGCACACCGTGATGTTGGTGCTTGCGCTCGTCGGCATTGAGACGCTTCCGTTCGTGCTTATCTGGATGTCGATGCAAGCGGATCTGATTTGGTGGCCGCCGCAGCGTGTACGAAAAGCAGTGCCGAGCGGGGAACCGGATCCGTTTATGGTCGGCGCCCCATTTGCGGCGATTCGGCAATCACGCGCTGAAGCTCTGCCTTGAGCTGTTCCGGAGTGAACGGTTTGGAGAGATAGCCGATTCCCGGTGAGCCTGGCGCTGGAGAGAGTTCGGCCGGCGGCTCGATTGCGGTGCAAATGACAATCGGCAAGTGCGGCGCGTAGGCGTGGAGCATTGCCAGCGTTTCGTGACCGTTCGTGGTCGGCATCATCAGGTCAAGCGTTACGGCGACCAGTTCGTCGGTGTGCGCGGCGAAGATATGAATCGCTTCGGAGCCGTTCTTTGCCTGGAGCGATTCGTAGCCGGCGTGCCGAAGCAGTCCCGCCAATGCGTTACGAATCGGTGCTTCGTCGTCGACAATGAGCACGGTGTTGCGGCGAGGCGGTCGGTCGTCGGTCATGCTGTCCGTCCACGGCTACGGGATGCGGTATTAGAACGATACACCGCAAATCGGCAGTGGCAACTCATATGCAAGCTGGGGTTGGTACATCAGCTCTTTTTGCGGAGCCGGTGACGGTGTGGTGGCGCTTCTGCTGAGCGCAAGCGCTAATGAGCCCGGCGAGCCTTCGTTGCTGCGTCTCCTCTTTCTTGGCGCTCATCACCCGCCATTCGGCTAGTCGACGGAAGCCCGGCGGTTGGGCGCAGAAAAAGTCCCAAGCCACCCTATTGGCGCGAAAGAGTTTTTCCTCGGCGGGCCCGAGTGGGCGGGGTGGGACTTCGCACGCATAGATCTTTGCATTGCCGGCGTCTTTCACGGCGAAGGCGGCGGCGCACGCCGTCAATCCAACCGTAGCACAAAGCAACATCGAGCGCCTCCGAATAGGAGACGCTCGATGTGCCGGTGTGCTTCTTGTGAAATCCGACGAGGAGTTCGCGTTTGGTGCGGTAGTGCTTGGCGAGCCAGGTGCGGAAGGTGGAGGCGGAGTTGAAAAACTTCATATGTTCCTGACTACGGCCAAACGATACCGCCGGTGCCTGGCGAGAAGTAGTTGAGCGCTGTGCAACCGCATACTGATGGAGCGGCCGTACTGTTGGGGTTTGGGCCGATCAATGTCAGTGGCTTAGTTCCAGTGTTAGTGATGTAATGACCAGTGCCATCGAGTAGTGTGCCAAGGAAGGTCAACCCCGTGAATGCGTAGGTCGTGCCGAGCGAGCGGTTGAACTGCAGCATCGTTCCGTTGTACGATGCACCGAAACCCTGGAAGGTCACGTTGTTAAACGTGGTGTCGGTTGCGACACCGTCAGCGTAGTTGAGGGTAACATTGGTGAAGTTGAGCGGATACAAACCGGTTGGGACATTGAGTCCCTTCGCGGTGAGTGTCCGATGAGTAGCTACACCAGTTATTACCGCGGCCCCCGGCGCCACCTCCACCTTCGCTAGTGTACCCTGCACAATTGCATCCGAGAGCAGGGTAACAGTGTTGTTGGTGTTGATCGTGAAATTCTGGAAAGTACTAATGGAGGGATCGGCAAAGTTGTAATTGCCCGAACCAGCCGCAATTGTTTTGTGACTTCCACTGGCTAAAAACGCACTGGTAGAAGAAGTGTGACTCTGCGTAAAATTGCCGCCGATTTTCAGAACGCCATTGGTCAGCAGTCCAGTTTCATCGCCACCATCGAAATTGGCATTCCCGCTGAGATCCAGCGTATCTGCCGCGTTTATCATCTTAAGGAGCCCGCCATTGAGTGTCCCGAATGCGTTGTTCAAAGTCACACGTAGCGTATGACCGTTCAAGTTGAGAATGCCCGCCGGCCCGTTCACTTCCACAAGCCCTTGCACCGTTAGCGAGTCTTGCAGTGTCGTCAGCGCATTTTCGAAATCGAGGAAAGGCACCACGAGTTTCTTCGGCAACGCCGTGACCCCGCTTACGTACATGTTACCCAAGCGGAACGCATCTCCGGCCACCGTCGAATCGATCACAGATCCGTTGTGGATCCAAATAATTCCAGAGGCACCGACCAGTGCGGCCGACCCGAGCCTGGCAACCAGTCGTCCGTTGACGTTGGCCGCGTAGTTACCCTGACCGGGTACGACGGTCGTATTGGCGCCCACGCCCGTCTCGAGGATCAGGTCCTGGAATCCGGCAATCGAACTGGACGGATTCATGGTAATTGTCTGGCCGCTGGCCGACGCCATCCAAGTCTTATGTGTGCCGCTGGCAGAGAAGCCAGTGTCGGTGACGATGTTGCCATTCGCAACCAAACTGCCGGCACTCATTAAACCGGCGGTATTGCGGACTCCACCAATGTGTAGGTTGCCTGCCACGGCGACTGAATCCAAAGGATTCGTCATCTTCAAGAGCCCGCCCAGACCCGTACCGAGGGTCGTCAGAGTCGTGGTGACGAGATTCTGTCCGTTCACGTTCAGCGTGCCGTCGGCGATGTTAAGGAGCTGGATGTTTGTCGGCCCCGTCAATTTCACCGTGCCGGTGATCCGTGCGCCGCAAATATTGAAACCCTGTAACGTCGCCGCCGCGCCGCTCAATACGATTTCGTCGTTCGAGCACGTAGTTGTGCCGCCGTTAACGAAATTTCCATTGACGGTCAGTTGCATGCCGGAATTCAATACCAGGGTGCCGCCACCAGAGACCGTCAGGTTATTCGCCGCCTGAGCTGAGCTTACGGTCACAGTAAATCCACTGCCGATCGTAACGTCTGCTGCGGACGTCGGGACCACGCCCGTGCTCCAGGTTGATGTAACATTCCAGAGTCCGCTTGCGATCGCCGAGGCTGCCGCAACCGATGGCCAGCCGTTGATGACTGCGCCGCCGGCAACAGATGTAAACCCGCCGCTCAATGCCGGCGTCGGTGACACCATCGTGATGTTCTGGAATCCACTGGTCGCAACGTCAATGTCCGTCACCTTCAGATACAAACCGCCGCCCGTCGGCACGGTGTTGAATACAAACGAATTAAAGCTCGACGTCGGAAACAGGTTACTCCGCTGTATTTCGAGTTGTATCGCTGTTGACGTCATCCCGAGGAACTGCACGTTTTGCGTCGTAACGATTGAATCGGCGTCGAGGATAAGCCAACGAGTGTTCGTAAAGACCAAGTTGTTCACATCCGCGCCGCCACTCGTCAACAAGTTGTTGGTCGAGCTGATCTGATGCGATGGCACACCGATCGTGCGGAACTCATCCACGACAAACACGTCTGTGCTG
>JANYBD010000095.1 GCA_025360995.1 Gemmatimonadota bacterium
CGCTGTCCGCCGTCCGCACCGTACGAAAAGAGAATCCCAGGGAGAAGTTAGATGCCAACGTCCGAAACCCCCCCAAACACTCCCGCGACCCTCTCCCAGAACGCCCGCACCGTTCTCGAGAAGCGTTACCTGATCAAAGACAAAACCGGCAAGCCAGTCGAAACCCCGGAAGAAATGTTCTGGCGCGTTGCGACCGTCGTTGCCGAAGCCGATCGCCGCTACGGCAGCAGTGACGCCGAAGTGCACTCGGTGGCCAATGTTTTTTATGAGTTGATGACCCAGCGCCGGTTCGAGCCCAACAGTCCAACGCTAATGAATGCCGGCCGCCCGCTTGGGCAGCTCTCGGCGTGCTTTGTGTTGCCTGTTGAGGACGCACTCTCGAATGGACACGCGGGCATTTACGACACGCTGACCTCGATGGCGCTTATTCACCAAAGTGGTGGCGGTACCGGCTTCTCGTTCAGCCGTCTCCGCGGGAAAGGCTCGATGGTGCGCAGCACCACCGGCGTCGCCAGTGGCCCGGTGAGTTTCATGAACCTGTACGACGCCAGCACCGATGCCGTGAAGCAGGGCGGCACCCGTCGTGGCGCGAACATGGGCATTCTGCGCGTTGACCATCCGGACATTCTCGATTTCATCGCCTGCAAAGAAGATCTCACGAAAATCGTGAACTTCAATATTTCCGTCGGCGTGACGAACGTGTTTATGGAAGCGTTGATCAGCCACGGCAAGTACGATCTCGTCGATCCCGTCACCAAACAGGTCACGGGCCAGATGGACGCGAATGAGATCTGGGACAAGATGATCCTCGGTGCGTGGCGCACCGGTGAGCCGGGTGTGTTTTTCATTGACGAAGCGAACAAGTACAATCCCGTGCCGCACTTGGGCCCGTACGAAGCGACGAACCCGTGTGGCGAGCAGCCGTTACTCCCGTACGACGTGTGCAACTTGGGCAGCATCAACGTCGGGAATTATGTGAGCGCCGATGGCAAGATGAATTGGAATGCGTTTGCCAACGACATTCATCTGAGCACGCACTTTCTCGACAATATTATTGACGTCAACAAGTATCCGTTGCCGCAGATCACGAACCTCGCGCAGCGTATCCGCCGCATTGGTCTGGGCGTGATGGGCTTTGCGGATGCGTTGATCAAGTTGGGCATTGCCTACGACACGCCAGAGGGCGTGGCGTTCGGCAAGCGGGTGATGGAGTTCCTCGATGTCGAGGGAAAAAAAGAGTCTGAACGGCTCGCGAAAGAGCGTGGCGCGTTCCCGGAATGGTCGCAGAGCATATGGGGCCCGGACTCCACATGTGCGCGCGACGAGAACGGCGAACGCATCAGGCCGATGCAGATGCTGCGCAACTGCAACGTCACGACCGTAGCCCCCACTGGTACGATTTCGATCATCGCCGGATGTTCGTCGGGCCTCGAGCCGTTGTTTGCCGTGGCGTTCATGCGCAACCAGGCCGGCGCGATGATGCCGGACGTGAACGAAGATTTCGTTGCTATCGCCCGCGCCGAGGGGTGGTATAGCGAAGGGTTGATGGAGCGGATTGCGAAGACCGGAACCGTCGCGCACCCTGAAGTGCCGGTGAAGTGGCAGAAGGTTTTCGTGACGGCGAATCTGATCGCGCCCGAGTGGCACGTGAAGATGCAGGCGGCGTTCCAGGATCACTGCGACTCGGCGATCTCGAAGACCACCAACTTCGCGCACACGGCGACGCAGGATGACGTGCGCGCCATTTATGAATTGGCGTGGCGGAGCAAGTGTAAGGGCGTGACCGTGTATCGCGATGGATCGCGCGACGGGCAAGTGCTCTCGACAGGTGCGACCGAGGCCGCGAAGGCCGAGCGAGTTGGTGGCACGGGTGCCGCCGAGTCGAAGAGGGAAATTGGTGAGCTCGCGGGCCAGCTCGCGGAAGTGCAGGCGGAGAACGATCAGCTGAAGAAGTTGTTGTTCGATGCGGAAGCCGAGAACCTTCAGCGTCGGCAGAAGCGGTCGCGTCCTGGGCTATTGCGTGGGACGACAATTCGAAAAGAGACCCCGCTCGGCGTGATGTTCGTGAACATCACTGAGGACGAGAAGGGGCAGCCATTCGAAGTGTTTATCAATTTGGGTAAGGCCGGCGGGTCGGCGATGGCGGATTCGGAGGCGCTGGGGCGGTTGATCTCATTGTCACTGCGGTCTGGTATATCTCTGACGGCGATTCATCGGCAACTGCGGGGGATTTCGTCGGACCGCGCGGTTGGGCTTGGTCCGAA
>JANYBD010000121.1 GCA_025360995.1 Gemmatimonadota bacterium
TCACAATGGGCGATCCGTCGTCGGTCGATTCTTTGCGGGCTGAATCGGAGTCTGGGCGGGCTTAAGTCCGAAACGCCTGTGAAGCCAATGCCACACGGTCGGCTGCGGTGTTCAGGTCGGACGCGGCGGCAGCGATCTCCTGAGTGCTGGCGCTCTGTTCTTCACTGGCCGCCGCAACATCCTGCATGGCACTCGCAAACGATTGGGTGCCGGCGGTCAGCGACCCGAGACGCCCGGTGATCTCCGAGGCCAGCGCACTTCCAGCGCTCGCGGCGTTGGCGATTGCCGACGTCCATTCCTCCGCTTCAGCGACCGCCGTCTCCACCTGCGTAAACGAAGCGCGGCCATGTTCGGTGGCGGCCTGGACAGTTTGCACTGCGCCCAGTGTGCGATCGCTGGTGGCGCGGGCGGTGGCCATGCCGGACAGGACCTCATTCATCAAGCGATCGGTTTGTTCAGCCGCTTCCGCTGCGGAAGATGCGAGCCGCCGAACTTCGGTCGCGACAACAGCGAATCCTTCGCCTTGCTCGCCGGCGCGTGCGGCTTCCATCGCGGCGTTAAGGGCGAGGAGCTTGGACTGTCGAGCGATTTTTTGTACGAGCGAGACAAACTCGCGAATCTGCCCCGTCGCCCGCGCGAGGGATTCGGTGGCCTCGGCACTCGCTTTGACATCGCCGGCAAGCGATTCAAGATGACGCGTGCTTTCGTCAAGCCGCTCGTGATTCTCGGATGCGAGCGCGCGCAGGCGCGCATTGCGATCGATGCCGTCGTGTGCACCAGCGGTGATCGTCTGGGCAAGAGACGATAGCCGCTCGGCATCGTTTCGGAGGTGTTGAATACCGTCGGCCATCGAGTTGGCCTGTTCGCTCAGCGTCGAGGCAGTATCGGCAATGCCCGACGCCGCCTGCGCCATGTGTTCGGTGCCCTGTGTGATATCCGTGGATAGCCGTGATGTTGCGGCGGACGTCGTCGTTAGCAGTACTGAGAGCGCCCGGAGTTCAGCAGTCATGGCGACCATCGCCCGGGCGAGCCGTCCGAGTTGACCACCCTCCTTCGCCGCCTCAGGGTGCTTGGTGAGATCGCCCGCCGCGACCGCTTCGGCGACCTCGGCCAATTCACGGAGCTGATTCCCTACCATCGGTGAAATTAGGAATCGAAAAACGAACGCCGATGACAACACCACTAGAACGATGGCCAGCGCCAGAAGTAGCAGTCCGTCGCCCCCGTCTATCACCCGTCCGATCATCCCCCGACCGACATACAGGAGCACGGTAAACGCCACGGCTCCGCTCATCCACAACACGTCACTGGTGCGGTCGATGATATGCGTGCGCACGATGGCCGGTGCCGGCTCGGCGCTTGAGGGGCCCGTGTTTGTTCCGCGAGGTGCTGGGGCTAGATTGCTGAAAGTTGTTTCGCTCATTCCCGCCACCGTAAATGACCGCATCCAGTCCCGCATCGGGTCAGCCGCCGGAAGAGCCGGTCGGCTACGATCCCGCAGCAGTCGAGCGCAAATGGCGCGACCGCTGGACCGAACGTCACGCGAATCGTGCCAACATCGACGGCGCCCGCCGTCCCTACTACGCACTGATGATGTTTCCCTATCCGTCAGCCGAAGGGCTGCACGTCGGGAATCTCTTTGCCTTCACTGGTAATGATATCTTCGCGCGGTTCCAGCGGCTACAAGGCTTCGACGTATTTGAGCCCATGGGCTTCGATGCGTTCGGTATCCACTCGGAAAATCATGCGCTGAAAACAGGCCGCCATCCGATGGAGCTCATTCCGAGCAATATCGCGAATTTCACGCGCCAGCTGGAGCGCGCCGGCCTGATGGTTGACTGGTCGCGGACGGTGGATACGACGCACCAGTCCTATTACAAATGGACGCAGTGGGTGTTTTTGCAACTCCTCAAGCGCGGCTTGGCGTTCAAGAAGAAGGCCGCTGTAAACTGGTGCCCGAACGACAAAACGGTGCTCGCGAACGAGCAGGTCGAGGGTGGCCACTGCGAACGGTGCGGTGCGTTGGTCGAGCAACGGTTGCTCGAGCAGTGGTTCTTCCGCATTACAGACTACGCCGAGCGGTTGCTCGCCAATCTCGATACGCTCGATTGGTCGAACACGACCAAGACGGCGCAGCGCGGCTGGATTGGCCGTAGCGATGGCGCGGAAATTCGTTTCCGTGTGCTGAACCCGCTGGAAGATGCGGGAAGTGCGTCCGTCCATGTGACGGCCGAGATCGGAACGGGTGGCGAAGAAGTTCGGGTGTTTACGACGCGCCCGGACACAATTTTCGGTGCAACGTATCTGGTGTTGGCGCCAGAACATCCATTGTTGGACGCGATTACCGGCGGTGAGCAGCGTGCGGCAGTGGCGGCGTATCAAGCTGTCACGGCGAAACAAGATGTCATCGCCCGTAAAACGAACAAAGAAAAGACCGGCGTGTTCACCGGCGCGTACGCCGTGAACCCCGCCACCGGCGAGATGATTCCGGTGTGGACGGCCGACTATGTCCTGATGGAGTACGGCACCGGCGCGATCATGGCTGTGCCGGGTCATGATGAGCGCGATTTTGAGTTTGCGAATAAATTCGCTCTCCCAATTGAACGGGTCGTGATGGGTCCCGGCCAGAACGCCCACACGCCCCTTACCGCCGCGTTCACGGATGAGACGGATGTGCGCCTTTGCAACAGCGCGCAGTTCGATGACTATCCCGTGGACGAGGGCCATCGCCAGATCACCGCTTGGCTGGAGTCCAAGCATGCTGGCAAGCCCGTGGTGAATTTCCGACTCCACGATTGGTGCATTTCACGGCAACGGTATTGGGGTCCGCCGATTCCGGTGATCTATTGCGATGACTGCGGAATGGTGCCAGTCCCTGAAGCCGATTTGCCGGTGGTGCTACCGAACATTCCGGATTTCCGGCCCGACGATTCCGGCATCTCGCCGCTGGCTCGGCACGAGGAGTGGTATCACGTGCCGTGCCCGGCGTGCGGAAAAATGGCGCGTCGCGAAACGGATGTCAGCGACACATTCCTCGACAGCGGGTGGTATTTTCTGCGCTATCCGAGCGTGGGCCGCGACGACGTTCCGTTCGACAAAGCAATCACGAAGAAGTGGCTGCCGGTTAATTCTTACATTGGCGGCAATGAGCACGCTGTGCTACACCTGCTCTATTCGCGATTTTTGACAATGGTACTGCACGATGCCGGCTACGTGGACTTCGACGAACCGTTCACCAAATTCCGCGCCCACGGTCTGATTATCCGTGACGGCGCCAAGATGTCGAAATCGAAAGGCAACGTGGTGAACCCTGACGACTACATCGACGGTTGGGGTGCCGACACGTTCCGGACCTATTTGATGTTCCTCGGCCCGTTTGAAGAGGGCGGTGATTTCCGCGACGCGGGGATCAGCGGGGTCAAACGGTTTCTCGACCGGCTCTGGTCATCGGTGCGCGACGCGCACACCACGGGTGAACCCGATCGCGACGTGATGCAGAAACTGCATCAAACGATCAAGAAAGTTGGTGAAGACATTCCACGGCTCTCATACAACACGTCGATTGCCGCGATGATGGAACATATGAATGTGGTGCGTCGTAGCGAACGCGCCGTGCATCGCGCCGAGATTGAACCGCTGGTACAACTTGTCGCGCCGTTCGCGCCGCATATCGCTGAGGAATTGTGGGAGATGCTCGGACATACGGCAAGCGTATTCGATTCCGGCTGGCCATCGTTTGATGCCGCGTTTGCCGGCGGTGAGACGGCGACGATCGCCGTCCAGATCAATGGCAAGACGCGTGGCACCATCGTGGTGGCAAAAGATTCGGTGCAGGATTCCGTGATGGCCGCGGCCATGGCCGATCCGGCGATCGCGAAGTTTGTGACTGGTAGTGCGAAGAAAGTGGTGTATGTGCCAGGAAGATTGCTGAATCTGGTGATTTGAGAATTCGGAATATCTCAATCAAAATGTGATCGGAGCGTTGATGCGACTTTTCCCATTGTACTTGGTTTCCCTGCTGGCGCCGATCGTCGCGGCTGCCCAACAATCCATTGGCAGTTGGCCACAACATTCGCGGGAGCGCCCGGTGCCGCCGATCGTTGCGCCTGGCCGAGCGGCGCTCCCGGTGCCGCCCCCCGCGGATGCGATGGTGTTGTTCGACGGCACGAATTTGGCGAAGTGGCAGGACGACAAAGGTGGCAACGCACATTGGCGCTTGATCAACGGCCGTGCCATGGAAGTGGCTCCTGGCACCGGGGCGATGATAACCCGCGATTCGTTTGGCGATGTGCAATTGCATGTGGAGTGGGCATCACCAACCCCGGCCGAAGGGAAAGATCAGGATCGCGGGAACAGCGGTGTGTTTTTGATGGGGCAGTTCGAGGTGCAAGTGCTCGACTCATATCGCAACGTGACGTACGCCGATGGACAGGCGGCGTCGATTTATGGCCAGTACCCGCCACTCGTGAATGTGAGCCGCGCTCCGGGAGAATGGCAGAGCTACGACATTGTGTTCCACCGGCCGCACTTTGATTCGTCAGGTTCAGTGCTCACGCCCGCACGCTTCACCGTGTTCCATAACGGCGTGCTGGTGCAGGACAATGTTGCATTAGTCGGGCCGACCGGGCATATGAGCCGGCCCCCGTACAAAGCGGGCCCCGACCGACTGCCGATTTCATTACAGGATCACGCGCACAAGGTGCGGTATCGGAATATTTGGGTTCGGGACTTGGAGCCATTGCTACGTCAGTAGTTTTGACACCCATCCGCCGACGTAGAAACCAACTGCCGCGACGCCGAGCCCGACGACAAACATGTCTATTCCGGATTTGAATACGCTGCGCCCGGTGAATACACTGCGAGCGCGGGATAGGAAGTTCAATCGGGGCGGGTCGACCTCGAAGATCTGTTGGAGCAGGGCGGCCCACCGGCTGCGGCCCACCGGCGGGTGGCCTTGGTCGGCGCGAGCCGTGGGGCGGGAACGATCGCGGACGGCCCGTCCGTGGCGGCGGGCACCGCCTTCTCCCGCATGCCGCGGGGGCGGTTGGCGTACCAGCCGTAGTACCGCCTGGTCACCTGCCCCTTGTCGGGAATGTGGACCAAGACCCGGGCCAGGAACTCGAGCGGGTCCACGGTATCGGTGCCTGCCGTCGGGCCCTCCGACTTGTCGGAGCGGTAGGTCACGACCTTGGCGGACCGGTCGTACGTCAGCCGTTCGCTCCCCTTTTTAATTGATGCCGCGGCGGCACACAACAGGCGCGTATCACGGCGCCTTCGGCAACAGGTAGTCCAATTTGTAGCTGTGCTTGCCGCCTTCGGCAACGTTGATTTCCATCGTGCCGGTCAGTCCTGTCAATTCGCCCGTGCCGGAATCGGGAACGATGGCGAGCACCATGGTCGCGGCACCGCGGTTCATGCTGCCGGTGTGTTGCACCGCGAAGCTGCCGCTGCGGCCATCGAGCTTGCCGGTGATCAATTCCATCGCCACGTAGCCGGCCGAGCCCGCGACCGCGGTGCGCATCGCCAGCATCTGACCTTTGCCGACGGCCTCCAGCGCGCCGTGGTATTTTTTGTCCAGTACCATGCGGCCGATGGTTTCGCCGGCGGCAGCCGGGTCGGCGGGCTGCGGTATCATTTTTACGTCGAACGGGCCGGTGGCTTGCTGGGTCATGGCTTTTCCTTTTGAAGGGGTGGAGACGGATTCGGTGGTGGCGAATGCGGTGCTGCTCATCATGTTTGCGCTTACAGCCAATGCCGCCAAAATCGTGGCGCTTGTTCCTGGAAGGAATCGATTCATCTTGAATTCTCCTGTTAATTGGGGTGTTGCGCGGTTTCAAACTGCCTGGTTTCCTTGCAGCTGGTGCCAATCAATCACCGGCAGTCCGGCAAGGATTGGAAAAACGCGACAGCCCGGAAAAAAACGGCATGAATCCAGCTGAAGACGGGCAGGCAGACGGCGTCGGCCCCGCGCGCGGCGTCCTGCGCGACTCCCTGCCCACCGGCGATTTCACGCATTCGCGGCATGCCCCACCACCCGAACTGGCCAGCCTGGTGCAACACTACTGGTACGTGGCCTGGAATGTCGACAAGCCACAAAGGGTGCAAACCCTGCCGCATCCCAATGTGCACCTGCTGATCGAGAAAAATCAGTACCACATCGGCGGCATCGCGCCGGGCCGTTTCACGCGCACGCTGGAAGGCCGGGGCAGCGTGTTCGGCGTGAAATTTCGCGTCGGCGGTTTCCGGCCGTTTCTCGGTCGTTCGGTTGCGTCAATTGCCAATCGCACGGTGACGATTGCATCCGTGTTTCCAGGCGCCGACGAAATGGTCCAGGCCGTGTTGGCGCACGAGGCGCCGGACGTGAAGATCGCCGTGATGAACGCATTTCTCGCCGCGCGCCTGCCACCGCCCGACGCCAATGTCGACAAGGTCGCGCGTATTGTCGACAGCGTCGTGCACGACCGCGGCATCACGCGCGTGGAAGACCTGGCTGAACGCGAGAGCCTCGGTGTTCGCGCCCTGCAGCGCCTGTTCGGCGCCTACGTGGGCGCAAGCCCCAAGTGGGTGATCAACCGCTATCGCATGCACGAGGCCGTAGAGCAGATCGCGCGCGGCACGCCACCGGACTGGGTGGCGTTGGCGCTGGACCTGGGCTACTTCGACCAGGCGCACTTCATCCGCGACTTCAAGGTACTGGTGGGACAGGCACCGGCGGAATACGCACGGGCGGCGAAACGCGCACCGTGAAGAAGGCGCACCCATGAATCCCGAAGACCTGCAAAAGCTTGTCACCTGGAAAATGCCCTTCGGCAAATACCAGGGCCACCTGCTCGCCGACCTGCCCGGCAACTACCTGCAC
>JANYBD010000139.1 GCA_025360995.1 Gemmatimonadota bacterium
ATTGCGCGTGCGGCCGACGTAGAAAAGGAGCTTCTCGACCCGAAAACCGTTCGGGACGCGAAGCTCCTTGCGTCGTTGGGGCGTGAACATCAGCGGCTTGCCCAAGTCGTCGAGCTCGCCCATACACTAACCCGCGCCGACGGCGAGCTGACGGAAACCCGTGAGCTCGCCGCCAGCGACGACGCCGAAATGGCGGCCGAAGCACGCGCCGAAGAAGAACGTCTCTCGGCGGATATTCTCAGTCTCGAAGAGCGGCTCAAGCCATTGCTCCTGCCGCACGATCCGTTAGATGACCGCAACGGCATTGTCGAAATCCGCGCCGGCACCGGCGGTGACGAAGCCGCGCTCTTTGCCGCCGATCTGTACCGCATGTACACGCGGTACATCGAGCGCAAAGGCTGGAAAATCGAGATCATTTCGCTCTCCGACGGAACACTTGGCGGTTTGAAAGAAGCGATTTTCAAAATTCAGGGTATGGGCGCCTTCGGCGAAATGCGTGGTGAAAGCGGTGTGCACCGTGTGCAGCGAGTGCCGGCCACCGAAGCGGCGGGCCGCATTCACACGTCAGCCGCGACCGTTGCCGTATTGCCAGAAGCCGAAGAAATCGATCTCAAAATCGAAGACAAAGATCTGCGCATTGACGTTTTTCGCTCTAGCGGCCCCGGTGGACAAAGCGTGAACACTACCGATTCGGCGGTGCGCATTACGCACATTCCGAGCGGGCTCGTGGTGAGTCAGCAGGATCAAAAGAGTCAGCTCCAAAACAAATTGAAAGGAATGGAAGTGCTCCGTGCCCGGTTGCTCGATCTGAAAGTGGCCGCTCAGGAAGCGGAGCGTTCCCGGATGCGCAAATCGCAGGTCAGTACCGGCGACCGGTCGGCAAAAATCCGCACGTACAATTTTCCGCAGAGCCGCGTGACTGATCACCGCATCAATTTCACGACCCACAATCTTGCTGGTGTGATGAATGGTGATTTGGCCTCGCTAATCGAAGCCTACCAGCTGGCGCGCGTGGAAGAACAATTGGGTGGCAGCAATTGATCACCGGCGCGTAATCTCCTGTCACTCGTTGCCCGTAGCAAATGCAACTTTCCGCGCTTCTCGATGAACTGAGCATTGCCCTTGCCGGCGCCGGTGTGCCACCGGCACGGGCGGAGGCGCGCGATCTCATCGCGATTGTGTTGGATCAGCCACGATTCTGGCCGAGTGCAAACGGGGCTCGCGTGCTCACCGCTGAGTCGGTAGCAGCGGTGCGGCTTGCTGCCGCGCGGTTGAGCACAGGCATGCCGATGCAGTATGCGACCGGTCGCGTGTCGTTTCGCCATCTCACCCTGCGTGTCGACGAACGCGTGCTGATTCCGCGTCCGGAAACCGAGCTCCTTGTCGAAACAGCGCTGGCGCTCGCCGGTGGTGGTGGCACTGTAGCAGATGTGGGGACGGGTTCCGGAGCGGTGGCACTGTCGCTCGCCGCCGAGGGCAACTTTGAGCGGGTGATCGCCACGGATATTTCGTCCGACGCCCTCGATGTGGCGCGGGCGAATATTGTCACCATTCCGCTCGATCGCCGTAGTGTATTGGAGTTCCGGCAGGGCGATTTACTCGAGCCGCTGGCCGGTGAGCGGGTCCGGGCAGTGGTCTCGAACCCGCCCTATATTTCATCAGCCGAGGCGGGCGATCTTCCGGCGTTGGTGAGGGACTGGGAGCCGGCAATCGCGCTGTTCAGTGCCGACAATGGAATGGCGGCCATCCGCGCGTTGGTGCGCGGGGCCCCTGATGTCCTCGAGGCCGGCGGTGTGCTGGTGCTGGAGATTGACAGCCGTCGCGCGGCGCTCGCTCGCGAGTGCGCGGCAAACGACACGCGCTTGTGCGATGTCGAAATACGAATGGACTTCACCGGTCGCGAACGATTTCTCGTCGCCAGACGCAAGGAGCTGTGATGTTGAGTGAACGTGCGGTCGAATTAGGCCGGTTGATTGGTCAGAGCAGTGAGTACCAGACGGTAAAGCGCGCCAACGATTTACTCACAGCAGACAAAGACGCGATGGCATTGCTCGAAAAAATGGAACGGCTGCGGCAGGAAGCGCAGAAAATGATCGAGGGCGGTCAGAACCCAACTCCGGAAATGGAGCAGGCGCTGGACGGCCTGCTCGGAACGGTGCAGACCAACGCGACCTATCAGCGCGTACTGGTTGCCAACGAAAATTTCGACAAAGTGATGATGCAGGTGAATCAATGGATTCTCGATGGCATCAAGAAGGGCGCGACCAGTTCGATCATCACACTCGGGTGACCCACGTGAGCGCTGGTCGGCTGATTGTTTTCGAAGGTGTCGAGGGCGCCGGGAAAAGCACGCAAGTCGCGCGGCTTGGCCGGCGACTGACGGCTGCCGGAGTACCGACGGCGACTTTCCGTGAACCAGGGGGCACCCCGCTCGGCGATGAGATTCGCCGATTACTGCTGGATCCTGCATCAATGATGTCGGCCCGTGCCGAAGCGCTGTTGTTCATGGCGTCGCGCGCCGAGTTGATGGCGCGCGAAGTCCAGCCAGCCCTCGAGGCGGGAACAGTCGTGTTGCTCGATCGATTTTTTCTCTCCACGTATGCGTATCAAGTGGGCGCTCGCGGGCTTCCTATGGCCGATGTTCAGGCGGCGAATGCTGTGGCAACTGACGGATTGGTACCCGATTTGACATTGTTGCTGACCCTTCCTGCCCACGTCGGAATAGCGCGGGCAACGCAACGCAGCGGACGCGACCGCATGGAGCAGTCCGGTGATTCGTTTCATTTGCGCGTGGAGCAGTCGCTGGCGGAATTCGCGACGGCGCCGTGGCAGGCGGCTCACCCGGAGTGCGGCCCGATCGTCGCGATTGATGCCGCTGGCAGTGAAGAAGAAGTGGCGACGCGAGTGATCGATGCGGTGTCGGCGCGAATTTCCATGTTGGATTCGCTGCGCACTACGCTAGGAGTGACAGCATGAAGTTGAATCGCCGCGTGGCGGCCGCCATCGTGTTGTTTGTGGCGTTGCTGTCCGGCGGGTGGCTCATGCGGCGCGGACTGGCGGCACCCGGCGTTACGCCGCGAGTCACGACTGCTCAGGGCCAGCGATTGCTTGGCAATGTGATGCATCGCATACAGATGAGCTGGATCGACTCGATATCTGTCGACTCGATGTACAGCGATGCGGCCATCGGAATGGTGGGCGAACTGGGCGATCCGAACACGGCATATCTCCCGCCTGATCGGCTGCGACGTTTGCGCGAGGCGACGGCCGGCAGCTATCGCGGCGTCGGCATGTCCGTGGACGTGCGCGATGGCTGGATCACGGTGCTGTCGACGCGTACGGGAATGCCGGCCGAGCGTGGCGGACTGCAAGCCGGCGATCGGTTGGTGGAGATCGACGGGCAGCCGATGAAGGGATGGACGATTGACGAAGCGCGGAACGCACTGCGCGGGCCGCTCGAAAGCACGGTCAGGCTGGTGATTGTGCGCGGTGGCGGATCCCGCATTCCATTGACACTTGTGCGGAGCGACATTCATGTCAGTTCCGTACAGCGCATCATGATGTTGGACGCTGGAGTCGCATTTTTCGCGATCACGTCGTTCAGTGATTCCACAGCCATCGAAGTCGCCCACGCATTGGATTCACTCGTCAGCATGGGCGCCAAATCACTGGTGCTCGACTTGCGTGGCAATCCGGGTGGATTGCTCTCGCAGGGCGTAGCAGTTACGGACCTGTTTCTTGGCAAAGGACAGAAGATTGTTTCGACTCGCGGCCGGATGGCGGCGGCAAATGCGACTTACCTGGATACTGTTACACAACGCTGGCCCAAGTTGCCGGTGATTGTAATGGTGAACAGTGGCACGGCGAGTGCCGCAGAGATCGTGGCCGGCGCACTGCAGGACCACGACCGTGCCATCGTGATGGGGCGGCCCAGCTACGGCAAAGGAAGTGCGCAGCAGGTGTTGCAGTTAGAAAATGGCGCCGCGCTGAAGGTGACGAATGCACTCTGGTACACGCCTGTTGGCCGCAGTATCGACCGGCCGCACGGTAAGCATGATGTCGTTGTGGCGGATTCGCTTCGCCCAAAATACAAGACCGATCGCGGTCGGACGGTCGCAGGCGGCGGTGGGATTGTTCCCGATGTCGTGGCCGGTGACAGCACGATTTCGCCGGTCGAACGGGCGTGGGTCAGCGCTGTCGGAATAAAGGTGCCGCAGTTTCGGGCTGCCCTTACCTCATATGCCGCAGATGTCACGCGTCGTGGAATTGCAAAGACTCCCGAATTCGTGGTCACGCCCGATATGCGGCAAGGGTTCTGGAATGCGCTCGTCGCGCAACACGTGATTGTGCCGCGCCCGGTGTACGACGACGCGCATGAAGCGATTGATCGGGTGATCGGTGCCGAAGTTGCGCGCCAGGCATTTGGTGTCCCGGGCGCGCAACTTCGGTCCGTTCATAGCGACGCAATGATTGCGCAGGCCGCTGCGCTATTACTGGGCGTCACTGCGCCCGACGCGCTAATTCAAAAGGTGACGGCTAAGCATTAGGGTGTTGGCGGACGCGGCGCCGGTGCCGCCTTGCGCGGCAATTTCTCATCGCGTTGTGCGGCCTGCCAGGCAAAGCTCGCCAGAACCGCCGAATTGAACATCATGTCTTCCGACTGAATGCGCTCGTACACGTCCATATTCGAATGATGGGTGCGCGTGTTGTATTCGAGTCCATCCTGAATGAATTGAAAACCCGGCAAGCCGACCGCGTCAAATGAGAGATGGTCGGTGCCGCCCGTGTTCGAGATGGTGACCGTCTTCATCCCCATGGAGTTGAATGGCGCCATCCAGGCGGCGAAGATCGGCCCTACGCTGGCGTTGCCCTGCTCATATACTCCGCGCGCCCGACCCGTGCCGTTGTCGATATTGAAATACGCGGCGAATTTTGCTTGTTCGGCAGTCGGAATACCGACCGGACCAAAATGTTGGAGCACATAAGCGCGTGAACCAAAGAGCCCCTGTTCTTCACCGGTCCAGAGTCCGATACGAATCGTGCGTCGCGGCTTCAGGCCCAGGGTCTGCAATACGCGCATCGCTTCCATCATCGTAGCCGAGCCGGCGGCGTTGTCGGTTGCGCCGGTACCGCCGTGCCACGAGTCAAAATGGCCGCCGATCATCACCACTTCGTCTTTGAGCTTCGGGTCGGTGCCGGGGATCTCGGCGATAACATTAAACGAGTTGAGATCGTCGTCATAAAATTTGTTCGTCATTTCCATCTCAAGCGTCACCGGCAGGTTCTTCTGTAGAATGCGGGCGATACGGCCATACGACTCAATGCCGACGTGGACCATTGCCACCTGCGCGGCATCCTTGGCGCGTGGGCTGCCATTGTCGGTAAAGATCGTGCCGCCATCACCGCGTGACGGAACCAGAATAGCCGCGACCCCTTCTTTCTCGAGCCAGCGCATCGCCGCCGTGTCGCGCAACACGTTGAATACTGGAGCCGCGCCGCCGCGGCCACCGCCGGCGGCTCCACCGCGTCCACCACCTGGCACCGGCGGCGCTGCCGCGGCCATCGTGTCGAGTTGCGCATCGGTGTAGCGCGATCCTTCCGCGGTCATGTGCGGGTTCACGGTGCGCAACGCACCGACCATGACAAACTTGCCACGAAATTTGCCGGCGAGTTTGGTGAGATCGGCGAGCGAGTCAAGCGTCGGCAACATCACGGCGAGGCCGGCGACTTTGCCTTTGGTGCTCGGACTCCATGCGCGCGGCACCGCCTGAATCTGGAACGCATGCGGGGCGGTGGCCTGGAAACTGAACGTTTCGTTCGTCCAGCCACGACCGAACGGACCCCACGATTCAAGATGCGGATTGGCGAGGCCCCACGATTTCATCGTTGTTACCGCCCAGTCGCCGGCCATGCGCGTGATTGGCGAGCCGGTCAGGCGCGGGCCATGCACATCGGTGAGCCAGCTCATGATGTCCATCACCTGCGAATGTTGCATCGCTTCGCTCTTGATGCGATCGATGGTGACGTTGTCAACTTTTTCTTGTTTTTCTTGAGCGCTGAGTGGCGCGGTGACTGCGACCGCAAAACTGAACGCGACGGCCATGCGCCACGACCGGCGCAGAGTTGGGGCATACGGCATGTAGTGGGCTCCGGGAGGAATAGACACAATGACTACGGACGGAGCGGGGGCTTTGTTGGGCCGAGAGATTTCGCGGTCACCCCCGTTGCAGTTTGTTAGGGCTTGCCGCCGAAAATCGCCGCCTGATCAAGAATTCTCACTCCGGCCGGCACAGTGAATTTCGTAGCGCCGGTTGGCAACTTCACATTCGGTTTGATTGAGGTGAAGCGCACCCGTCGCACGAGTCCGCTCTTTTCCACGATCTCTAATTGCCAGAGCAATGCATCAGCGTGACCAATCCAGACCTTCGCGCGTGAAAATGGGGCGCTTGCGTCCTTCGGCGTGAGAGCGTACACCGCAGTCGCGTGCGGGCCGACCGCGCTATCGCCGAGTGGTGCCGCGACATAGGTCTCACGCGGTTTTCGCAACAGCTGAGTGAGCAAGTCAAAGCCGCTTCCCAACTGCATTGGTACCTTGATCACGCTGCCCTTCGAGGTGCTCGGCAAATACACCCATATCGCAGTTCCGTCGCTGACGATTGCGTCGCCAGCCGGATCGGAAAACCGGAGCGCGAACTGTGCTGATCCCCGTTGCACGAGCACGCCAGTGGCATGGCGAACGGTTTGCGTCGCCGGACTGGTAAGCGTCTGATGAAATGCCGCTCGCAGGGTCCGGGTGGATGCGTATGTGCGGGCGGCGCGATCGAGCAGGTCAGGCGATGGAGATTGTGCCGAGCCGACCGCTGCGGTAGCGGCGGAGCACGCGAGTATTGCCCAGAACAGTGCCGGTCGCCGGGTCACGCGACCGCGGCGATCGATCCGGCGATCTGACGGTCCACGGCTTCGGCCACACGACGAATCTGGTGCATGAGTTCGGCGAATTGTTCGCCGTTGAGCGACTGCGCGCCATCGGACAGCGCGCGGTCGGGGTGCGGATGCATTTCAATCAGCAGGCCATCGGCACCGGCGGCAACCGCGGCGCGGGCCATAGGCATGACTTTGTCGCGGCGTCCCGTGCCGTGGCTCGGATCTGCGACAATCGGCAAGTGCGAGAGTTGATGCACCACCGGGATCGCGGTGAGGTCGAATAAATTCCGCGACGCGGAATCGAAACTACGGAGTCCGCGTTCACAGAGGATGACGTGCGGATTCCCTTCGCTAAGGATGTATTCGGCGCTGAGCAGCAAATCCTGAATTGTCGCAGCCATTCCGCGCTTGAGCAGCACCGGTTTGCCAATGCGGCCGACGGTCTTGAGCAGCGAATAGTTTTGCATGTTACGGGCGCCTATTTGTATACAATCAGCCACTTCCGCCACTAAGTGCGCGCCTTCGTCGTCCATGGCTTCAGTGACAATGGCCAGGCCGGTTTCGCGCTTGGCGAGCGCGAGCAGTTCGAGGCCTTTCTTTCCCAACCCCTGAAACGAATACGGTGAACTGCGTGGTTTAAATGCACCACCCCGCAGACCGATCGCGCCCGCGGCTTTTACCAGAATCGCGGACTCGACGATTTGCTGTTCAGTCTCTACGGAACACGGGCCAGCAATTACCGGAATGTCTTCGCCGCCAAAACTCACGCCAGGGGCAATCGTGACGATAGTATTTTCAGGGCGCCACTCGCGGGAGACCTGTTTGTACGGATTGGAAACGTGAATAATTTTTGCCACACCGGGAAGTTCGGCGATCAACGTGTCGTCGACCCTCCCGTCGTTGCCGACCAAGCCCACTGCCGTGCGTTGCGCACCGGGCATTGGGGCCGGGGTGTAGCCCATCGAAGTGATGGTGGCACACACGGCTTCGATTTCGGCCGCGGTAGCGTTGTGGGTCATTACTACGAGCATCTTCGGCCTCTGATGGTACGGACACGGGGAACGTCTTGAAATATAGACGGTTCGCCAACGGCGCTGTCAGTGACCTTTCCAGAGGAGC
>JANYBD010000216.1 GCA_025360995.1 Gemmatimonadota bacterium
GCACAACCGTCTCCACGCGCCATCGCCGGCAGGTTCACCGAACCCGTATACACCTCCATCGCCTCGATCTGGCTCACGCTGAAATCGGCGAGGACATCAAGTGGCGTCAGTCGGCTCTGGGTGTTCGATGCCGTCATGCGCTCAGTTGGGTTGCCGAGTATTGGTGGGCTGCCCTTGGGATCCAACGAGCCCCCGGACGACTCGCCTGCCGACGGAAAGGCCTTAATATTGTCGATAAACACCTGCCAACTCGCTTGCGGACAGCCGGCAACGTTGAGTTCATAGTGATTGCTCACCCGCCGAATTTGCATACCCGACACCGTGCGAAAGATATCGACCAGCGACGTTGCCGCCTTCTTCTCTAGCTCTTCGTGGGTAAAAAACCGTCCACCCGATGTTTTTCGACGTTCGTAAAATTCGTCGTATCGGGTGGTATAGGCCAATCGCGCCGGTTTTCCGTTGTCACTCTTGCCGGTGACTTTCGCGGTATCGAGCGTGACAACATTAATCATGAGTCGCGCTTCGAGCGTTGTGATCTGACCAGCGGAGACCACTACAATAAAATCGCTTGGTCGGAAGCCCACCCGCTGCACGTGAACCGACTGCGTTCCTTCGGCAACTCCGCGAATGACAAAGTGGCCATCTTCGCCGGAGCGCGTGGAGAGGTCAGAGCCCATGACTACGATCAACGCCCCAAGCACCGGAACGCCATTCCCGGAAGTCAAATGCCCTTCAATGATACCCGTGGCCTGCGCCACGATCGGCGTTGCGGTGGCCAACAGGAGTGCGACAACAAACGAACAACGGGCGAATAATGTTCGATGCATGGCCACTCCTCAGGCTAATAACGGATCAACGCCTCGTAACGTCGCCCTTCAAGCGCGGCGCGTCCAGTCAGGAACGATAACTCGATTAGAAACGTACAAGCGACAACCGTCGCCCCCATCCGTTCCGTCAGCCGGCAGGCCGCGGCGGCCGTACCTCCGGTTGCCAATACGTCATCCACAATCAGTACCTGAGCATCGGTGCCTAAGGCGTCGGCGTGCATCTCCAACGCGTCGGTACCGTACTCCAGCTTATACTCCTCACGCACTGTCCGGTTCGGCAGTTTGCCCGGTTTCCGTACGGGAACGAATGCCACACCGAGCGCCTGGGCGATCGGCGCGCCGAGTATGAAGCCGCGGCTTTCGATCGCCACGACGTGGGTGATCCCCTCCTCCACAAACGGCTCGGCCATCGCGGTCGTGACCTGCTCGAACAGTTCGGCGTCGGCAAGGATTGGAGTTATATCCTTAAATACGATGCCGGGCTTGGGGAAGTCCGGCACGTCGCGAATGGCATGGCGCAACTGCTCAATCATTGTGTCCATCCGTGATCGCCCAGCAATGGCACAAACCGCACGGGGGCAAGCTCGGTCTGCTCGAATGTGTCACCGCGTTTCACAATGCATAACAGGCTCTGTTCCTCGCGACCGCCAACAGGCACAAGAAGCCGTCCTCCTTCGGCGAGCTGATCGAGCAATGGCTGTGGAACGTCGGGGCTTCCGGCACTTACGAGAATTGCATCGTATGGCGCGAACGCTTTCCAACCGTACGTGCCATCGCCAAGCAGCAGCGAGACATTCGATACGCCGCAATCGCGGATTACCTCACGGGCCCGATCCAGCAGCGGAGCAATGCGTTCCACGCTGAACACCTGGGCTGCGAGATGCGCGAGCAAAGTGGTTTGATATCCTGAACCGGTGCCAATTTCCAGCACCTTCTCCGTGCCGGTCAGCGCCAGCGCGGCGAGGTAGCGACCGTGAACCGATGGTTGGCTGATTGTTTGCGCATTGCCAATGGGTAACGCGGAATCGTCGTACGCCCGATGCTGCACGCCAGTCGGAACAAACAGGTGACGCGGCGTCAGATCGAACGCGCGAAGCACCGCGAGATCATTCACGCCCTTCGCCTGCAATTCCTCGATCAAACGGCGACGCGCGCCGCCGAACTGCCGCCCTATGGGGCTTTCCACCACAACTCCGCATCGTCGAGACGCGCCTGATGCGTGACGTCGAGATGCAGTGGCGTCACCGAGATGTATCCGTCGCGTACCGCCACAATGTCGGTGCCTTCGTCCGTGCCCCACGTGACCGACCCACCACCGATCCAAAAGATCGGACGCCCCCACGGATCTTTCATCTTGGCGATCGAATCATTGAACACCCGGCGTCCAAGCTTCGTGAGCTTGACGCCTTTCACTTCTTCTGGCGGAATCGCCGGGATATTCACGTTGAACAATGTATTTCGCGGAAAATCCTTCAACGAAGTAAGGTGCTTTAGAAGTGCGGAGAGTGAATCAACATGCTGATTCAGCAGTCCGCCGTCGGCGCCGATCATGTTACGGCCTGCAAAGCTAACGGCGATTGACGGCACACCGAGCGCAAGTCCCTCCATCGCCGCAGCGACGGTGCCGGAATACAGCACGTCCTCGCCCATATTCGGGCCGTGATTAATTCCGCTCAATACGAAATCAGGCGGCTTGGGCATCAACGCACCGATCGCAAGCATCACACAATCCGTCGGAGTGCCGTCCACCTGCCAGCGTTGGTCACCGAGTTGAACCGGCCGCAACGGATGGTGTAGGGTCAGCGAATGACTCGTCGCGCTTTGTTCGCGATCCGGCGCCACCACAAATACGTCTCCGAGCGTTCTCGCCGCTTGTTCCAGAACGTGAAGACCTTGCGCGAGAATGCCATCGTCATTGCTGCAGAGGAGAAGCATTACAGTGTATCTCCTTCGAGGAGCGCAAGGATTTCGCGAAGTTCTTTCTCGACTGCGTGGACGGTCTCAAAATCGAGTCCGATACGCGCCTGAGGCTTAATACCACCATTGCGCCGGAACTCATCCAGTTTCTGCCGTGCGCCATCAATCGTGTACTTCTCTGAATACAAAAGATTTTTCACCAGCAGAACCATCTCGATCTCGCGCCGCTGATACACGCGGTTGCCGGACCGGTTCTTCGCTGGACTGAGAAACTTGAATTGACTTTCCCAATACCTGAGTACGTGCGGCTTGAGTTCGGTGAGCGCGCACACGTCACCAATGGAAAAAAACTCTTGCACGGCCTCGGGCTTATCAGTGGGACGAGCGCTCATCAGTCCTGCTCCCCGCGCAATCCGCGCGCCATGAGCTCCACAAGCGCCCAGCGGGCCGGCTGACGCTCAAACAGAATTCGATGCACGGCATTCACGATTGGCATCTCCACTCCCTCGCGCTCGGCGAGTGCTTTTGCCGTCTCGGTAGTGACCACTCCTTCGGCGACTGTTTCGCGATTCGCCATGACTTCGGCCAACGTCGCACCGCGCCCAATCTCCAATCCGACCGAACGATTGCGGCTCAGCGCTCCGGTGCAGGTCAATACGAGATCGCCGACGCCAGCAAGGCCGGCAAACGTTGAGGCGCGCGCACCAAGTTTCACACCAAGTCGGGTAATCTCGGCGAGCCCGCGAGTAATCAACGCCGCTCGGGCATTGAACCCCAGATCGAGTCCATCGGAGATGCCGGTCGCAACGGCCATCACGTTCTTGAGCGCGCCGCCAAGTTCAACTCCAATTACATCGTCGTGGGTATAAACGCGGAAGCTGGGTGAGCTGAGCACTTGCTGGGTTTTCACCGCTGCATCGGCACTCTTGCTGGCGGCCACGATTGCCGTGGGTTGGCGTGCCGCCACTTCCGCCGCAAAGGTTGGCCCGGAAAGCCCAACCACATCGTGCTCCGGAAAAACTTCTTCGACTACGCCGGTCATCAATGACAGATAATCGCGTTCGATACCTTTCGTCGCCACGACCAGCACGGCATCTGGTAACATCGCCGCTCTCGTTTCCTTTGCGACGTCACGGAGCACGTGACTGGGCGGAGCAAAAAGCACCAACTCGGCTCCTTGCGCCGCCGCTGAATAATCTGTGGTCGCGCGCAATGAAGGATGCAAACGAAAGCCGCCGAGAAACCGGGGATTCCCATGCCCTTCGTTGATAGCTGCCGCCACATCTTTCTCGAACGACCAGAGCACGGTCTGGTGATCGTTCTCCGCCAGCAGGTTGGCCAGCGCGGTGCCCCACGCACCAGCGCCGATGACCGCGCACTTCATATCGCGCGCTCCTTGTCTTCTGCTACTTTCGTTTTTCCCCGGCGCAAACTGCTTTCCGTGCCGGCGCGCAATCGTTGTATGTTCACGCGGTGCGTCCAGAGAATGAACGCGGCCACTGCGAGACTTACCCAGAATACCGGCGTGGACCCGTGGTCGAGCCAGACGAATATCGGTAGCGAGAGTGCAGCAACGATCGAGCCGAGTGACACATATCCCGTGGCGGCAGCAACAATCAGAAAAATTACTGTGGTCGTGGCCAACGCTCCCGGGACGAGCGCGGCGAACACACCGGACGCCGTTGCCACACCTTTCCCACCGCCCCGCCAAAGCAGGAACACCGACTTCGCGTGACCGGCGATCGCCGCAACACCGTAGGCAAGGGCCCACCATAGTGCGGGATTCGAGTCCGGAGCCCCGGCGTCCAGCAACCGCGGCAGGAAATACACGGGTAGCCCACCCTTCAGCGCATCCAGCAGCAGCACGACAATCGCTGCTGGAGTACCAAGGTTTCGCAATACGTTGGTCGCACCCAGGTTTCCGGATCCGACCGTGCGCAAATCGATGCCTTTGAGCATTCGGCCAGCGAGATACGCCGACGGGAATGACCCACAGACATACGCGATAGGCAGGCCGAGTGCCGGATGCACGGACGCTACTTCGGAACCGATTTACGACGCATCAGAATCCGCAGCGGATTGCCGTCGAATCCCCAGAACTCCCGAAACCCGTTGTGCAGATACCGGACATAGTGTTCCTGCACCATCTCCGGATTATTCCCAAAGACAGCAATCGCTGGTGGTTCCGTTTCGACTTGCGTCGCGTAGTTGAGCTTGATTTCGTGGCCTGCCGCCTGCGGCGGTTGGCGTCGCGCCACCAA
>JANYBD010000240.1 GCA_025360995.1 Gemmatimonadota bacterium
AGTGAAGTTGATCAACCTCGAGATGGGGGATTTGATTACCGCCGTCGCGCGTGTGGTGCCGGATGAGAACGACAAGGACGGTGAAGGGGAGTTGGAAGGAGAAGAGGGGCCGCCGGAAGAGGGGCAGCTCGAATTCAAGGAGGAAGAATAGGAAATGAGCAGGGCGATCACCCGACCGTCGTTTCTCTCGCGCAACGTGCGGCGTACGCGTCGCATGTTGATGGGGGTGCGCCACGTGCCGGCGATCCTCTGGACGCTCGCCTCGGCATGGTGGTTGCGGAGCCGCTCGCAGACACCGTTCGACGAGACTACCGTGCTCGGTCTCCTTCCCGTGCGCGGTTACTGGGGTCGGTTTCTCAAGAGGCACCGCGACGACATCCGTGGTGTGGCGCTCGAAATCGGAAATACCGATCTGACTCGCGGTATCGGTGGGGCGGCGATAACGCGCGCAGATGCCCTCGACGTTGCGCCCGCACCTGGGATCACGATTGTCGCCGACCTCCAGCGCGCGTGGGAGGTGCCGGGGGAGGCGTACGACGTTTTCGTGAATCAGTTCACGATGCACATCCTTCCCGACGACCGTGCAGCGCTCTTCCACGCGGTCCGGCTGCTGAAGCCAGGCGGCGTGCTCCTGTGCAACTTCCCGTGCGTATCGTCATATCCCCTTACGCTCGAGTACTCGCCGGGCACGCGGACTTTCGTTGAGCGTTGGTACACGCCCGCTGGCGTGCGCAGGCTCGTGGACGAGCTGGGCTTGGGCTCCGTGACGGAGATAGTGACGTACGGCAGTCCTATCGTGTTGCTCGCCTATCTCTGCGGCCTTCCGATGCTGTGGGCCACCAGCCGGTGGCTCGATTACAATGATCCCTCGGTCCCGATTCTCGTCTGCGTGCGAATTCAGCGCCCGGAGAACTGGAATCCGCCGTGGCAGCCACAACGGATGAGTGCGACGATCTAATGGCCGCATGGCGCTAACGGGGAGGTGTTTGGTCCCCTAGCCTAAAAATGTCCCGGTGGGCGGCGGAGATATCCCTCATTCCATGAACGTCCTTGCGACTATGCCGTCATACTCACGATGATCACCTGACGGTGCAACGCCAGGCCGTACATTAGATGATCCGATCACACGCCCCACGCCCCACGCTGCCTCCGCTGAATGCCCACATTCGCTTTCATCACAATCGACCCAGCTGGAATTGAACGCCGCGGCTCACGCGGCGCGCCGACGTCCGGCGCGCTCACCGCCGAGCTCGAAGCCGAAGGGTTGTTCGTGCTTGAAATTGTCGAAGGTAGTTCGATTCCGTCCACGCCGGCATTCGGAGCAGCATGGCGCTATCGAGCCGATGTTCTGGAAATCACGCGAACGCTCGCCGCACTTCTGCCCGCTGGTCTCCCACTCGCCCGCGCTCTCGAGACCGCGGCGCGACTGCGTCCCGGTATCACCGCCGACGCGATAAGCGATGTGCGTGCCCGTATCGAACGCGGAGACGCATTAGCTGAGTCGCTCGCATTGTATCCGGCGTTGTTTCCGCCACACTACACCGGTCTCGTCCGTGCCGGCGAACGCAGTGGCGATCTTGGACAAAGTTTCGCGCGACTCACGACCCAGCTCGAACGCGACGCGCATCTGCGCAGCCGGCTCACGTCCGCGGCACTCTATCCGGTTTTGCTCGCGCTGGCCGGAGGCGGGGCGATTCTCGTGTTGCTGCTTGTGGTGCTGCCCAATTTCGCCGAGCTGTTGCAGCGCAGCGGCGCGCGACTGCCGGCCTCCACGGCCTTTGTACTCGGCGCTAGCCACATTGTCCGCCGGTTCTGGTATGTGATTCCGCTGGTGATTGGTGGTTCGCTATTGGTCTTCGCCAACCTGCGCCGCACGCTGAGCGGGCGGTTGATGATCGCCGAATTTCTGGATGGATTGCCGCTGATCCGCACGTTGCGCCACGAGAGCGGCGCGGCGCGGTTCGCCCGTCTCACCGGCACCTTACTTGAAGGTGGAGCGCCGTTGCTCGCGGCGTTGCACGATGCGACCGTATCGCTCGACGACGCGCTCGCCCGCGCGGCAGCTGAGCGGGTGAGCATTGCGGTGCGCGATGGGGCATCTCTTTCCAGCGCCCTCGCCGCCGAGCCGGTGATGCCTGCGGTGCTCGCGCAACTTGTTGCCGTCGGTGAGGAATCGGGGCAACTCGGAAACTTTTTGCTCAAAGCCGCTCAACTATTTGAGGATCGCACAGAACGATCATTG
>JANYBD010000255.1 GCA_025360995.1 Gemmatimonadota bacterium
AAGTGCGGCTTCCCACCCGCCGGGGAGATCCCCGTGGAGCCGGCGACCGAGCTCTTTTGCGTCGTTGGGAAATGCTTGCGAGTAGGCAATTAACTGACGTCGCCAAGGCTCCTGGTATTTCGCACCATTTTCGCGTGCCTGTCGCCAGTGCGCCAACGCGGTATCGGGAACGAAGAATGGTTCGAGGCTAGGCCAGCCCAGTGCGTGCTTGGTGAGCACGATTTCATCCTTGCCCAGCGCTTCGCCATGTGCCTTGGCTGAATCGACTTTATTGGGGCTGCCGAACCCGATATGTGTGCGGGTGATGATGAGTGATGGACGAATTGTGTCGGACTTCGCGGCGGCAATGGCGGTGTCAATTTCCGCGAGATTGTTGACGTCGGCGATGTGGAGCACCTGCCAGCCGTATGCTTCGAAGCGTTTCGCGGCATCATCGCTGCACGACAGGTCGGTCCCACCGTCGATCGTGATGCGATTGTCGTCGAAGAATCCGATCAACTTGCCGAGTTTCTGGTGGCCGGCAAACGACGCGGCTTCATGCGAAATGCCCTCCATAAGGCATCCGTCACCAGCAATAAACCAGGTGAAATGATCGACAATTGCGTGTCCGTCGCGATTGAAGGTTGCGGCGAGATGGCGTTCGGCCACAGCCATCCCAACCGCATTGGCGATACCCTGGCCGAGTGGGCCAGTTGTTGTTTCAATACCGGCTGTGTGGCCGACTTCCGGATGGCCTGGGGTCTTACTGCCCCATTGCCGGAATGCCTTGATATCGTCAAGCGAAAGATCGTAGCCACAGAGAAAAAGCGTGGAGTAGAGCAACATCGACGCATGGCCGGCAGACAGCACCACCCGATCACGGTTTGGCCAAGCGGGGTCGGCCGGGTTATGGCGCACATGCCGCAGGTAGAGCGAATAGGCCAGTGGGGCGAGTGCCATCGGCGTGCCCGGATGGCCGCTGTCGGCGGCCTGTACAGCATCCATCGACAGTGTGCGGACGGTATTGATGGCGAGTAATTGCACGGCGTCGTTCGCTAGTGTTGCCACGTCAGATACTCCTCAATGCGGCGGTACGGCGATGTTGGGAGCGAGGGGAAGGCGGGAAGGTAATCGGGGCGCGGCGGCGCCGATACGCGCCGAGACCGAGCCAAGAACTATTCAACACTGTCACGCCTTTGACCGCCGTCGAGATTTTGACCATATTTGCCGCTATGAGTCGCCTGACATCAGTCGGGGAATCGTCAGCCTCACTTTCTCGTGAGCTTTCCGACTTCCTGATCGAGCTTTCGATCGGATTGCACAAGAATGCGATCTATCCTCCGGGTCATCCGCTCCTTGAGAGCGCGACCTCGGGGATCGCTCGGCGTATTGATGCGTTGTTGCAGGAGCGCGCATCGCTGTCGCTCGGCGTTGCCCGGCAACAGTTAATTATTGAAGGCGTGGCCACGGACGACAATAATCCCGTGCTACGAGATCTGGCGCAACGTCTCCATCGCCACCATCTCGGGGCTGTGAAATTCACGCAAGGCGTGAAGATCGCTGAGATCGACGATGTGTTGGCCACTATTTCGGTTGATGCCGGTCGGCGTGCGAAGCCGCTTGGGCTGGAGGGGCCGGAAGTTCTGCAACAATGGGAGCACATCCGACTCTTTCCGCTTACGTTCGAGCAATTGCAGTTGCTCGACGAGGACCCGGATGCACCAGACGACAACGATAAAGCCGAGATGCGCGGAGACAAAAGTCGCGCCGCTCAGCTATGGATTGGACTGGCGCGCGCCGCGCTAGCCGCCGAGTCGACAGACGAACGGCTCGATTCCGCGGAGTCGACCGACCCGGTAATGGTGGCGAAGGCGATTGACGAGCACAAGAAAGATGCCGCGTACGATCAAGTGGTCGTTGGATATCTGCTGCAGATTGCCGAGGAGCTCAAAGCCAAGGGTGGCAAGGAAGCTGCGGCCCTGCAGCGGCGGATATCCCGTCTGGTGTCGACACTTCAACCCGAAACATTGGCGCGATTGCTGGAAATGGGTGGCGATTCGCGCCAGCGGAAAAAATTTGTCAATGCCGCCGCGCAGGGAATGGCGGTCGATGCGGTCGTGGAACTGGTCCAAGCCGCCGCTAGCACATCTGGTCAGAATATCTCGCATTCTCTGGTGCGAATGTTGTCGAAACTGGCTGTTCACGCCGACGAGGGGAGCGCACTGACGCGTCCGGCAGCTGATGGTGCGCTTCGGGAGCAGGTGCAACAGCTGATTAGTGGATGGCAGCTCGACGATCCGAATCCGGATGGATACCGCCTGGCGCTCGACAAAATGTCGCGCGAGACACCGGTATTCCAACCGACCGACGACGCACTTCCCTGCGAACCTGAGCGTTTGCTGGCGATGGGCCTGGAAATTCAGATTCTTGGTGAGCCGGTGTGGCGGTCGACGGACCAGATGGCATCCCGCGCAGACATCGCGCCACTGTTGGACTTATTGGACTTGGCGCCTGAGGGCTGGATGCGTGATGCACTGTGGCGCCACGTTGCTACCGCCGACCGATTGTACCAACAAATCCAACGCGAATCTGTCAACGTGCAGGTCGTGCAACGGCTGGTAAACCGCATGCAATTATCTGCCGCAGACCCCTTGCTCGATATGCTGGAAAGTGCTGATGATCGACTGGCGTCCGTGTTCGTGGAGATGCTCGCCGGTCTTGGGAATGATGTTGGACCACTCGTCGTGTCACGGTTGACCGGTACGCGGTGGAGCATGCAGAGATTGTTGCTGGTGATACTCGGAAAATTGACCGAGCTTCCGGCCGGATTCGCCCCGCGTGAATTTATTCGGCACGCTGATGGCCCAGTGCGCCGCGAAGCATTGCGAATGTTGATCAAAGTTCCGGCCATGCGTGACCTGGCGATTGCTGCGGCACTCTCGGATCCGGATGAGCGGATTGTCCGGCTGGCCTTGGGCGCGTCCATGACGAATTGCCCGAGTGAAGCGGCCAGAATTTTGATGGTGCGCGCAGACGATTCTGCGCTCTCACCAGATCTGCGGGCGCTTGGAGTGCGGGCTCTGTCTTCGTATCGGTCGCCGGACGTAGTGGCGTTTTTGGTGCGCCGCACGCTGGGCCGAAAGAAACTTCTGCGTCGTCGGGCACTTGCCAGCAAATCACCGGAGATGCTCGCCGCATTGGCCGGGCTGGCGATGCACTGGCGCTCGGATCCAGCCTCTCAGGCCGTCCTTGAGCTGGCGACCGAGAGTTCAGATTCGGAAATCATCGAAGCGGTAGGACGTCGCGGGGCCGGGACATGAGCGCAGAAGCCGCAAAGTTTCTCAATTCATTCGCACAGGCGCTGTCGACGATGGCCTTGTACGCTCCGGGACACCCGGCGCGTGAGCGTGTGATTGATTCGTCGCTCGAATATCTGAAGCGCCTCCAGGAAAAAGACCGCACGCCGCAGTTTTCGTTCCTCGGCCTCGATGTGATCTATGGCCAGGTGGCGCTTCGCGAGCTTAAGGAATGGGATTGGGGGTTGCGTCTTGCGAACGCCGGGATTCAGCGGTTGGAGTTTGCGACTGCGGTCGAGCGTGATGAATTCGAAGGATTTCTTGAAGACGCACTGGCGCGTCTGACATTGCAGGGCATCGACAGTTCGACGCGCAGCCCGGAGCGTCGATCCACTATCAAGTTTGGCGCCATCGGTGTGAAGGGGTCGGAAGGTGTGATTCGCCCTGAGGAATTGTTACCGACGGCAACCATCCAGTACTCGCTGGGCGAGGAGGCGGATACGATACGTTGGTTGCACGACGAGGTGGAGATGAGTGGCGAGTTGCCGCTAATCGAAGCCGAGAGTGTGGTCCGGTCACTTTCAGTGGCCATGCACGGGGATCGGGATATCGTCATCCCGCTATTGCAGCTGAAGGAATTTGACCAATACACGACCACGCACTCACTCAACGTGAGTGTGCTCTCGATGGCGCTGGCGGAGTTTATCGGGCTCGGTGCGAAAGATGTTCGGGCGTTTGGCGTTGCCGGATTGTTGCACGACCTTGGCAAGGTGCGCATCCCGAAGGATGTGTTGACGAAACCTGGTAAGCTCAGCGACGAAGAGTGGCAAATCATGCGCCGCCATCCGGCGGAAGGTGCAAAAATTATCTTTGAGAGCGACCGACAGCTTGATCTCGCCTCAGCGGTGGCGTATGAGCATCACATCATGATCAATGGCGGTGGATATCCGTCGCGCCATTTTCACCGCGATTGCCATAAAGCGAGCAAGCTCGTTCACATCTGCGATGTGTACGACGCCCTGCGAACGAATCGGCCATACCGCGAAGCGTGGGAACCGGAGCGCGTACTCACACAGATCCAGTCTGGCGCAGGGCCGGATTTCGATGCCGAACTTGCGCACTCATTTATTCAGATGATGCGACAGTGGGAGCGACGCGTGGCGGTGGTGGATGACAAAACACCATTGCCACACATGTCTCCGGTTACAGAGGCTGACGCGCCTGCACCCGTGGCCGATGCCGCCTCCGCAGCGTCCGCGGCGTCCGCGGCAGTAATTCCAGCGGCCGGTTCGACCACATGACCGACAGGGAGAAGCCCGGTCGCGTTGTCAGGACACCGCCGGCAGGACTTGCCTCGTTGTCAGATCCAGCAAGTTTGCGCACCCTCGTGCAGAATCTGCGCGAGGGTATTTATATCGCAAACGTTCGCGGCGAAATTCTGGACGCGAACCCAGCGTTCCTGGAAATGCTCGGGGTGATGTCCGTTGATGCCCTAGGTATGTACGGGCTTGGTGACATGGTCGTGGATCCGGCTCGTCGGATTCTGGAACTTGAAATGCTCGACCGGGATGGTGCGGTCCGGGAGTTTGAACTGCAGATTGTCCGGCCGGATGGAACGTTGCGCACGGTACTCGATACCACGTATGTCTGCCGAGAGGCGGACACGGGTGAATTATTCTATCACGGAATTCTTGTTGATATCTCGTCGCGAAAAATCCATGAAGATGCTTTGCGCGAGCAGAGTATCCGCGACCCGCTTACGGGTTGTTACAATCGCCGCTACCTCGCCGATCTTGATCAACGGCTGTCGGTGGCACCTGACGCAATGTGGTCATGCATCTTCATCGACATTGATCATTTCAAGCAGTACAACGACACCCACGGACATCAGATGGGCGACAACACCCTGATTCGCATGAGTCGCTTTTTGATGCGACAGGTGCGCGCCGAGGAAGCAGTTGTGCGCATTGGAGGGGATGAATTCGTGATCGTGCTTGGCGGGGCCGCTGAGGCGCACACTGAAATGGTTGCGCAACGGCTGGAACGTTCGGCTCTTCGCACGGCACCTGTCCCGTTCTCACTCGGTAGCGCCACACGCCGGCCGTCGGAAAGTCTTCAGCAGACTATGCACCGCGCAGATCAGAACCTGATGGCGGTGCGGGTGATCGAACGCACAGCGGATCGCGCCGCCGGCGAGCCCGCGTAGGCCTGCGTAGGACAAAGCTATACGTCATCCGGAAATTGTGTCGGAACCCGTTGCGCAC
This sequence comes from Gemmatimonadota bacterium, assembly GCA_025360995.1. Classification (GTDB taxonomy): domain Bacteria; phylum Gemmatimonadota; class Gemmatimonadetes; order Gemmatimonadales; family Gemmatimonadaceae; genus Fen-1231. The sequence goes on from JANYBD010000255.1 coordinate 5,540, forward strand.
ACGCGACCAGTGCGCGCACCGCTTTGGCGTGAAATAAAAGTTTGGGAAGAGAACCCGTCAGGACAATCCGGCGACTCGTCAGCGCCACGAGTGGATCGAGCGAGCCACGCGCCAATTCTTTCCACACGGCGTAGTCGGCGCGGAGCACAAAGGGTGCGGCAATCTCCGGTACGGTGATGATCCGGGCCGCTGTGCAGGCACCGCCGCTTAAGGTGAGTTCAACGACCACATCAGCGGCAAACCCCAGCGCCGGTGCCGCATTCAAGACAAGCGCGATAGGCCATTTCCATCCGCTCCCCACGTTACGGTAGTCGGGGTCATTGTCGATGATTCGACGCAGCGATTCCGCCCACTCAACGGTGAACGGTGCAAAAGCGGTCACTGTTTCTCTTCGGCTTGGATGTGCGCCTGCTTGTCTGATTTTTGGCGAAGGGCCTTCATCACGGTGCTCCCGGCGGCAATCGCACCGAGAATCATGTAGAGATAGAACGTGTAGAATCGCCACCAGACGAGCGCGCCGCCAAGGACCTGCGGGGTCATCACGCCGGTGAAGGCAAGCTTGAACGCATATTCCACCGTACCGCCGCCGCCTGGAGCTGGTGCAATCACGCCACCGTACAGGAATACCAGCGGCCAAAGCATGAGTTTCGCGAGCGGCAGTGAAGGGTCCATCGCCAACGCGAGGATTGGCAATACGGAGAGTCGAAGCAACACGTGGACCATCGACGAAAAAAACGCGAGCATCATCGGCTTGACTCGAGCATGCTTCAGTGCGGCGATCCCTTCGCGCAAGGCGCGCAGCGACCGTTGCACCACCCGCCATCGGCCAGCATGCAGACCGATCGATCGAGCCCACTGCGGTGGTGGACCATTGGCATTCCGGTGGGCGAGCAGATTGCCGAATGCGCCGACGGAAAGAACAATTGTTGCATAGCCACCGACCATCGCTGCCATCAGAGGAACGACCGCTCCGCCGGATCCTCTGAAGAGCAGGGCCAAGAGTATGCACAACAAGGCGAGTGACGTCATCTCCAGAAACAATTCAAAAAAAAGAATCAGGAGTGTGCCCGCCGGCGCGACCCCCGCTTCGGCCAGCACGAGATAGCGCGCCGGTTCGGCACCAGAGCGAGATGGTGTGATGGACGCGCCAAAGTCGCCACCCAAACAGACGCGGAGGGAATTCGCAAAGCTCAACGGAATTCGCAGCGCGGCGGCGCTCCATTGAATCTTGACCGTGCGTGTGGCGATCTCCGCGAGAACCGCGAGCAGCGCCAATGCGTGTGTGGCCAATGGAATGGTCGGAGGCGCTCCCGCCCGAGCCCATCCGGACCAAAGAATGAACCCGGAGACTCCGAGTGCAACGGTGAATGACACCACCACCAGCGCCCACCGTCGTGCACTCACCGCGCGCGCGTGAACTCGAGCGTGGACATACGACGCGCCCGTGGAAACGGGTCGGTATCACCTTTCATCATTCGCCAGAGAATGCGATTGAACAGTGCTTCATCCGCTGCATCTTCGATGCGCAGGTCAAGGTGGGCGGATTCACGCGCCTCGCGTCCGGCGGGCGGATTCATCTCGGTCAGACTCTGCGTAGGAATCAATGCCACGACGGGCCGAAGGTCCGGCTGTTCGGCGAACAGTTCAGTGATTGGCCGGCCGAAGTGATCGAATTGCGACAGCGATCCGAGCCCAAGAATTCTCTCAATGGTGGCGAGGACATCTGTTGTATTGGCGAATCGGTGATATACACCAGATCGACTCCATGCCGAGATCATCAACAAGAGCGACCGATGCGAGTCCACGTGGTCGGCGCCGTTTTGGGCATCATCCTCGAGGACGATCACGAGTGTGTTTTTCCAGAATGGTGACCGCGAAAGCCCTTCGATCATACGCCCGAGTGCGAGATCATTGTCGGCGACCTGGGCGCGCGGAGTGGGCGCGCCTGCGCGACCGCCGGAGGTGTGATCGTTTGGGAGTCGGACGATCTGCAAACGCGGCATGTCGTTTGTCGCTGTGTACTCGGCGAGGTCGGCAAGCCAAATGTCCGCGCGTTTTTGATCTGGGATGGCCAAATCAAACCCTGGAAATGCCGGGTTGGTATGGGCGCGCAGGAATGGCTTGTTGCCCCGATATCCGGTCGGCAACGGATTGTCGGTGTCGGTATTCGCCGGAATTACAAATTCGCCGAAATTGCGGAATGTAATGCCGGCCTTTTGCGCGAGGTTCCACAAATACCCATTGGCCGGCTCCGCCACATCGTCACCGTCGATAGGGAGTTTGTTGCGGTTGGTGCCTTCCCAGTCATACGTGCGACCACGGCTCGGCGACGAATAGTTCTGCGGCACCGTTTTCTGTAAATAGTCTGTGGTATAAGCGGCCATCGACCAGTTGTGGCCGTCCGGGCTGACTTCTGCATTCACAAAGAAGCGATCGAAGATTCCAAAACGTTCGGCCAGCGCATGATGATTGGGTGTGATCGATCGCGGAAAGAATGCGAGTGCGGTGTCTCCATCGGCCTGCGAGAGATCACCGAGCAATTGGTCGTACGTGCGATTTTCTTTGACGATGTAGATCACATGCTGAAATGGCGGCACGCGCGATTCGACTCGCGCCTCTCCCCATCGGTTGGCTGTTGCCACGCGCGAAGAAAGTGCATTGAGATCGAGGCCGGTGGCGCGTGCGAACAACGAAGTCACAAGGGTCCCGGAGGTTTGGCCAAGTGTGTACTGCGCGGGACTGAATCCCGCATCGGTACGCCCTCGCCCCGGCTGCGGCCCGCCGCGATTCGGACCAGTCCCTCGTCCCTTACCGGTGAGGGCGATGAGGGAGTCACCACGCGCGATGACTGCCGTCGGATACCATTGCGTGGGCACGCGACCGGCAACGCGATCATTGCCATGTGCCGTGGTGAGTCCCGACGATTCCGAGGACAGATCTACAATAGCGATGGCGTTGTTATCGGCTTCGGCGAGATAGAGTCGCGTGCCGTCGGCGGAAAGCTCAATGGCGTTTGGCGTGCTTCCTTCCCCCGGTCCACTGGGCGGCGTATCGATGATTTGATTGATGACGCGTTGTGTTTTCGTATCGACAACCGAAATTCGATCGGTGCTCGCTGACGCCACGAATAGGCGTGACCCATCCGCATTGAGCCTCATGGCAGACGGATGTCGCCCCACGCGAATGCGGGCGCCACTCCCGAGAGTTCCATTCGTACCAGGCATGAAGGTGGATACGCTTGTGCCACCCCAGGACGAGACGTACACGGCGCCATTTTTTGCAACGACAACACCGTAAGGCCACCGTTCGGTGGGGACGCGTTGCACCACGCGACCGCTCGCGAGGTCAATGACCGCCAATGAGTCGGCCAGATTCTCTGCGACATACAGCCGGCGACCGTCTGGCGAAACAGCTATGCCAGCGGGATAGCGAGTGCCGCCGCCACGCGCAGCCTTGGGCGCGAGGATAATGCTGTCTCTGAGCATGGCGCGGTTGTTGTTCCATGCGAAGCGATACACGACGTCCTGATTTCCGCCAGAGGTGTACAACGTGCGCCCATCCGGCGAAAACGCGATGCCGAGAAATGTTGCGGGCTGGACACTCGTTTGGTCCACGCGACCGGTCGCCCGATCGACGACCTGTACCCCCTGCTCGCGGTATCCATTCAACAGAATGACGACCTTTTTTCCGTCGGGAGAAAGGACCATGGCGAGGGGCATTGAACCAAGGTCTGTCACGGAACCGACAGGGTCGAGCATGCGGCCGGTGGGCAGCCGATTTGGCGAGTCGAGTGATGTCGTTCCAGGCACCGACTGCGGAGTGCGCTGGCAACCAAGGACAACGGCCGCTGTCGCGATGAGTGCTACGGATGATCGAAGCTGGAGAGACACGCAAACCTCGTAGAGAAGAATGTCGCTTGTTCTGCGGATAACTTTTGTCATTAGTGTCGCGCAATGCGTGACGAGACGTAGTTTAATGTACGACTCAGTTCCGTACCCATGGGAGGACCCACGTGAATACCCCCGCCTTCGCCAGCCGCACAGTGTGTTTTGCCTTGCTTGCCCTAGTGCTCGCTACGCGCGTGCCGGCACAGTCGTTCGACTCGAGCGCTTTTTCGGGAATGCGATGGCGCGAGATCGGCCCGTATCGCGGCGGGCGGTCGGTCGCGGTTGCCGGATCTGCCTCGCGGGTGAACGAATACTGGATGGGAACCACCGGAGGCGGTGTGTTCAAGACCACGGATGGCGGATTGAGTTGGGTACCGTCCACGGATAAGTATTTCGGCGGCACGATTGGGGCCGTCGCGGTGAGCGAGTCGAACCCGGATATCGTGTGGGTGGGTGGCGGAGAGACGGACATTCGCGGCAATACCGCGCCCGGTGACGGTGTTTGGACGACTGCCGATGCGGGGAAGACATGGTCGAAAGTTGTGTATTTCGATGTGAAGAATCATGTCAATCGCATCCGCATTCATCCGACCAACCCGAATATTGTTTGGGTGGGTGTCCTCGGTCATGCCTACGGCAACAACGATCAGCGCGGTGTGTTCAAGACAACCGACGGTGGTAAATCCTGGCGAAAGGTTTTATATCGCGATGCCGGCACCGGCATTTCGGATCTCGCGATTGATCCGAATGATCCGAACGTGTTGTATGCGGCGTTCTGGTTTGCCTCTCGCACTCCGTGGTCCATGAATTCGGGCGGCCCCGGCGGCGGCATTTTTAAGTCGACCGACGGTGGCGAATCGTGGAAGGAAATCACCGCGAATGCCGGCTTACCGAAAGGATTGTGGGGCAAGGTCGGATTGGCGGTATCGCCGGCCCGATCGTCCCGAATCTGGGCCGTCATCGAGAATGATGCAGGTGGCGTGTATCGTTCCGACGACGGTGGCACGACGTGGATACAACTGAACCAGGAGCGCAAACTCCGCCAACGCGCGTGGTACTATTCGCGCGTATACGCGGACCCCAAGGACACGAACATCGTCTACGCACTCAATACGGGCTTCTATCGTTCGCGCGACGGCGGAAAAACATTCCCGCAGGGGATTCAAGTTCCCCACGGTGACAATCACGATCTGTGGATCTCGCCAGCCGACCCCAATCGCATGATCGAATCCAATGATGGCGGTGCGAATGTATCGGTGAATGGCGGACGCACCTGGTCGGCGCAGGATTTTGCGCTCCTGGTTCAGTTGTATCCACGTCGTGCCACCGTCGTCGGAACGATACACGCCACCTGCATCATTCTCGATGA
>JANYBD010000256.1 GCA_025360995.1 Gemmatimonadota bacterium
GCTGATCTCCGCATATAGCACGTTGTCATACAGTGCGTATCCACCCAGCCCGAGTACGGACTGGGCCAAGCCTCCTTCAAGCAACGGCCTCGCCGACGGCCGCGGTACGAACGTCGGCGATACAAACGGGTAGCTCCAGGCAGACGCCGTATTCCACACATCCTGCACGGTCGGATTGTTGTGCAGCGATGCACCGTACAGGACGTCATGTCCGGCAATCTTTGCGTGGGTCGCGAATCGTATGTCAGTGTTGTCGATGCTCATCCGGCCGGTGGCGTCGGAGTAAGTGACCTGTGCCAGTGCCCCGAGCTTCGGCGCGATCTCGCCGCCAAAAAAGAAACTGAGCTGTTGCGGATAGTCTGCCGTCGTTGCGGCTGTTCCCGGCAGCGCCTTGGCAATGCTCGTCACATCGACGATCGCCATCATGGACAATCCGGGGATTGGTGAAAGCGAAAGCGTTCGCCGCGATAGGGAATCGAGCTGTTCCACGATCTCCGGCAGCCCGGAGAGCGTATATCCGTTTAGCTTAAACAACCGACCAAATCGGGTGAGTTGCGGAAAGCCGCCGAGGTGACATGTGTTGCACGTTAGTTTCATCTGCCGTGCGAAACTCGGAGTTCGTCGGGCCCCTTCTATCAGTCGAGTGAGTGCCACGGCGCCGGTCACGCGATCGGTCCTGGCGCGTTCCGCTGGCACTGAGCGCGATGCGCCGATCCCCGACGCCAGCGCGGCCACCACGGCAAGCGTGATGATCATGGCTTCTCCTGCCTGTTGTTGATTGACCAGATGTACGCCGCTAAACTCATGGCCTCCGAGCGCGTCACGCCACCGGGAAACGCGACCATCACAGTTGCCGGAACTCCATGTGTGATGATTGTAAAAATCGCTTTGTAGTCGCCGCCCTTGGCATCCCGCCACACCTTCTTGATGAGCGTCGGTGCGACTTGTGTTCCCTCGAGCTTTGCGCCGTGACACGCGAAGCAACTACCCTTGCCGTGAAAAATTGCGCGACCGGCACCGACCATTGCCGGTGAGATCGTCAGCGTATCGGGTTCCGGCGACGCTGGCTGCTGGGCCGCGGCTGTTCCCGCGGTCACCAGCAGTGCTAGCGCCAATCCGAGCAGGGCAATCAAACGAACATGCATTCGCGCGTCCTAGTACGCGAACCAGAGATACATATACAGCGTGTTGTTGTCCTTCGCGCTACGGCCACCAATCGGCACATCATAGTTTCGCGATGCGCCATTGAACTTCTGGTACATCACGTACTGGGCGCCGAGGCGAACGTTGAGCCAGGGCGTGGTCGAGATCTCCACCGTCTCACCCTGACTTGCCGGGCTAGACGTACTACTGCCGCTCACTGCGCCAGCCGTGTAGAGCACGTCGTCCCGTGTGCCCGAACTTCCGAAGAACCCAACCGAGATCGTATGCGTTGGGCTCGGGAGATACGACAAGTTGAACTTGTACGTATCCAGGGAATTCTTGATATTCTCGGACGCCTGCGGCGTCGCAGCAAACGCGGCGGCAAGGGTCTGCTGTTCATGGATGTAGCTGGCCCGGCCAATGAGCATACTGTTGCTGGCGCCGAGTTTGTGTTCGAATTGTGCATCGGCCCCGATGTCGGTGAACTTGTTCGTCAAACCGGTGACACCGGTGGGATAGAGCGAGGACTGCATGCCGAATGTACCGACCATCAGGTACGTCGACTCAAACTGATGCTGCAGACCAACGCGCCAGTACGGCGAGACTGAGCGCGGAGTGTTTGTTGCCGTGGAATCGAGCGGAAGTGTCGCTCCCTGAGGCGCGGATACATAACCAGTGACTTCCGCATACACCATGTTATTAATCAATGAATAGGCGCCGAGACCCACCACGGCTTGCCCGAGCCCGCCATCAATCAGCGCGGCGGCGGACGGCGTCGGCGCAACACCCGAGGAGTTGAACGGGTAGCCCCATGCCGGCGTCGTGTTCCACACATCCTGCACGGTGGGGTTGTTGTGCAACGTCAGACCATACAACAAGTCGTTGCCGCCCATCGTCGTGTGATTTGCAAAACGGATGTCCACATTGTCGATGCTGAATTTGCCTGTCTGGTCTTCATACGTGAATTGACTGAAGATGCCCATCTTGTCGGAGATCGCTCCTGCCGCGAAGAGACTCAACTGCTGCGGGAATTGCGTAGTGGTGGCCTGTGTACCGGGCAGCGCGGTGGCCAGACTCGTTACCGACGCGATCGCCATCACCGAAAGCGGACCGATTGGCGGAAGCGAGAGCTGCAATCGCGATGCGCTGTCTTTCTGGGCAGTGATCGCGGGTAGCCCCGACATCGTATACCCATTGAGTTTGAAGAGACGTCCGAACGGCGTGAGCTGCGGGAAGCCGTAATGGCAAGCGGTGCACGCGAGTTTGGTCTGACGCGAAAAACTTGGCACGCGTGCGCCAGCCAATAGTGCGGAGATCGCAGTGGGCGAAGTGACTCGACCTTCGGTCGGACTTTTCGGTCCTATAGTATTTGTCGGACTCGTCAGGCCAGACAGTGTTGCAACGAGTAACGCGGCGATGAACATGGGTCGCTCCGAGTATGCGGTTTCATGATGGACCTCGCCGGCGTCGGCTGTTCTGACTGGCTCATACAGCGTTCTCCGTTGAAGCCAGCAGTTGATACGTAAACTACTGACGCATCCAGTTTCGACTATCAGGGTTTGGGGCCGCCATTGTAGGGGAAACGCCGACATACTCTGTCCGTCGCAAGGCGATCTTCAAAGGCAAGGCAGTGCCAGCATTGTATTCGTGATTTCAATTCATCACAGAGCCAGAACAATGAGCTTACCGGATTCGCAGACACAGTCGCCGCCTCTCCCCAGAATCATTCAGGGTGGAATGGGCGTTGCGGTTTCCAACTGGCGACTCGCCAACGCGGTGAGCCGCACCGGCCAACTCGGTGTCGTATCCGGGACCATGCTCGATACGGTCCTCGTGCGGCGGCTTCAGGATGGCGATCCACACGGCGATATGCGTCGCGCCATTTCGCACTTTCCCATTCCAGGCGTCGGTGAGGAAGTGCTGCGTCGCTACTTCAATCCTGCCGGACGCGCCAACGGCGCTGCGTACAAGGCGTTACCGATGTACAAACAGATCGTGAGCGTGGCGCGTCAACAGGTGACGGTGCTCGCAAATTTTGTTGAAGTGTGGCTCGCGAAAGAGGGACACACTGGGAAGGTTGGCATTAACCTGCTGACCAAAGTGCAAATGCCCAACCTTGCCTCCCTGTACGGCGCGATGCTTGCCGACGTGGACGTCGTGATAATGGGCGCGGGCATTCCGCGCGACATTCCCGGCGTACTCGACAGTTACGTCAATCACGCCGTGGCGCAGATCAGACTCGACGTCGAAGGGCTGGGCCGCGACGAAGTCGAATATTTAACCTTTGATCCGATCGCCCATTGGCCCGCGACGACCGAGCCGACCGGGACGCTTCGCCGACCGATTTTTCTCGCGATTGTATCAGCGGCATCGCTTGCGGCCACGTTGGCACGCAAATCAAACGGCCGTGTTGACGGATTCGTGGTGGAGGGATCAACGGCAGGCGGCCACAATGCACCTCCGCGCGGCCCGCTACAACTCAACGCACTCGGCGAGCCGCTGTACGGTGAGCGCGATGTGGTCGATCTGGAAAAGATGCGCGAACTCGGACTTCCCTTCTGGCTGGCCGGCGGAACGGGGTCGCCCGAAGGTCTCGCGGCGGCGATCGAAGCCGGGGCGGTGGGCATACAAGTGGGAACACTGTTCGCCTATTGCGAGCAGTCAGGTATCGACCCGCTGATTCGCAAACGCGTATTGGACGCGGTAGTTGCGGGTGAGGCGACGTTGCGCACGGATCCGCGCGCCTCACCCACTGGATATCCATTTAAGATTGTCACGCTGCCCGGCGACGAGGGTCGCGCCGAATCGCGCCAACGCGTTTGTGATCTAGGATACCTACGAGTGGCGGCGCGCACGGCCAACGGACGCATGGTCTATCGGTGCTCGGCGGAACCGGTCGATACATACGTTGCAAAAGGCGGCGACATCGCCGACACCGTGGGCCGTCGCTGTCTATGCAACGGCCTGACGGCGACCATAGGTCAACCGCAGCAGCGCACCGCAACCGGCGTCGAGGAGATTCCGCTGATCACCAGCGGCGACGATCTCTTATCGATGACCGAGTTCGTCGCCGCCCATCCAGCCTATACGGCTGAAGACGCGATCGCCTACTTATCGACGTGACGTTGCACGCGACGCGACGCACGTATCACGAACAATCGGATCACTTCCCGCCGGGTGCCGGCACGAGCTGCAAGACGTGCTTCGTCAGTTGTTCGACCTTCGCCCGTGAATAGGCGAGCGGAAAATACTGATTATTCCGCCACAGCTCCAATAGATCACCGTAATGCGAGCTGCCCGGCTGCCCACTTTGCCCCGGCGTACTGGTGGCCCACGAGTTATCCCAATTCGCGAGATCGATAATCTCGCGATAAGACGCCCCGACGTTTTGTTGGAACCCGATCGAACTCGATGTCGCGTTCACTGTCGTCCCGTCGCCTCCGCGGCGCGCCGGCTGAAGATCGAACTCACTCACAAATGGATGTTTGAATGGCGCCAGGTGCATGTCGCCCCATTTCCATTTTGTCGCGTCGGAGCCGAGCGACGTGGATAGTGTGACTATCGCGTCGTCGAGCGCCGCAAGGACGAGTGAATCACGCGCTGCGTCCGGATGTACTCCGAACTTCGCGTCGGGCGTCTTGATCAGGTCAGCAATTGTTTCGAGCTCAAACTCACGCACCACGATCTCCGCAAGCTCCGGTGGCAGCAGCATCACCGCCAGGCGATGGCGCAACGAGCGCAGCCACGTCTCGTAGATCGCCGGCGCCGCCTGATCTTTCTCCATGACGAAATTCCAAGACCTGAGCGCAACCACCTCGGACCGCGCACCAACGCCCCGCCGGTCGGCCGCCGCAAGTAACACCGGTACGAGGGTCGCTGCAGGCGCCGAGTATTCATCATGCTGCAATCGCTTGAAATCTTCGATGGAGAATTTCGGCTTGGATTCGAGCACGGAACGAATACGGTCAGCCCGATATGGCGCGGCCCATTCGTAGTTGATCGGCTTCGTATAGCCCGGTGGGAGAATGTTGTTGTTCGCGGTGACAATGAAACCGCTGGCTGGATTGTACGACTGCGGCAGCTCCCTGACATTGAGAAAACCCTTCCACTCGTAGCGTCCGTCGCCGGGCACCGGCAGAAGCCCACTCCAGCTACGAATCGGCATCAACCCTGAGGCCACCCAGCCGATGTTTCCCGCCGTGTCGGCATAAATAAGATTTTCGGTCGGCAACCGCCACCGGCTCGCCGCATCGACAAACGCTGGCCAGTTCTTTGCCCGGTCGAGAGTGAGCGATGCCAGATAGCCCGCCGTTCCCGGCTCGGAGCCGACGAACCGCAGTGCGAACACGCGTTGGCGGGCAGGATCTTCCGCGACGATGGGGCCATGTTCGGTAAACTCCAGCACGGTCACGCGCGGCGCCTCGCCCTTTACGGGAATGGTGTCGGTCACGCTGGTGATCGGCTTCCATTCCCCGTGGTTGAAGTAGCAGCGCGCACTG
>JANYBD010000259.1 GCA_025360995.1 Gemmatimonadota bacterium
GCGAGGCGCGCCTGATCGTCGTTGACACACGCGAGCAATTGGCGAAAGTACTCGCATCGCGCAATCAGTTGCCGCGGCTCACGCATATCGTCGCGCTGGAAGGTGAGGCGCCGGGCGTTGTATCGTGGAACGACTGGCTCGCTTCTGGCGCGCAGGCACTTGCCAACGATGAGGTGGCGGGTGCCCTCGAGACTGCAGCGCGGCAATCGCGGGACGACGACATCGCAGTGATGATCTACACCTCTGGCTCTACTGGCCGCCCGAAAGGCGCGTGCATTTCACTCGAATGTTTGCGCGCGTCAGCGGCGTCCACGCAGGCGACGCTCGGCCTCACGGTCGCCGACACTAGCTTGTCGTTCCTGCCATTCTCGCATGCTGGCGAACGGATGTTCGGGCTGTACACACGGATCATCGTCGGGATGTCGGCGATGGTCGTGACCGATATCGCCGAGCTATGGGATGCTGCGCGCACGTTCGAGCCCACGCTGTTTGGCGGTTTGCCGCGGTTCTACGAGAAAGTGTCTGAGGCGCTGCGGATCGCGGAATCGGATCAGGTGAATGACGCCGATCGCCGCGCCATCGTGCGCCGACACTTCGGCGGCAAGCTTCGCATCGCGACTTCCGGTGGGGCGGCGTTGCCGAGCGTGGTCGCTCAACATTTGGAGGCGAACGGAATCGTGGTGCTGGGGGCGTACGGCCAGACCGAGCATCTGTGCGTCGCATTTCACCGGCCTGAGCGTTACGGATTCGACTCTGTAGGCTGGCCGATGCCGGGGACGGAGGTGCGGATCGCCTCTGACGGTGAGGTCCTTATCCGTCGCAGCGCCCTGACTTTTAGCGGGTACCATGGCCAGCCGGAAGAGACACGCGCTGCATTCACGGCAGATGGCGATTGGCTGTACACGGGTGATCTCGGCAAGATCGCTGAGCATGGACAACTCGTAATCAGTGGTCGCAAGAAAGAGTTGATCGCGCTCTCTACCGGAAAAAAGATCGCCCCGCTGCCAATCGAATCCGCACTCACGGACGGTCTGTGGATTTCACATGCGATGCTGTATGGCGAAGGACGCAAGTTTATCTCGGCGCTCTTGTGGCTCGGGCGACCGGCGGCTGAGGCGTGGGCCCGCGAACACGGCACGGAGGGCGACATTGAGCAGCTCCTTCTGCGCGATGAGATTCGCGACGCCGTACGGCAGTCAGTGGAACGCGTCAATGCCAACTTGTCGCGCCCTGAGCAGGTGCGTGAGTGGATGTTGCTCGGGAGTGAGCCGTCCGTAGAAGGTGGCGAGTTGACGCCGACACTCAAGCTGCGCCGCAAGGATGTGGCAGAGCGGTATGGTCACATCCTTGATTCTTTCTATACCGGACCGGTCGACCGATGAAACGCCTGGTGCTTACACTCGTAATCGTTTCGTGCGTAACGGTCGGCATCGGTTACGCCGGAGCGTTTTTCCCGGGCGGTGAGCCCTCGTGGTCGCCGTGGTGCCTTGCCATCGGCACGAATGGTGCTTTGATGTCGCTGATGGCGCTCGGGGCTATGCGGCGGGGTTCACTCCCGTGCACCTTGGTGCTGACATTTGTCGGAATGTTCCTGCTCTGTGCCGGCGCATTCGTTGCGGCGCTGGCGTTGCCCGCGAACGAGGGTGTTGGCGGAGCGCTATTACTGGGACTTCCGTTGCGCACGGCGATCGTGCTGTACGGTGTGGGCGTGGTGCCGATCTTCATTCTTCCGTTTAGCTATGCGCTCACGTTCGATTCAAACACGCTGAGCGACGGCGATCTCGAACGTGTCCGTGCGGCACACGCCGAGTTCGTACGCCGCGCTGGAACGGAACTGTGATCGCGCTGCTTCAGTCGTCGCTCCCGACGTTGACGCAGCCAAAGATTGTCGGCGTCGCGCTCGTGTATTTCGCCATCGTCGCGGTCATCGCGACGTGGGCCACCCGACGGACCAAGAACGCGAACGATTTCTTTGTGGCCGGTGCGGGCATAGGCCTATGGACACTGGCGATCGCCAAGATGGCGGCGACACTGTCAGGGTTCGCGTTCATTGGTGGTCCAGGTCTTGTGTACACAATCGGCATCGGCGCCGTCTTCATTATTCTGCCGGGTGCGATCTCCAATGCGCTCGGTGCGTGGGTGCTGGCGAAGAAGATGCGCCTGCTCGGGGAAGTGCGCGGGTTGATCACCGTTCCCGATGCGATCGGAGCGCGTTATCGCTCGCGTGCGGCGCAGGGGTTGTCGGCCGTCGGGATCCTGATCGCCGTGGTGGGTTACATGGCGACGAATCTGCTCGCGTTGGGGCTCGTGATTGACGCGATCTTCGGCACGGGTCTTGGTGCGGGCATCTGGATAGGTACGGCGATCATTCTCACGTACTCCGTGGCCGGCGGCATTCTGGCTGGCATCTACACGGATGTGTTCCAGGGCTCTGTTATGGCCATTGCGTCGGCCGTGGTCTTTTTCTTTGCGCTTAAATCGGGCGGCGGAATGGACCATCTCTCGCAGACCATCATGCAAGCAGATGCGAAGTATCTCGGCCCATGGGGAACGATTGGACCCGTCGCGGCGATTTCGTTTTTCTTTGTCTTTGGCGTCGGTTCACTCGGCCAGCCGCATGTGATCCACAAATTTTACATGCTGAAGGATCCACGGCAGTTGAAGTGGTATCCGCTATTGATGACCGTCGCGCTCGCCGTCACACAGTTGTTATACGTGAGCGTCGGCGTGGCTATGAAGGGGCTTGTCGTTGACGGCGCGCTGTTGCCACTGGTGAAGGCCGATCAGGCAACACCGACATTCCTGTTGCATTACACACCGACGCTTGTCGCGGGGCTGGTCTTTTCCGGTGTAGCGGCGGCGATTATGGCGACCGTCAACTCATTCATGAGTGTCGGTGCGGCGGCACTCACACACGATTTACCTGTTGCGTTCGGACATCGGGTGACGAACGAGTTACGGCTCGGGCGCATTTCAACGGTCGTGCTGGCAGTCATCGCGGCCGGTGTCGCGCAGGTGTCGGGAACACTCGTGGCATTCCTCGGAATATTCGGTTGGGGATTGTTCGCTTCGACCACCGTGCCAGCGCTTGCCATCGGACTCAACTGGAGTGGGGCGACGCGCGCCGGTGCGATTGCATCAATCGCCACGGGCCTGGGAATCACTCTGGCCGGGGAGACGTTGGCCTACTTCAAAGTCTACTCGCTGCCGACGGGCCTTTCGGTATCCGGTCTTTCGCTCATCACGTCGCTGTTGGTCTTCTTTGCCGTCTCCCGGCTCACCTCTGCTACCGCGGCCGGGCAGATCGATCCCGATATCAAGCTCGTGATGGAGGTCTGACGATGCATTTCGAAGAACTGCAGGTGGGGCTGGCGGCCGAGCGCACGCGACTCGTGAGTGACGAACTCGTGATCCGCTATGCCGAACTCACCGACGACTTTAATCCGGTGCACGTTGATGAGGCGGCAGCGGCCAAGAGCCGGTTTGGTGGACGCATTGCGCACGGCATGCTTTCCGGCGGCCTCATCTCGGCGGTGCTCGGAATGGATTTGCCAGGCCCGGGTGCGCTCTGGCTCTCGCAACAGATGAAGTTCACGCGACCGGTGATGATTGGTGACAGCATCACGACGCGCGTCGAAGTGCTGGAAGTGATCCCGGCGAAGCGACGCGCACGTCTCGCGACCACGTGCCGGAACCAGCGGGGCGAGTTGACGCTCGATGGCGAAGCCCTGATCCAGATGATGGAGGACACCGGTTAGTGCTGGTGGCCGCGGCACCAACGGGCGGCCGCAGCTGAAGTTTGGTTTTGCAGTCCTGACATTCACCCCTGCAGTGCGCACCACCTTCCCTCAGGAGATTCACGTATGCAGCAGTTCAACCTTGGGCGCTTCGCCAGGGCCATCGCGGCGATAGTCGCGCTGCCCGTGCTCGCGTTCGCCCAAAACGGCCGCATCAGCGGCACTGTCACAGATGCCGCGAAAGGCGCTGTTTCTGGCGCGCAGGTTTTGGTTAATCTCGTTGGTTTGTCGAGCGAGTCTGGCGCCGATGGCAAGTTCACAATTGCCAACGTCCCCGCTGGAACCTATTCGCTCAGTGTGTACCGGATCGGCTTTAAGCCAAAGGGCGTTGCAAACGTCGTCGTGACAGCCGGCGGAACGACTTCGGTAGCGATCGGGCTCGAACATGCTGCCGCGCAATTGGGCGGCGTCGTGGTGTCAGCGTCCCGTCGAGTTGAGAAGATCACCGATGCACCGGCGACCATTACGCGTTTTGACGCCGCGCAGATTGAGAATACCATCGGCGCCTCGTTTGCTCCCGCTCTCAAGGAGGCGAAGGGCATCGAGTTTATTCAAGTTGGCGTGACCGGCGTCGCGATCAATGCGCGCGGGTTTAACTCGTCGTTCAACAACCGCATGCTCATGCTCGAGGACAACCGGATCGCCGTGCTGGTGGAAAGCGGTTTGCCGGTTGGCGGGTTGACGACGACATCGAAGGTCGATCTTGCCGGAGTCGAAGTGCTCACCGGTCCCGGTTCGGCCCTCTACGGTCCGGACGCGTCGAATGGTGTGCTCTCATTGCAAACGAAAGATCCCAAGCAGTATCAGGGATGGACCGTGGACCTTTCGGGTGGCACGCGCAACTTCTACGATGCTCAGGCACGCTATGCGGGCGCGTCGACCGATGGCAAATGGGGCTACAAGGTCACGGGTGAGTATCAAGCCGCAGATGACTTCACAAACATCGTCTACTATCCGGCAGTCGTGGCGGGTGGCGCACCACTGCAGGAAAAGTCGCCGAACTTCAAGAACGATGCGACGCGCGGTTCGGTAGGGCTCGCCCGGTACTTTGATAACGGCGGCCGCCTAATATTCAATGCCGGAATGAGCAAGCTCAACGGCATTGGCGCGACGAACGTGGGTCGCAATCAGCTCGTGAATTATGGCTATCGTGAGTATCAGCTCCAATACACGGCACCGCGTTGGTTCGCGCAAACGTACATCACGAATTCCGTTGGCGGCAGCACGTTCCAGCTCAATGGCTACACGCAGAACTCGGCGCGCTTTCCAACCATTTCGGCCGATTCGGCGCGTCAGTTGTCGGCGTTTCCCGGCGACGGTCGCGTGTACGCCGCCGAAGTGCAAAACAATTTCGTCGTTGGCATGATTGGGAACACAGGGAGCTCGATCATTGACAATACGAGCATCACGTGGGGTGGCCAGTTCCGCCGCGACCGCATCAGCAGCTATGGGAAGTGGCTGAGCGATGGGAGCACCGGCGTACCAATCCAGTTGCAGCAACAGGGCGGGTACGCCCAGATCGAAACACCGCTTACCGATCAGCTGCGCGTCATTGTCAGTGGCCGGTATGATAAGCACGAGCGCTACGATGCACAGTTCTCGCCAAAAGCCGGTATCCTCTGGTCGCCCGTGCCGGATCAGACATTCCGCATCACCTACAACAGGGCATTCAAGTCGCCGACGGTGCTGCAGACCGATTTCTACTTCCCGAACTTTGCCCCGTTCGTTGGCGTGTTCGGCAACCTCGACGGCTTCACCGTTAAGAACAACGCCGGCGCTGTCACCGCTACGTACAACCCCATCAAGCCCGAGACCAACAACACGTACGAACTCGGCTACAAGGGAGTGGTTGCCGGTAAACTGTACGTAGACGTCACTGGCTACCGGTCGAACTTCAAGGACTTCATGAGTCCGTTGGTCGTCATCGCCAACCCGCTGGCTGGGGCAGCGGCGACGACAGCATACAACACCAAGACCGGCGCGAAAATCACCGACCGGAACGGCGGGCCGCAGATCGCCCTGACCTACTTCAATGTCGGCGACGCACAAATCACCGGCGTTGATGCCGGGCTGAAATACTATTTCACCGACCGCATTTCAGCGTCGGGCAATTTCAGTCTCATCAAGGTTGACACCATTCAAGTGTCGGCACAGGCACCAGAAGCGACGGCATTCAATAGCGCGTCGTCGCGCATCACCGCCGGAATGGATTTCTCGGAGATTTTGCCGAAAACCAACGGCGGCTTTACGATGCGCTACGTAAACGGATATGATTTCCGCTCGGGAGTGAATCGCGGGCACATTCCCGGTTTTGCCACGTTGGATTTTTCGGCGAACTACAAAATTGCCGATTCCAACACGAGCCTGATGTTGCAGGTACAGAACGCGCTTGCGTGTGTGCAGGGTACGTCCACGCCGCCGGTCAATGGTCTGAGCGGTGCATCTCCTGCGGTGTACACGGCGGACCAGTCGTGCGGCTTCGGCAAGCCGCATTCGGAAATGATCAACGCGCCACTGATTGGCACTATCGTGATGGTTGGCGTGCGCTGGAGTGGCCGCTGAGCCAGATCGACGTGTTTCTTTCTGGCGTTTTCAAGAACGACGCAGGTGAGCGTCGCTACAAGCTGTTCCGGCCGGGGAATACTCCCCCGGCCGGGCAGCGGTCGCTTATCGTCGTGCTGCATGGCTGTACGCAGGACGCCGACGACATCGCACGCGGCACGCGCTTCAATGAGGCGGCCGCGCGCAGCGGATTCGTGGTGCTATATCCCGAGCAACCGTCGACAGCGAATGCGCTCAAATGTTGGAACTGGTATCTCCCCGAACACGCAACACGAGGGCACGGCGAGGCGGCGATCATTTCCGATCTCACAGCGAGAACCATGCGCGATGAGGGGATTTCTCCGTCACGGGTGTTTCTCACCGGCATCTCTGCCGGGGGTGCAATGGCAGCGAACCTTGCTGCCGATTATCCCGAACTATACTCAGCGATCGCGATCCACTCGGGACTGCCAGCGCTCGCTGCGAAAACACAGGCCGAAGCACTCGAGGCGATGAGCAAGGGGGCAAGCAATGCAGCTGCGCTGGGGCTGGCCGCGTACGCCGCTATGGGGTCCGGGGCCCGTGTGATTCCGGCGTTGCTGTTCCACGGTGCGGCGGATCATCTCGTCTCTCCGCTGAACTTGCGGGCGTCGGCGCTACAGTGGGTTGTTACAAATGCGACGACAGCCCACGTAACAATCCCGGACCCCGTTGAGATACATCCTGCTGACACGCGGCTGTCCGGACTCAGGTGGAGTCTGGTCAACGGCACAACGCTCGCTGAGTCGTGGCGAATTGAGGGAGTGGGTCACGCCTGGTCAGGCGGCGCTGCCGGGGCGACTTATGTTGACCCTTCAGGCCCCGATGTCACCGCAATGATTCTCGATTTCTTTGCCCGGCACACCGGAAAATGAATGTGATGGAAATGTCGGACCCGATTCACTGGTGGGCCATGCTCACGCCGGGAAAGACGGCCATTGTGGACCGTGTTCGCGGAGCGCGATGGAGCTACGCCGATCTCGACGACGCGACGCGGCGATGGGCGGTGGTGTTCACCGACCGTGGGGTGGGAGCCGGCGACCGTGTAGCCGTAATTTCGGGTAATCGCCCAGAAGTTGTGTCCCTGTTTTATGCCTGCGCTCGAATCGGGGCAGCCCTGGTCCCTCTCAACTGGCGCTTAGCGCCGGCGGAGCTTGGTCGGGTGCTTACCGACGCGAAAGTGGCATTGCTTGTCGGCGAGTCGCGCTTCTCAGCGGTCCATGACGTTGCCGTTGAATCGTTGCCCTGGCTCGACTTCGATCTCGACGCACCGGCTCTGCTCGCCGGGGTAGCCGCTGGCGCGAACTGTACTCTTGCGCATCAGAACATCGAGCGAGCGGCGATGGTGCTCTATACGTCGGGCAGCACAGGCAAACCCAAAGGCGCGGTGCTGTCGCATCGCCAAATTCTCTATAATGCGATCGCGACGACCACCGGGTGGCAACTCGATGCCGACGATATCGCGCCGATCAGTACGCCATTTTTTCATACCGGTGGCTGGCACGTGTTTGCAACGCCGCTCTGGTTTCGCGGCGGGACGATCGTGATGTTCGATGGATTCGATCCGTCAACGTTTCTCGATGGCCTCGCTGCAGAAAAGTGCACGGTCGCATTTGGTGTACCGACACAGTTGGTCATCCTGCTCGAGAGTTCCGGGTGGGGACGGCCGCTGCCGCACCTCAAGTGGATTGCCTGCGGCGGCGCGCCCTGTCCGGCGCAACTCGCCGCCCGTGTACGGGCGAGTGGATATCGCTTGCGGCTCGGGTTCGGAATGACAGAGTTCGGTCCGAACTGCTTTGCGACGTCGGACGATATGGCACTCGCTAAAGCCGCCAGTGTCGGCTTGCCGATGCCGTATGCCGAAATGCGACTCGTTGACGCCGACGGCGCTGATGTATCGGACGGCAAGGTCGGCGAATTGTACCTGCGCGGTCCGCAACTGTTTTCCGGCTACCTCCACGATGCTGAGCGCTCGGCGGACGCGCTGACGGCCGACGGCTGGTTTCGCACCGGCGACCTCGCGTCGAAAGACAGCGACGGCGCCTTCACGATCCGCGGACGTCAAAAAGACATGTTCATTTCCGGAGGCGAAAATGTTTTTCCCGGCGAGATCGAAGCGGCGCTCGCCGATTGTGCCGGAGTAGCAGAAGCCGTCGTCGTGGGAGTCGCTCACGAACGGTGGGGCGAGGTTGGTCACGCGTTCGTGCAATTGCGGAGCGGGGCGACGCTCGATAGCGAAACCGCTCTCGCCGAATTGCGGACGCGGATCGCGCACTACAAGGTTCCGAAGTTTCTCGAGATCATCGCCGAGCTTCCACGTATTGGATCGGGGAAGATCGATCGTGCATTTCTAATATCGCTCGCTGACCAGGGCTCCCGATGAACGACACGGCATTCTTTGCGAAAGGATCGACCGTCCGCTCGACGATCGATTTTGTGCGCAGCGCGCGCGGCGACGAAGGCGTGACGCGGATGTTGGAGGCAATGCCATCCAACGCTCGCGCTCTCGCAGAAACGGCTACGCCGACCGACGAGATTGAGTACGATCATCTGCTGGCATTGTGGGACGCGGCCGATTCGGAGATGGCGCCGCACGACCCGCTTTGGATGGAACACGCGGGTGCATACTCCATTGGGCTCGGCGGCGCCTCGATGTACGGCGGGATTCTTCGGAAGAAAGACCCGACGGAGTTTCTGACTCAGAGTGTATCGCTCTTCCGGCTCTACTACCACCCTGGTGACATGGTGGTGGTGGAGCACGCACCGGGCCGTGCGGTGCTGCGGCTGGTCGGGTTCGACGCGCACTCGCCGCTGTTTTGCCAGCGACAGGTTGGCGGATTAGCGAAGGCGCTGAAAATCGCGGGCGGCGAATTGCCGAGCGCCCGCCACGTGCGATGCGCGCTCGAAGGTGATGCATTTTGTGAATGGGAGCTGATCTGGAGCGTCAGCGACCATCCGCACCGCGATACGCCCGCCACCGGACTCGAACTGCGATAACTAGAATCCTTTGACGATTCTCGCGCGCACGTAGGCAGCGAAGCCCTCGGCGTCACTTTGCGTGAATGATTGCATCAACGGCCGGTCATTCACCTTTGTGTGGTCAAATGGCGGTGACTTGGATATGTCACGCGGCACGATTATCAGGGTGCCATTCTCCACTTTGGCGTCAGTAAAATCGGATAGCGGCTCCGAAACTTCTGTGCTGAGTCCTTTGTCCACCGAATTCTTCACGAACCGTTCAATGCTGGCGCCGAATCCGTTTCCCTTTACTTTCGACGTGTCGAGCTTGCCACTGGCGTCGGCCCGCACCTTGTCGGAAAGGCGCACTCGCAGGGTATCGTGCCGCACTGCGAGCACCATGCTGCCATCTGTCGTCGTGATAGCAATGTCGTCAGGCTTTTTCACGGCGCCGGTGTTACTGGAATAGCTCACGGTTTTGTCATTGCGCCCAAAGCAGGCCGCGGTGGACACCAGGATCAACATGGCGAGTGCGCGCAGTTTCATTTTGGAACTCCCGCGGAGTAACTGAGGACCGCGACAAAGTGACAGACCGAACCGCCTATCACGCACAAGTGCCATAGCGCGTGACCATATCGCAGCCGATCCCAAGCGTAAAATACGACGCCACCAGTATAGCACAGTCCGCCGGCGAGGAGCCAGAGTAATCCGGGTAGCGGAACCGTCGCAAAGAATGGCTTGATTGCGAACATCGCCATCCACCCCATCAGCACATAGATCGTGGTGGACGCCCTCGGGAACCGCATACCGAGTGTGCTCTTAAATAGAATGCCGAGCGCAGCGAGCGCCCACATAATACCGAGCAACGCCCATCCCCACGGACCTCGTAGTGCCCCAAGGGTGAACGGAGTGTAGGTCCCGGCGATCAGCATATAGATCGCTGAATGGTCGAGCACCCGGAACACTCGCTTCCCACGGGACGGCGGGAGCGCGTGATAAATTGTGCTCGTGGTGTACATCGCCATCAACGTTGCCGCGAATATGCTTACGCCGACAATGCGGGACACGACTCCCGGGCTATCGCGTACCGCAGCGACAACTAGTACGGGAAGCGCGACCACACTGGCCAGCAGGCCGACGCCGTGTGTTACGCTATTCGCGATTTCTTCACCCAGCGAGTATTCGCGATGGGTGACCGCGGTCAGTGGTTCAGGGGTCACGTGATTGTTCGGCTACTTCAGGAGCGCCTTGGCGATCGTATGCAACTGCATGTTCGAAGTGCCCTCGTAAATCGTGCCGATCTTGGCGTCGCGAAAAAATTTCTCGGCCGGGTAATCTTTCGTGTAGCCATAGCCGCCGAACAATTCGAGCGCCAGTGATGTTACGCGTTCACACACCTGCGACGAATAGAGTTTGGCCATCGCTCCCTCTTTCGCGATGTCGTGGCCGGCGTCTTTCAGTCGCGTGGCGTTGTAGACCATCAGGCGTGCGGCTTCAAGTTCAGTTGCCGCCTGGGCGAGTTGAAACTGAACGCCTTGAAACTCCGTGATGGCTTTGCCGAACTGCTTCCGCTCTTTCAAGTACGCCATCGCCGCCTCAAGGGCGCCGGTCGCATTCCCGACCATCTGCGCGCCGATACCGATACGTCCTTCATTCAGCGTATCGATAGCAATCTTGTACCCTTGGCCCACCGGGCCCAGCACGTTCTCGGCCGGCACTTCGACGTCGTCGAGAATGAGTTCGGTCGTACTCGACGCACGGATACCGAGCTTGTCTTCTTTGTGACCGACGCTGAACCCGCTGAACGAGCGCTCAACGATGAATGCCGTGATCCCCTTGTACCCTTTCGACGGATCGGCGTTGGCAAAGACAATAAAAATGCCCGCCTCGGCGCCATTGGTAATCCACAGTTTGCGGCCCGTGAGGTACCACTTGCCGTTACGCTGAACAGCCCGAGTCGCGAGTCCGAACGCGTCGGATCCGGAGCCAGCCTCACTCAAGGCATAGGCTCCAATAGTTCCGTTGCAGAGCAGGGGCAGATATTTGGTTTTTTGCGCTTCGTTGCCGTAGGTGAGCAACGGATACATCACTAACGTGTTTTGTACATCAACGACGATTGCTGCCGCCGCATCAACTTTGCTGATTTCTTCGACGGCGAGTGTGACCATCATCAGGGTGCCGCCGGACCCGCCGTACTGTTCGGGCACCTGGATTCCCATCATTCC
>JANYBD010000273.1 GCA_025360995.1 Gemmatimonadota bacterium
TGCACTGACGCTCCGCGAAGTGTGCGGTCTCACGACCGAAGAAATTGCTAGCGCATTTCTGACCGCACCACCAACGGTGGCTCAACGGATCGTCCGCGCCAAAAACAAAATCCGCGACGCGCACATTCCGTATCAAGTGCCATCTCGCGACGATCTGCCTGACCGGCTCGAGAGTGTACTGCAAGTCATTTATCTCGTGTTTAACGAAGGGTACTCGGCGTCATCCGGGGCGTCATTGACGCGTCATGACCTGTCTGCCGAAGCCATTCGACTGGGTCGGCTGCTCAGCGGCCTGTTGCCGGAGCCAGAGGTCATTGGCTTGCTCGCGCTGATGCTGCTGCACGAGTCGCGGCGAGCGGCGAGATCGACATCGACGGGCGAGCTGGTGCTCATGGACGACCAGGACCACTCGCTGTGGAATCGTGATCAGATCGCGGAAGGGACCGCTTTGGTGGAACGGGCATTGGCATCGCACCGCATTGGCCAGTATTCGCTGCAGGCGGCCATCGCCGCGGTGCATAGTGAAGCGCAGAGTGCAGCGGCGACCGATTGGGCCCAGATTGTCGGGTTGTATGATGTGCTCGCGCGGTTGGATCCCTCTCCGGTCGTTGAGCTGAACCGAGCCGTGGCGATTGCGATGCGTGACGGCGCGGCAACGGGGCTGGCGTTGATTGACGGGATTCTGGCGCGCGGTGACCTCAGCGATTACCAATTTGCGCATTCGGCACGTGCCGAACTATGTCGGCGGCTCGGTCAAGTGGCAGCGGCTCGGGCCAGCTACCAACGCGCCCTCGCCCTTGCGCGCCAGGAACCGGAACGGAGATTTCTCGGACGGCGATTGGTTGAACTCCAGGGAGATACATGCGCTATGTGATGAAGCAAAAACTGTTCTCGTGGGGCGGAGACTTTTACATCCGCGATGAACAGGAGCGCGATATCTACTTCGTTGACGGCAAAGTCTTCACGCTCGGCAAGCAATTGTCGTTTCAGGATCTCAACGGCAATGAGCTGGCGTATATCAAACAACAGTTCATCGCGCTCACGGCGGAATACGACATTTCCCGCAATGGTGCGATCGTCGCCCACGTCAAGGAGCAACTCTTTTCCTTGTTGCACCATCGCTTCAATGTTGACGTGCCGGGGCCGGATGATCTGGAGATTGAAGGCGATTTTCTCGAACACGAGTATGTCTTTCGCCGCGGCGATCGAGTGGTGGCGACGATTTCGAAGAAATGGTTTTCATTTCCTGAAACGTTTGGTATTGACGTGCATGAAGGGGAGGACGATATCCTGATCCTCGCCTGTGCGGTGGTGGTGGACGAGGCGTCCGAACGCCGGCATCGTCATAACGGCTAGCAGATCGTTCTCAGGGGTACACGCCGACCCAGAAAGGGGTTAGGCTCCCTCACTATGCCGAAGAACAAAGATTCGCAGGCGTTTCATGAACGCCTGCGTGCTGCTGCCGAAATTTTGGAATCGATCGTCAATAACCGTGCCCTTCTTGCCAGCGTGCCGGAAGACGAGCGCACGCGCTTGTTGCGGATCGCTGGCGAGCTCTCGCGCCCGGACGCGATTACCCGACGTCAATTAGTGAAAGCCACCAAGCGCAAACGCAAAGCTGCGCGTGTCGAACGCGAAGAGGGTGCGCTGCATGAGACCGGGATTCGAAAGTTGCGTCGCCAAACGGTGTTCACGACGCCAAACGTTTTTCCTCCATCGAACTTTGAGCAGCAGGACATCCAAAACGAGCCTGAGTTTCGGGAGGCGCTCGAGCCGCAAAACTGCTACGTGTGTAAGCAGAACTACACGACATTGCATCACTTCTACGATCAACTCTGTCCGGCCTGTGCCGACTTCAATTTTGCGAAACGCAGTGAACTGGCGGACCTCACAGGCCGTGTAGCGTTGCTGACTGGCGGCCGCGTGAAAATTGGCTATCAGGCCGGAATCAAACTCCTGCGTGCCGGCGCGTCGCTTATTGTGACCACCCGCTTTCCCCGCGATTCCGCGGCCCGATACGCGCAGGAGCCGGATTTCGGCGAATGGGGGCACCGGCTGGAGATTTTTGGTCTCGACCTGCGCCACACGCCCAGCGTCGAGGCGTTTTGCCGAGAACTGTTGGCGACGCGGGGGAGGTTGGATTTTATCATCAACAATGCCTGTCAAACCGTGCGCCGTCCCCCGGAGTTTTACGAACATATGATGGACGGGGAGCTGGCGTCCGTGCAATCGATGCCGGAAGACGTTCGCAAGTTGCTGGGCACCTATGAAGGGTTGCGCGGATACCACATGCTGCCGGAAGGCGACTCCACCGCGCTGTCGCTCGACCGACGTATTTCGGAAGTGGCGGGACTCACCCACGCCGCGCAACTGTCGCAGGTCGCACTGCTCCCCGAGGAAGTTGAAGCACAACGAGGGCTATTTCCGCAGGGGAGACTCGATCAGGATCTTCAACAGGTTGATCTCCGCGAGCGCAACTCGTGGCGACTGATGATGGCCGAGGTGCCGACGGTGGAACTGCTCGAAGTGCAGCTCGTGAATGCCATCGCGCCATTTATTATCAACGCGCGACTCAAGCCGTTAATGCTGCGCACCCCGGAACGCGACAAGCATATTGTGAACGTGTCGGCTGTGGAGGGACAGTTTTATCGAAAGTTCAAGACCACCCGACATCCGCACACGAATATGGCCAAGGCCGCGCTCAATATGATGACCCGAACATCAGCGACGGACTATCACGCCGACGGCATTCACATGAATGCGGTGGACACCGGTTGGGTGACGGACGAAGACCCAGCCGATATCGCGGCCAAGAAAGTCGAAGAGCACCGGTTTCACCCACCGTTGGACATTGTGGACGGCGCGGCGCGCATTGTGGATCCGATCATCGCCGGCATCAACAGCGGCGAACATTTGTGGGGCAACTTCCTGAAAGATTACAAGCCGACGGATTGGTAGCGCGGTGGCGCACGGAGCGGGCGCCCCGTGCGCATATGCCCGCTATCCGTCGAGTGCCGTCGCCGTCACTTCGGCGCGACCTTCGAGATCGTAATGCACCGTCACTTGCCACGGTTGGCAACAGACCGCGCAGTCTTCGACGTATTCCTGCGCTTCGCCGCTGTCCGGGTCAAGTGTGATTTCAACTTCTTCGCTGCAATACGGGCAGCGAACGGTTGCTTCGGTGTCGGCAGTGATTTCAGCCTCACCAGTGTCTTCATCATGCTCGTCATCACGCACGGTATCGGTCCGGTAAATAGAAAGTCGTTCGTAGGGTCAGGGAATGATACCCTGTTGCACCTGCAAGCATTCATTCACCGCCTTTGATGGGGATCCCAAACCGGTCGGGCGGCGACCCTGATATTGACGCCGCACCCGGCGACCACAATGTTCATGACGGTCGGCGCCCCCACGAGCTGTTCATTGCCGCCCCGGAACATCCATTCTTTGTGAGGTTGAGATGACAGGTCTTACCGCCCTATGGCTCCCAATTGTGCTGTCCGCGGTCGTCGTATTCCTCGTCAGTTCGATTATTCACATGCTGTCGCCATGGCACAAGAGCGACAATCCGAAGTTGGTGAATGAAGCGCAGGTGATGGATGCACTCCGGCCGCTCAATATTCCGCCGGGCGACTATTGCATGCCGCGCCCATCGAGTTCAGCGGAAATGAAGTCACCCGAGTTCGTCGAAAAAATGAAGAAGGGTCCGGTAATCATCATGACGGTGTTCCCGCCGGGTGGCATGTCGATGGCGCGCAATCTGAGCCTATGGATGGCGTATGCGGCCGTGGTCGGAGTTTTTGCCGGGTATGTAGCGGGTCGCGCGCTCCCTGTCGGGGCCGATTACCTACACGTATTTCGCTTTGTTGGCGTGACGGCATTTCTCGGCTATACGATGGCGCTTTGGCAAATGTCCATTTGGTACAATCGATCCTGGGTTACGACCATCAAGTCGACGATAGACGGTTTGATCTATGCGCTGTTGACCGCCGGTATGTTCGGATGGCTCTGGCCACGGTAGCCCTGCATTTCTACGAACGCTGATAAAGACAACATTCTATAGGAGCTGGTCATGCCGAATCGCACGAGGCGGGACTTTTTGCACGTGGCCGGCCAACTGGGAGGTGCACTTGCACTGAGTCCGCTCTTGGCGCACGGGTTGATGGCGGAAACCGGCCGGATTCCGCAACTCAATTACTTCCATCCCGATGGTATGCGGGCCGTTCCGGCTTTCGCGGAAGAGCTCCCAAATCTCTCATCCGGCTTGCAATGGCGGATGTTGGGACCATTTCGCGGCGGGCGAGTGGACGCGGTGTGCGGCGTGATTGGCAGGCCAAACGAGTTCTATTTTGGAGCAGTAAATGGTGGTGTATGGAAGTCCGTCGATGCGGGCCGAGTATGGAAGCCGATTTTTGACGCTCAGCCTGTTGCGTCAATTGGCGCGCTGGCGGTCGCACCCTCGGCGCCCGACACCGTGTACGTCGGCAGTGGCGAGTCAACGCTCCGCGATTCCGTCGGATATGGCAATGGCATGTACAAGTCGACGGACGCGGGGAAGAGTTGGGTGCATATCGGGCTCGCCGGTACACAGCACATCGGCAAGATTGCCGTCGACCCTAACAATGCGAACGTAGTTTTTGTCGCGGCCATTGGCCATTTGTATGCACCGAACGCCGAGCGTGGCGTGTTCCGGACGACCGACGGTGGCAAGAGTTGGCAGCAGCTGTTATTCAAGAACGAAAATGTCGGCGCGATTGACGTGGTCATCGATCCCACGAATTCGAGAATTGTTTATGCGTCGCTCTGGAACACGCGACGCCCGCCCTGGTTTACATACGCGCCTTCCAACGGTCCGGGCGGCGGGATGTATAAATCGACCGATGGTGGCACCAGCTGGAAAATGCTGACGAACGGACTGCCCGTCGATGGCATGGGGAAGAGTGGAATTGCGATTGCCGCGAGCAATCCGCAGCGCCTCTATGCGGTGGTGGACAATTTAGTGCCGGAAAAACCAGCAGATGCCGCAGTGCCCGCCGCAAACACCGCCGACGTAGCACCCTCGGGCCAGGGTGGATTTTTTCGCTCAGATGACGGCGGCGAGCATTGGACCAAACTGTCGTCTGATCAGGCGCTGTGGGGTCGTGGCTGGTACTTCGAACACGTAACGGTCGATCCAAAAAATCCGGATATCGTGTACGTGTCGAATGTCGCCGTCAGCCGATCAATGGACGGCGGGAAGAGCTGGTCCGCGCTCCGCGGCTCACCGGGCGGTGACGATTACCATCAGGCGTGGATTTCACCTGATGATACGAACACGATGATCGTCGCCAGCGATCAAGGCGCGATTGTCACGCGCAACGCCACGGCAGATCCCGGCGATGTGACCTGGAGTTCGTGGCTCAATCAGCCCACGGCACAGATCTATCATCTGTCGGTGGACTATCGCTTTCCATACTGGGTGACGGGGGCGCAACAGGACAGTGGCCCCGTCGCGGTTCGGAGTCGCGGCAAATTCGGGGAAATTTCGATGCGCGAATGGGAGCCGATTGGTGCCGGCGGCGAGAGCGGCTTCACCGCCGGCGATCCGCTGAACCCCGGAATTATCTTCGGCGAAAACGGGAACCGCTTTGATCTCGAATTAAATGTCCCGGTGCCGGGTTCCACGGCACCGCGTGCCCCCGAAGCGGCGCGCACCGATTGGACCCAGCCGCTCGTGTTCTCTAAAGCAGACCATGCGTTGTATTACTCCAACCAGTTTGTATTTCGAACGACGGACGGCGCAAAAAACTGGGTGCAAGTCAGCCCCGATCTCACTCGACCTGATCCCAGCGTTCCGGCCGCGCTCGATACCGCATCCGGCAGTAATAAGAGACGCGGCGTGGTGTATGCCATCGCGCCGTCGCCCTTGCAGGCCCCGGTCATCTGGGTGGGCACCGATGA
Organism: Gemmatimonadota bacterium; assembly: GCA_025360995.1. GTDB lineage: Bacteria > Gemmatimonadota > Gemmatimonadetes > Gemmatimonadales > Gemmatimonadaceae > Fen-1231. The sequence goes on from JANYBD010000273.1 coordinate 5,938, forward strand.
TGGCTTGATGCACGTCACTTCAAATCATGGAGCCAGCTGGCTCAATGTCACACCGCCGGGCGTTACGTCTTGGAGTCGCGTGACCACGATGGAGGCGTCCCATTTCGACGTTGCGGGCGCGTATGCAAGTGTGGACCGTCACCAGTTGCAGGATTTCACGCCGTATATCTATCGCACGCGTGACTCAGGGAAAACGTGGCAACTCATTGTCAACGGACTTCCGGGCGATGGGTATGTACACGTCATCCGCGAAGATCCGGTGCGGAAGGGTCTCCTCTTTGCCGGTACCGAACGCGGCGTATTTGTTTCATTCGATGATGGTGATAGCTGGCAGTCGTTGCAGATCAACCTGCCCGTCACCTCGAACAGGGACTTCGAGATTTACGGGAATGATCTCATTGTGGCGACCCACGGGCGCGGCTTCTGGGTCATTGACGACATCAGCGCGCTCCGGCAATTCAGCGCTAGTGTGCGTAACGCCGATGCCTATCTGTTCAAGCCGGCGGACGCGGTCAATTTCATTCAGGGCGATGACAACGGCACGCCGCTACAAAAGGATGAGGCGCAGGCCCTGAACCCGCCCGATGGCGCGGTGATTGACTACTATTTGAAAGCCGACGCTACCGGTGCTGTGACGGTAACAATTCTCAACTCCGATGGCGCGGCAGTGCATGAGTTTACGAGCAATGCAACGGCAGCTGTTCGCGGACGTCCCGGCGGACGAAGTGGTGGCGGAATTCCGAATACATCAGCGCTTTGGCGAGCCCCGGAAGAACCACTCTCGGCACTTGCCGGCCTTCACAGGGTAGTGTGGAGTACTGCAGCTGCCGGTGGACAAAACGGGGACGGGCAAACCGCCGCACCAACTTCAGCGTTCCTTGGCACCTTTGCAGCCAAACTTTCGGTGAATGGAAAGAGCTACACGCAGACATTTTTGGTAAAACCGGATCCGAGAATACGGAGCCGCTAAGCTCCGCGACGGCAGTAAAGATGTCCTCCTGCTGAACGTTTAGGGCGCGGGCTGCATATTAATGGAAACACCATTCATTGATTCATCGTACTTGGAGATGCTCTATGCGTTCGTCATCTGTCGTGATCGCGGGCTGTCTATTCGGAATGCTTGGACGCAATGTCGGTGCGCAGGACTCCGCGCAGCTGGCGCGCGCCGCTGCCGTTGCAAAAGCGACGGCCGATTCGATCGCGGCTGCACCAATTAAAGAGATGGTGGATCGGCTGGATCTGGAAAAATACCGGGCCACCGTCAAAGGACTGACGCAGTTCGGCGATCGGCGCCAGGGAACCGACCGCAATCGCGCAGCGATTGATTGGATCGAATCAAAACTGAACAGTTACGGGTGCACGAATACCGAACGAATTACCTATGATTTCCAGGCGCCACCACCACGCCAGGTCGCATTGGGTGGGGCAGGTGGCAGAGGCAATGCCAGCAGTAACAACGCATCGGGCGGCGGACGGTTGCGCGGAGTGCGTACGCGAACTGGCGTGAACAGTGATTCCCTTGCGCAAAAAGACGAGAGGCTTCGCGCCTTAAATTCGCAGCCCAGTACCCCCGGCCCGCGTCAAGAAGTGTATTGCACAAAAATCGGCACTACGCACCCCGAAGAGATGTACATCGTTGGCGGTCACATGGACGGCATCGGCTGGGGAGAAGCGGCGAACGATGATGGGTCCGGTACCGCGCTGGTTATGGAACTGGCGCGTGTATTGAGCAATCCCGATATCAAGACCGATCGTTCGATTCGCTTTGCATTATGGAACAACGAAGAGACTGGTCTCAATGGCGCGCGGGCGTATGTTGTGCAGCGCCAGTCACTGCAGGGGATTGAAAATCCCAAGGGATCCGGGAAATATCCGGAGCCCAAATGGCTCGGGATGATTCAGCACGATATGATGCTGTTTGATCACGGCATGCCGAATGCAGATGGAACGATGC
>JANYBD010000008.1 GCA_025360995.1 Gemmatimonadota bacterium
ATCGCGCGCCTCGAACGGCTCAACCCAACACTGCTCAACACCATCACCGTTACGCGCGCCCGTGCCCTGACGCAAGCCGCTGCTGCCGATGAGGAAATTTCACGCGGGAAATATCGTGGTGCCCTGCACGGAATTCCCTGGGGCGCCAAAGACTTGCTCGCCGTAAAGGGTTACCCCACCACCTGGGGAACTCCCGCCTATAAGGAACAAACCTTCGACGAAGACGCCGTCGTCGTACAACGACTTGACGCCGCTGGCGCCGTCCTCATCGCCAAGCTCACACTCGGCGAACTTGCCCAAGGTGATATCTGGTTCGGCGGAATGACGCGTAATCCATGGAAGCCAACCGCAGGATCAAGCGGCTCGTCTGCGGGTCCCGGTTCGGCCACCGCCGCTGGCTGCGTTGGGTTTTCCATCGGAACCGAAACGCTCGGCTCGATCTCGTCGCCGAGTTCCGTGAACGGGGTCACAGGATTGCGCCCAACCTTTGGCCGTGTGCCTCGTACCGGGGCCATGGCGCTCTCGTGGTCCATGGACAAACTCGGTCCGATGTGCCGAGCCGTGGAAGATTGCGCACTCGTGTTCGGAGCCATGCACGGCCCCGACGGCCGTGACCGGAGCTGTCACGACACACCGTATAGTTGGAATGCAAATACCTCGCTTACAAAAATTCGTATCGGATATATTAAGAGCGCGTTTGATTTACCAATGACGGAACGCCAACACCTCTCCAAGCCATTCGACGATGCCGCGCTGGCGGTTCTCAAATCACTGGGAGTGGATCTCATACCCGTGGAGCTGCCGGAATTGCCCTATGGAGCAATGCGCCTCATCCTCACGGCCGAGGCGGGCGCGGCATTCGATGAATTCACCCGTTCCGGCAAAGTGAACCAGATGGTCCAGCAGAATCCTGGGGCATGGCCAAATACCTTCCGAAGCGCCCACCTCATTCCTGCCGTAGAGTATGTGCAAGCCAACCGCGTGCGGTCGGTCGCCATCGCCAAATGGGCGGAACTGTACAAGTCGGTTGACGTGATCATTACGCCGACGAATGCGCCCAACCAGTTGACCGCGACCAACCTGACGGGGCATCCCGCCTGCATTCTGCCGCACGGTTTTCGGGACGACGGGACTCCCACTTCGATCACCTTCCTGGGTTCCCTATTCGGTGAGGCAAATCTGCTCCGCGTTGCCCATGCCTACCAGCAGGCAACAAACTTCCATCTAAAACACCCCACACTGGTTTGATTTTGTATAGATTTGACGCACTGTTCCGAACCGCTCCATTTCGTCAAGAGAGCTGAATGCACACGTTCGTTTCGTCAATCATGTCAAGTCGCGGAGTCGCGGCGATTGCGCTTGTCCTTGCGGCCGTTGCCCCGGCGCGAGCGCAAACGACGACGTCCATACCGGCCGTCGCCCCTTTCTCAAACGTGTTCATCTCGGTCGGCACTTTCTATGTTGACGCGACAAGGTTGAACGAACGTTTCGCCCGCTCGGACCTGCTTCTCTTGGTTCCACCGAAGCGGACTGGTTTCGACGCGATTGCAAATCATGGATATGCCACCGGCATCGGCGGCTACTTTCCGTACGGCCGTGTGTTGATCGGCGGTGAGTTCCAGTACGCCGACCTCGGATCGGAATCAAGTCCCACGGGCAAGACCAATCAACTTAGAACGACCTATTTCCTTGGACAGGTCGGCTTCGCAGCGTGGACGGGGTGGCGTTTCACACTCTACCCTATAATCGGCGTGGGTGCGGGCAACCTTACGCTTACACTTAAGGATCGGACCGGCGGTGCATCGCTGCCCGCTTCAGCAAATCCCACATTCGATGATGTGGTGCTTGCGCCTGGCGCGAAAAGTGACATGACTGGGTTCTATGTGCTGGTACAGCCGGGTATTGGTTTTGACTATTTATTATTGCGCAATGAGAAAGATCACGTTGGTATTTCGCTCGGCGTGCGCGTGACCACGGCGATTTCGCCGCATCGCACGACCTGGAAATACATGGGCAATGAAGTTTTCGGCGGCCCGGATGCCGGACCAACGAGTTCGTCCATCCGCCTGAGTCTAGGCATCGGCGGTTTTCGCATCGGCGGAAAGTAGGAAAGCCGCCCAGCGAACAAACGCGCTACGCCACCTTGGCGGCACTCGCGCGTATCTGGGCCAACCCGTCTGCGAGAGAGATCCTCGGACGCCATCCGAGCGCGAGTTCAGCCGCGTGAATGTCCGCGACCGTATCCATGATCTCGTTGGTCCGTCGCTCGCCATCTGACTGAACGGAAAGCGTCGTCCCCCAAGCCGACTGGATTTTGGCGATCACCTCGGCGACGGAATGGCTGACCCCCGTGCCGACATTGAATACCGAATAGCCAGGCGGACCAGTGGTCGCGGCGAACATGGCACGTACGACGTCGTCCACGTGCACATAGTCACGCCTTGGTTCGAGATCCCGTACCCGGATCTCTTCTCCATTTTCAACCGCCCGAATGATCGAGGGAATGAGGAACGATGCCCCTTGGTCTGCTCCGTACACATTGAATGGACGCAATACAGTGACGTCCACACCGTAATGTCCGGCGAAAAACTGGCACACTTCTTCTGAAAGCTGCTTCGTCAATGCATACGGATTGATCGCTTGGAGCGGCGAACTCTCCGGGATCGGCAATGTGGTGCGTATGGCATATGCATACGAACTCAGAAAGACCAGACGCGCCTGGTGCCGCCTGCAAAAGTCGATCGCCGCCACCGTGCCGAGGAAATTCGATCGCAGAAATTCATTCGGCTCGCGCCAACTTGCCGGCACATAGGATTTTCCGGCGAGGTGCACGACGACATCAGCCTCTGGAAAGGCGCGCCACGTCGCGTCGTCGCCAATATCCCCTGAAGCCCGGTCGGCAGTGACAACGTCGCTACCGTTTGCCCGCGCGTGCTGTACAAAGTGACGCCCGATAAATCCGGACGCTCCGGTGACGAGAATCTTAGTCAAGCCGGAATCTCTGCCTCATGGACTGAAACTCATCAATCGCCTTCATATAGTCGTCGGGTCGCCCGATATCGAGCCAATAGCCGCCGAAGCGCGACACCTGAACCGGCCGGTTCGCCCGCAGCAGGTCGTGCATGAGATTGTCGAACCCGTACGGTTGTCCGATCGGGATAAGGGGAAGTATCTCCCGGCTCACCATGTACACCCCCATGCTGACTTCAAAAGTAGACGTTGGCTTCTCCTTGAAGTCGCGCAGCATACCGTCCTCTCCGCTGACGAGCACGCCAAAGTCCACGTGTTGCTCCCGCTCGTACGACGAGATGGTGAATAGTCGGTTCGCGTCACTATGTGTGCGATGAAATTCGCCGAAGTCGATATCCGTCAATACGTCCCCGTTCATCACGAGGAAGTGCGACGGCAGGTCCGGAATAAGGCGCAACGGCCCGATAGTGCCTAGTGGTTTCTCTTCGAGCGAGTAATCAATACGCAAGTTCCATTTCGAACCATCACCGAAAAAGGCGCGAATCAACTCTGCTTGATGATTCACTGCCATCGTGATGTGATCGAATCCGTCATGCGCCAGTTGACGTATCACGACCTCGAGAATCGGGTAGTCACCGATCGGCATCAAAGGCTTGGGCAACACCACGGTGTACGGTCGAAGACGGGTGCCTCGCCCGCCGGCGAGGATTACGGCCCGCTTTGTCATCGGTTGTACAGATCCTCTTTGTAGACCGCGAGATTTTCCGGATCGGAGAACCACTCAATTGTGCTTTCGAGGCCACGCCGGAATCCGTCAACTCCGCCATACGCCGGCGCCCATCCCAGTAGTCGTTGTGCCTTCGCATTACTCGCCAGAAGCCGCTCGACCTCGCTCTTGGCCGGTCTCAAGCGGTCGGTGTCGGTGTCAATCTCGAGCTCCACTCCCATAATGTCGGCGATCAGCTTCGCTGTGTCGCCGATGGATATCTCGAATCCGCTGCCGATGTTGATCACGTCGCCGACAACCTGAGTTGCCCGGAGCGCGGCGACGAATCCGGCTGTCGTATCCGCGACAAAACTAAAATCACGCGTCGGAGTCACGGCACCCAGTCGTATCCGGTGCCGGCCATTCGCGATCTGGGTAATCACCGTCGGAATGACCGCGCGCGCCGACTGCCGTGGCCCGTACGTATTAAAGGGTCGCAAGATCATTACGGGCGTATCAAAAGACGAATAGAACGAGAACGCGATCTGGTCCGCTCCGATTTTGCTCGCGGAGTACGGTGACTGACCGCTCAGCGGATGGTCTTCCGTAATCGGTACGAACGCCGCTGTCCCGTACACCTCGCTCGTGGATGTATGCACAACGCGTTGCACGCCACAGGAACGCGCAGCCTGTAATACGTTGAGCGTCCCTTTGATGTTCGTGTCAACGTACGTGTCCGGCGAATGATAGGAATATGGAATCGCGATCAACGCGGCCAAGTGTAGCACCGCGTCGCAGCCTTCCATGGCCGTTCGTACTCCGTGCGGATCGCGAATGTCCCCGGCGAAAACCTCGAACTGCCCGCGAACGTCGCTCGCGCATTTATCGAGCCATCCCCAGGAGTTGAACGAGTTGTACAGCACAAAGGCACGAACCGAGTAGCCGGCGCGAATGAGGGCCTCGGTCACGTGCGAGCCGATGAAGCCGTCGGCGCCGGTTACCAAGACTCTCTTCATCCAATCAGGACCTGTTATTTGGGAAGGCAAAGACGTGGCGGGTGCGTAAAAATCCAGCTGTGGAGGCATCTCCCGCCGGACGCTGTGATATAGTCCGGCTCATATCGCCTGCGCAAGCCGCACCGACATAACTATTCGAGCCCCGCCAGCGCATCGCTCACTCCACGAACCATGGCTTGCAATGAAAAGCTGCGTCGCGCGTGGATGCGACCGCGCTCCGCCATCGCGGC
>JANYBD010000053.1 GCA_025360995.1 Gemmatimonadota bacterium
TGGGTCAAGCGCATTACTGGCAAACACAAAGCGGTCTTTGATGCTCCGGAAATTGCCGACGGCACGATCATCGGCAATGCATGGGTGTACCTGGATGGGTTTAAGAAAGTGTACGACACAACCGATGCCGATATGAGCCTAGTGCTCGTGATGCGACACGGTGGCATTCCCTTGGCCTTCGATGACTACGTGTGGGACAAATACGACATCGGCAAGAAGGAAAAAGTAAAGGACGATGCGACCGGCAAGTGGGCACGTCGAAATCCGTTTTGGAAGCCGGAGCCGGGTAAGGGACCAAATGCATTTACCCTCGAAGCGATTGCGAACCGCGGCGCCATTATGATTGGCTGCAACCTCGCGGCCCGCGGCTTCGCCGCTCAGCTCGCCGCGAAGGGAAACGAGCCCCATGCCGACGTGGCAGCAGAGATCCTGACACATCTCATTCCCGGCCTGACCCTCGCCGCGAACGGCGTCTTTGCGGTGATGCGAGCCCAAGAGGCCGGCTGCACGTACATCCGATCCACCTAGTGCGACGAATCGGCTGACGTAGACCGCTTCAGCTCTGCGCGCAAGCGCTTCCGGAAATTGATGTCGTCAACGGTGATCGTGTGCCGCGGCGTGCGGAGCTGATTGTATTCCGGGTGCGCGATCTGCTTTTTAATGCGTGCATCAATATTCGATGGCGCCCGCCAAGTGCCTCGCAAATGTCGCGCCGCGAGTTTCGACTGCAACTCAGCGCCTGGCCAGATGCAGCCAAGCGGTTGAAAGAGTCCGATGAAATACAGATGGCGAACCGAGGCCGGCAGAAAGCGCAGATACAGTGGAACCTGCCCGGCACTGAAGTCGATCACGGACCGGTCGAAGAACGGGTGATCGATCCAGTATCCGGTCGCGGCAATGACGACATCGTATTCCGCGCTACTGCCATCAGTGAATTGGACCATGCGTCCATCGAAGTGGGCGATGTCCACTCGCGGCCTCACACGGCCGTGGCGCACCATGTAGTACAGCTCAGAGTTCACCGTGGGATGCGTCTGCCCGAACTTGTGATCGGGGTCTTGCAGGCCGATGCTGCTGTTGCGGCCCTGCATGAGGTTGAGTAGAAACTGTGTGGCCTTCGTGCGAATGCTGATGGGAATAAAGTTGAGCTGAAAGTAAAATCGATCGGATGGTTGCCCAAACATGAATTTGGGCGCGAGAAAATAGCCGCGCCGCCAGCTAATATCGGTGCTGGCCGCCACGCGGCTTGTCTCGACTGCAATGTCGCACGCCGAGTTACCTCCGCCGATGACCAGGACGCGCTTACCGGCGAACGGCGCCGCGCGTTTGAAGGTGTGCGAGTGCAAATACTCGCCCGTAAACGTGCCGGGGTACTCCGGCCATCGCGGTTTCCAGTGATGGCCATTGCACACGACGAGTGCGTCGAATGTCGCCGTTTGCGCCACGCCGAGGCGCTCGGATGTGACACGCCAGCGGCCGTCCTGTTCCTGAATACAAGCCTTCACCAACGTCTGAAACTGGACCAGCGGCGTGACGCCAAAATGGTCGGCGTAACCCTTGAAATACGCGAGGAGCTGCGCGTGCGACGGATAGTCCGGCGTGCCCGGCGGAAGCGGATAGTCTTCGTACTCCGACGTGAATCGGGAACTGATCAAATGTGTCGTTTCAAACACGCTGGAGTGACCGCTTACATCGTCAAAGTGCCAGTTCCCGCCAACCGACGTGCCGTAGTCATAAACGGTCACGTCGCACTGCTGCTCCTTGAAATTCTTGGCCGCAGTGATACCGCTCGGCCCCGCCCCGATCACACAGACGGACCTGTTCATACGGGGCGTGGCACCAAGGCTCAACGGCGGCTCGACGGAGGCACCATCCCTTTCATCCGCATGTACGTGACGATGTTGCCATAGTGCTCACCATCGTGCACGGCGTTGAGAACAAGGGCACCAACACGTGTGGACGTCTCACCAAACAGTTGCGTGGACTTACCGGCAGTAGCACTAGTGATCGCATATGCCTTGGTGCAGTATTCGACAGACTCATGCAGCGCTTTCAGAATCGCGGCCTTGGACTTCGCGACCTTCTCGATGGCATCTTCTGCGGGCTGCTTGTCGCCTAGCGCGGCAGCGCACATGAGATTTTGCGAACCGGCCACATGACCAACGATCTCGCCGAAAGTGCGGACCGTCGCCACCGGGCGATACGCGTAGTCCTCCTCGGAAAGTTCTTCGGCCGCTTTGGTAATGTTTCCGACAGCCTGCATCCAATTCGTCCGTAACGCGGCGATGCTGACACTGGCCTCTGTGTCGCGGCCGGCCTTGGCGCTTTGGGCCATCGCAGTGGTGGAAACTATGGTACACAGGAGTGCAGCGGTCAGGACGTGTTTCATGCAGGCCTCTCGCGGTGACGGTGAAATAGGAACGCGTAACATCTCACAGGAACCTGCATCTGTCCATCTCGGAGTCTCTATTTGCTGACGCCGGGCACCCGATGAGAGGTTGCCATCGTTTGGACACTGCCGCGTACTCTACTTTCCGCGATCGAATTCCTCATCCGTCCCGGAATTATCTGCTGATGCCTGCCGCCGAATGTCTGCGTTGCAGCTAGTCCCGCTGGACGCATTGGTCGCATCCTGGGTGTTGCAACTGGCCCTCGGAGTGGTGTTCTTCATTGCTCTATGGGGAATGGTGTATGCGTTTCGCCATCCGTCGGTGACGGCGCTGGCCAGCGGTTGGTCGTTCTTCCTGCTCTTAATGGCGGGTTCGCTCACCAATGCCATCGCCGCGCGTTCGAACGCGGGCGATTCGTACGGGTCGATGATTGGAACATTTGAGGGGCTCTGTGTCCTCGGCATGTTTGCCTTCTGGCAGCCGACCGCTACCGTGCTCGCCGGCGTGCGACACAATGCTATGCCCAACCGACGCAGTCTACTGATCTGTCTTGTTTTTGCGGTCACGCTATTTCTTGTCGGTCGTGGCTTGGAGGTTGACCTGCTCACCCCGGGCTCGGGTCCGCTTCGGTACCTCTACCCACTTTCATTCGCCTGGCTGGCGTGGTCGGCCTCCCGGATGCGGCGCAACGCCGTCGCTAATCGCCACACGCTTCTCTGGCTCGCGATTGGCTTCCTCTCTTTCGCCATCCGGGTAGAACTCACGACGGATGTTGTCCTTGGTCAGGTGGCGTGGGCGGCTGCCAGCGGCCCCCGGCTGCTCGTTGTCGCAGTCATTCAGAACGTGCAAGTCGTGAGTTTTGGGGCAATAAGCCTGATTGTCGCACTGGCCATCGAGCGGAGTGAGATTCTCAAGCAGTCGCAACGGCTTCGGCACGCCGAAGTGCGCTTTTCAAAGAGTAAACGGTTAGAAAGTCTTGGTGAAATGGCGGCCCGCGTCGCCCATGACTTCAATAATATCCTGGCGGCCATCGCCATGGCCGTTGACCTAGCTCGCGACTCCGAGGGTGACCACATCGCCGTACGAACAGAGTTGGATGTCATCAAGCATGCAACGCAGCGCGCTGGAACCCTCGTCCGGCAAATTTTTGCCTTCGCCAGCCCACATGCAACTCCACTCGTGGCCGAGCCTGCATTCGACGTCTCTGTGTATCTCGATAGCGCAGCGCCAATGTTGCATCGGCTATTGAAGGAGCAGAATGTGTTGCACATTCGGGCGCCGGCGGGCGAGACATGGATTCGCATGGAGCCGTCGCACTTTGAAGAGGTGGTGATGAATCTTGTCGTCAACGCGCGTGATGCTATGCCGGCCGGCGGTGCCATTAGCGTAGAAACAAGGACGGAGGTATTCGCGAAAGCCCGTGTAATTCACGAGGGGGAATTGTCGCCGGGGTCTTACCTGTGTATGTCGGTGCACGACTCTGGCGTTGGCATCGACCCCAAGGTTCTTCCGATGATATTCGACCCGTTTTTCACTACAAAGGGTGATGAAGGGACGGGGCTCGGGCTGGCAACGGCGTACAGCATTGTGCACCGGGCGCACGGAGATATTTCCGTACACAGTGTGGTCGGACGCGGGACACGATTCGACGTGTTCCTGCCGCTTACGACAAAACCGATCGGGAAGGAAACTTAACAATCAGTCACGGCTCATCCGCCGTTCAACAGTCCAAGCTGGGTGAGTAAGGTTGCCGTGTCCCAATACGCCCACAGCCGTGTGATCCTTCCGTCGCGCACTTTATGGACGGCACACCCTGGAAGGTCAAACGCGCGGCCAGTTGGCGGCAACGCCGTCTCTAAACTCTTAGTGCCCCGGAATTTAAATTCACCGGTGTGGGTACCCCGCATGCGCAGCTGTGATACGACGATGTCCCCTTCGGAAACCACTCGCAATGTCTCAAACGAAAAGTCCGGGAACCCCACAAACCACATCCGCCATGCCTCGGCGGAAATCTCTGCCCCGGACGTGGACGAGCCTCCCAACTCCCAGATGAATTCATCGTCTAGGATGGCGCGGATTGCTGCCGGATCATGGGCGTTTACCGCGTCGATCCACTGCGATGCGATCAATTGCACATGACTCATTTGGCAGACTCCTAGAATTGCGTGGCGGTTGGCGTCATACTATGACCGAATGAACAATAATATCCCCTCCCCCGTCTATTCGAGAGGTCGCAACATGCGTACGCTCAATTACGCCCTGTTATTGATGGTGACTGCGTCGGGGCTTCTCGGCGCCCAACAGCCTATGGCGAGCCCGCGCGCCGAAATAGAAGCCTTCAATAAAGCGTTCGACAACGCGACCCGACACATGGACAACGCGGCCACACTGGCGCTGTGGGAAGACGACGGCATCAGTCTCCTTCCATCCACAAAGCCAATGGTCGGGAAAAAGGCGATTGCCGGTTTCATGGACGCGGTCATGAAAGACATCGCCGGTGGTCGCATGGAGAAATTTGAAAATGAGTGCCATGACATCGAAGTCAGTGGCGTATGGGCCTCGGAATGGTGCCTCGAGCACCAGATCGTTCAGTTGCCAGGCGACAAACGCTTCGATGGATGGGGCAAGATGTTGCTTGTGCTCCATCGCGGCGCCGATGGCAAGTGGCGCATTAAACGGGAAATGTGGAATCAGGCGAACGGGCCCGAAGCGACGGGACACTAGCGTGTGGGGTCGCAGCCACGACCGCCGGGTCAGCGGTCGTGGCTACTTACTTCGGGTATGGGCTCGAGTGCCAACGAGCCCACAACCAAGTGAGTATGAGCGCGATGTCAATTGCTTTCAAACCCACGAGGCCAACACAAAAACTCGCCGGCGGGCTGGTCGGAACTCAGCCGCTTGCCGTCGGTAGAAGGCGGTTCGAAAACCACGCGCTGACCACGAAGATAAGCAGTGCGCCCATCCAGAGCCGTCCGACCTGTCGACCTGTTTGAATGTGCATTGTCTGTCCTCAAAGGATGCGGCGCCTGCGCCCTATCTGAAGACTATGCTAAAACAGTCCAACGTGTACTACGCCCAACGCACATACTACCTCAACTTCGCAAGTGCCCGAACCGGAAACGTCCCGACGCCTTTGATTTTTGGTGGGATCGCGCTGAACGAAAAACCGGAATCCGGAAGCAGGTGCAACTGACACAAATGTTCAACAATAAGAATTTCCGCCCCGAGCAACGTCGAATGCACGGGCCGGCTGTTGCCTCTGGTATCATCGATGTTATGCGAATCTATCCCGACTAGCTTCACTTTGCTTTTCTGTAAATACGCCGCCGCTTCCGCCGTGAGAAAGGGGTGATCGGTGTAATATCGCTCCGTATTCCAGTGAAGATCCCATCCCGTGTGAACCAGGACGGCCCCGCGACCGAGCTCCTTGCCGTTGAAAAATTCTACTCCGACTGCCAAACCATTCCGGAAGTCCGCGCGCACCACAACGCCCTCGAGATCGGCGAAACTTTCCGGCCCGATCTGTGACAGATCTTTGCCGTCCGCATAGCGATGCGACGGGCAGTCCAGATACGTACCCGTGTTCGCCACCATCTCGATC
>JANYBD010000069.1 GCA_025360995.1 Gemmatimonadota bacterium
ACCACAACCCGACGCGCCGTAAATACGCGTAGGTATCTCGCCGACCGATACAACGAATCCGCCATCCGCGATAAGTTCATCGCGCCTTGCATCCCTTCCTGAGTAAGCCGGCTGACCGTTCCATCCCCGTCGAGCACCGGGATATCGAGCCCAAGCATCTGCGTCTTCGCCGGAAAATCGAGCAACAGTTCGCCAGGCGCCAATCCCAACCGCGCCGCAATCGCCAGTTCCGCTGCCCGCGTCCGATCGCGGTCGTCGGCAATCCACTCCAGCTGTTCCATTGGCAGTGTGGCGGCCGGTGCTTCAAACGCCCGCTTGAAGAGCCGTCGGCGGCGCAGCGCGTCGAGCAAGACACGCGATTCCGTGGTCGCCCCCGCATCAAGGGCGTGCAACAAACCTTCGTCATCGTAGCCGCCGAGTGCACCAACACTCACCGCGCCGGAGGCCAACGCACTTTCTACCAGCCGCTTATACATCGCGGTCGCACTGCGCACGGCATGGTGCCAGTACACATTGCGGTACATCTGATATTTCGCAAACAGGAGCGATTCAAGTGCCGAGAGCCCTTTGGCCTGCACGCCAATCCGCTGGCGGTTGAAGATCGGATCATGCACGAGTACGAGCGCGTGCAACAATCGGTCTTCGTCGATCTCGCCATACGGCACGCCGCACATCAATGCGTCGCGTTTTAAGTAATCCATTTTATCGAGATCGAGTGAGCCGGAAATCAGTCCCTGCAGTGGGCTTTCACTCGTGCCGCAGATGAGCGCATAGATGCGCTCCGGCGCATCAGCCCCGATGGCATCGCTCAATATGGACGCAACTTCGCCGGTAGTCACCAGTGGCCGTGACAGCGCTTCGTGGTGTGGCACGCCAATCTCTTCAAGCGCGTGCGAGAACGGATAGTGTCCAACGTCGTGCAACAGCGCAGCGGCGGAGACAATCTCCGGTTCGTCGGCCGCGATACCCGTGAGCGCACCGGCATCGCGCAGGCTGTTCAACGTGCGTCCGGCAAGATGATACGCACCGAGCGCATGTTCGAACCGCGAGTGCGTCGCGCCCGGATAGACCAGGTGCGCGAGCCCGAGTTGCCTTACATACCGCAGCCGCTGGACGACCGCCGTGTCGAGCAAGCGCTCGGCCACGGCGTCGATGCGGATATTGTTCCAGAGCGGATCGCGGATAAAGGTCAAATCGTTGCTAGCCTTTCGGCCCCGCCGCCAGAATCGCGTCGCCGACCTGCGCGCCGAACTTTTTGATGTTCTCCCGGAACATTCCGCTCAGTTTTTTGGCTTGTGCATCGTATGCCGCCACGTCCTTCCACGATTCGCGGGCATCGAGCACTTCGGCCGGCACCTCGTCGATGCCCTGCGGAACAGCGAGTCCAAACACCGGGTCCACCTTCAGCGGTGAGGTTGTCAGTTTCCCGGCGAGCACCGCGCGTACCATCGCCCGCGTGTGGGAGAGCTTCATGCGCGAGCCAACGCCATACGCCCCGCCAGTCCAACCCGTATTGATTAGCCAAACGTTTGCCTTGTGTTCGTCGAGCAGTTCGCCGAGCATTTGCGCGTACTTGGTTGGGTGCCACACAAGGAATACAGCGCCAAAGCATGCGCTGAATGTCGCCTGAGGTTCGGTCACGCCGCGTTCCGTACCCGCAACTTTCGCCGTGTAGCCGGAGAGGAAATAGTACATAGCTTGTTCACGGCTGAGCTTGGCAATTGGCGGCAACACGCCGAATGCATCGGCCGTGAGGAAGATGACATTTTTGGGATGCCCGCCGCGCCCACTTGGCACGTGATTCCGGATATAGCTGAGCGGATAGCTGGCGCGCGTGTTCTCCGTGATCTTTTGGCTGTTGAACAGCACTTTTTTCGTGAGTGGATCGAGCTCCACGTTCTCGAGAATTGTCCCGAACATTTGCGTGGTCGCGTAAATATCCGGTTCGAGTTCCGGCGAGAGGTGGATCACTTTTGCATAGCAGCCACCCTCGAAATTGAACGTCCCATTGTGACTCCAGCCATGTTCGTCGTCGCCAATGAGACTGCGCTCTGGGTCGGCCGATAGCGTGGTCTTGCCGGTGCCGGAGAGGCCGAAAAAGAGGGCCGTGTCGCCGGCCGGACCGATGTTGGCCGAGCAATGCATGGAGAGCACGCCCTGTTTTGGGAGCAGATAGTTCATCACCGTGAACATCGACTTCTTGAGTTCACCGGCGTAGCGCGTGCCGCCAATGAGAATCATCCGCTTGCTCAGATTCAGGATGATAAAAGTTGATGTGCGCGTGCCGTGCCTGGATGGATCGCCTTGGAATTCCGGTGCATGCAAAATCGTAAAGTTTGGTGCAAACGCCGCGAGGTCGGCGATCTCCGGGCGAATGAACATGTTGCGCACGAAGTTCGCATGCCACGCGTTCGGCGTGACATAGCGGCACGACAGCCGATATTCCGGGTCGGCACCGCAGTACAGGTCTTGCACGAACAATTCGCCCTGTTCATCGAGGTAGGTACGAACGTCGGCGAGCGCGACATCGAACTGCGCCTCGGTCATGGGCTGGTTCACCTCACCCCAGTCGACATCGTTCTCCGATGTCGCATCGCGCACGACAAACTTATCCTTCGGTGATCGCCCGGTGTGCGGTGTCGTGACGGCGACGAACGGTCCCATCTCGGCGAATTCGCCTTCACCTTTTCGGGCGGCGGCGAGGGCCAGTTCGGCGGCGACGAAGTTCCAATGTGTTTCGCCCTTTGGCGCGAGCCCTTGGTCGGCGAGCCCGTGTGCGCTCTTGCGCGTTGGCACGGCAGTTTTCTTCGAGTCCATTATACGTTATGCGGTAGAGGAAATTGAATTTACGCCCGATAGCGTTCTTGTGCGTCGATCACGGCCACGGCGGCCATGTTGATGATTTCCTGCACGTCGGCACCCTGTTCGAGCACGTGTACGGGATGCTTCATGCCGACGAGAATGGGGCCGATAGCTGTTGCCCCACCCAATTTAGTCAACAGTTTGTACGCGATGTTGCCGGCACTCAGATTCGGAAAAATCAGCAGATTCGCCGACTCTTTGAGTGCACTGAACGGATACCGGCTGGCGAGCACCTCTTCGTCAAACGCCGTGTCGGCTTGCATTTCACCATCAATAATCAACGTCGGGTCTTGCGCCCGCACGAGCCGGACGGCCTCAGCGACTTTTCTGGTGTCGGGGTGGTCGACCGATCCAAAATTCGAGAACGACAGCATCGCCACCCGCGGCGACACGCCAAACGTGCGAACGATTTGCGCGGACGACAGCGCGATCGTCGCCAGTTGTTGTGCTGTCGGGTCGATATTCACGGTCGTATCACCAAAGAACACGACATGTTGCGGAAAGACGAGCATGTACAGACCGCTCACGAGCCCGATATCCGGATGGGCGCCGATCACTTCGAGCGCGGGTCGAATCGTTTCGGGGTAATGCTTGCCGAGGCCACCGACCATCGCGTCGGCATCTCCGGCCGCGACCATCACCGAACCAAAATAGATCCCTTTGTATAGCCGCTGATGCGATTCGGCGAGTGACAAGCCCTTGCGTTGGCGCTGCTGAAAGAGCTGTGTCGCGTATGTCTCGCGTGACTTACTGGTGCCGGGGTCTTCAATACGAATCCCGTCCAGTGAAATGCCGTTTTGGTCGGCCGTGTCACGAATGCGCTCGGCGCGTCCGAGCAGAATCGGATGGGCGATCCCTTCGTCGACGAGGATTTGTGACGCCCGAATTATTTTAAGTTCTTCGCCTTCAGGAAATACAATCCGTTTCGGATCGTGGTGGGCGCGATTAATAATCCCGCGCATGATGCCCCGGGCCCGGCCGAGTCGGCCTTCCAGCTGGTCGCGATACGTTTCGAGGTCGACGAAGTTGCCGGCCACGCCGCTGGCGACAGCGGCCCAAGCCACGGCTGGTGCCACCCAGAGCAGGACGCGCGGGTCGAACGGGAAGGGAATGAGGTATTCCGGCCCGAACTTCACAGACGTTAAGCCGTAGAGTTGCGTGACGTTCTCGGGCACATCTTCTTTGGCGAGTGCGGCGAGCGCGCGCGTCGCAGCCATTTTCATTTCTTCATTGATTTCCGTGGCGCGCACGTCGAGTGCGCCGCGGAAAATAAACGGGAAGCAGAGCACATTATTGATCTGGTTCGCATAGTCGCTGCGGCCCGTAGCAATAATGGCGTCGTCGCGCACGGCGCGGACTTCCTGCGGATGAATTTCCGGAACCGGATTGGCGAGCGCGAAAATAATCGGGTGTGCAGCCATCCCGGCGACCATCGCACCAGTGACCGCACCAGCGGCGGAGAGGCCAACGAATACATCGGCGCCTATCAGCGCTTCTGTTAATGTGCGGGCCATACTCGTCGTGGCAAACCGCGCCTTGTACGGATCAATGTGTTTGGAACCACGGCCAACGAAAATCACCCCTTCGCGGTCGCACATGATGATGTTTTCGCGCAGCACCCCAAGCCGGACATAGTGTTCTGCCGTGCTGATCGCGGCGGCGCCTGCACCTGAAAACACGACTTTCACTTCACTGAGCTGCTTGTCGACTATTTCCACGGCATTCAACAGCGCCGCACCGGAAATGATGGCAGTCCCGTGCTGGTCATCGTGGAAGACGGGAATCTTCATCGTCTTCCGTAATGTTTCTTCGATATAGAAGCAGTCGGGCGAACGGATATCTTCGAGATTAATGCCGCCAACGGTGGGCTCAAGAAGTTGGCAGAATCGGATCATGTCGTCCGGGTCCTCGGAGCCGACTTCGAGATCGAACACGTCGATATCAGCAAACTGTTTGAAAAGATTGCCTTTGCCTTCCATCACGGGCTTGCCGGCGAGGGCGCCAATGTTGCCCAAGCCGAGGACGGCCGTGCCGTTCGTGACAACGGCAACCAGGTTGCCTTTGGAGGTGTATTTGTAAGCGTCTTCCGGGGTGTTTTTGATCTCCAAGCAAGGCTCGGCGACGCCGGGGGAATAGGCGAGCCCGAGGTCGCGCTGATTGGTCAGCGGCTTTGTGGCCACCACCGCGATCTTGCCGGGGCGGCCCTTGGAGTGATAGTCGAGCGCGTCTTGCCGTTTCATGAGACATGCAAGTTAACGGGCTGAGCAGGCAGGGGTCAGACTTGCAGGCAAATTGCGCTTCCTTTTACCCCCACTTGCCCCTGCTCAAGTGGGTACGACCGCATTCCGGCTTAGACCTCGAGATGGTCTCCCGGTCGGGCGGCGACCTGATACAGTACTGGCATCAGAAACACGCTGATGAACAATCGCGAGAACAATCCGCCGACGATGACCAAAGCGAACGGCCGTTGCGAGTCGGAGCCCACTCCGCTCGCCAGCGCGGCCGGCAACAGGCCGAAGGCCGCGACGAGCGCCGTCATCATTATAGGCCGCAATCTGAGCAATGCCGCTTCGCGTGTGGCCTCGATGATGCCGTGGCCATTGAGCCGGAGTTCGTTTGCATACGAGATGTATACAACAGCTGTCTGCACCGACACGCCAAACAGGGCCAGAAAACCAATCCCCGACGACACAGAGAATGGCGTGCCCGTCACGACCAGTGCCAGCAATCCGCCAACCGGAGCGGACAGTATCACGCCCACAACTGTGATGAGGGGGAACTTGAAATTGTGGTAGAGAAAGAACAGCAACATAAAGATAAGCGCGATGGTAATCGGTAGGACAATCTGCAATTGGCTGCGCGATGATGTGTACTCCTCGTACTCGCCGCCCCACGCCGCCCGATATCCCGCAGGGAACTTTACATTGGCCGTGACAGCTTTCTGCGCTTCCTGTACCGCGCTCGCGAGGTCGCGGCCAAGGACCGAATACTGCACGCCAATAAAACGCGAATTGTCCTGGCGATAGACAAAGCTCGCCCCGCTATTCACGGCAAGCGTGGCTACCTCGCGCAGTGGTACCTGTGCGCCACTTGGCGTGGCGATGAGAATGCTCCCGATCTGCTCCGGCGTTTCACGGAACTGCGGCTGCAGACGCACCACCAAATCGAAGAGCTGTTCGCCCTGTACGACTTGCGTGGCCGCGCTTCCGCCGACGGCGGCTTCGATGATGCCGTTGACCGTCGCCGCACTCAGACCGTATCGCGACATTTTTGCGCGATCGATCTTGACGGTGAGGGCCGGCTGACCCAGTTCCTGTACCAGCGTCACGTTTGAAATGCCGCGTACCGCTTCAAGCAAGTGCTTCACTTCCTTGCCTTTTTCCTCCAGCACTGTGAGGTCCGATCCAAAAACTTTCACGTCAAGTGAACTCTTGAGTCCAGTTTCGGCCTCATTTACTGCGTCTTCTGCGGGCTGCGTGAAGTTGAACGTGATGCCAGGAAACACGGCAAGCTTTCGGGCAATCCGTTCCGTGAGTTCGGCCTTCGAATAATACGGTCCCTTCCATTCGCCGTACGGCTTGAGGCCTACGTAAAACTCCGCATTGAAGAATCCGGTCGGGTTGGTGCCGTCGTCGGGACGCCCATGTTCCGATGCCACAACCGTGACTTCGGGAAACGACTGGAGGATCTTCCGAACCTCCGGCACGATTTTCGCGGATTCTTCGAGCGAAATTGTATACGGCATCGTCGAGCGGACCCACAGGGCACCTTCGTCGAGCTTCGGCATGAACTCGGCGCCGATGGCCAGTGTCATCACGAGCGAGGCCGCGAAGATCACGGTGCTCCCAATGATCACTGTCCCGCGATGAGCGAGACTCCAGTCGAGACCGCTCGCGTACCGATCTTTCACCCATTCAAATGCAGCGTTGCGCCGTTCTTTGACGCCACCGCGGAGTAGCCAGACGCAGAGTACCGGCAACACCGTGAGCGTCAGCGCCAGGGAGCCGATGAGGGCGAAGATGGTGGTATCGGCCATCGGCTTGAACAGTCGACCGGACGGGCCGGACAATACGTAGATCGGCAGGAACCCGGCGATAATCACCGCAATCGCGTAGACGATTGGACGATCGACCTCCGATGCGGCTGCGGCAATGACCTCCCGAATCGAGTACGCCGTGCCGTGACGCTGGCTGAGCTGGCGATGGATATTTTCTACCATCACTACGGCGCCATCCACAAGAATACCGAAGTCGATCGCACCGATCGACAAAAGATTCGCCGGAATGTTTTTGAGATCGAGGCAGATGAACGCAAAGAATAGCGACAGCGGAATGGTCGTCGCGACGATGAGCCCCGACCGGATATCATAAAGAAAGAAAATCAGCACGACGACTACGAGCAGAATGCCCCGCAACAGGTTGTCTTCAACCGTGCGGGTCGTAAGTGAAATCAGATCGCTGCGATCGTAATAGGGATGGATCTTCACATCCTTTGGTAGTACATGATCGTTCAGCTCCTGCGTTTTCTTTTGGACGCGAGCCAATACGCTCTGCGCCTGCTCGCCCGTGCGCATCAGGATCACGCCTTCCACGGCATCGTTGCGGTCGTTGAAGCCGAATTGGCCCAGCCGCGGCGCGTGCCCGATTTCAACTTTGGCGACATCTTTGATCAACACCGGGATGCTGTTATGCGTGGTGATCACCACGTTTTCGATGTCACTCGTCGTGGTGTATTGTCCGAGGCCGCGCACGTAGTAGAACTGGCCGCCCTCGGAGTAGAATCCGCCGCCGGCGTTGCCGTTGTTGTTGCTGAGCGCGCTTTGTACATCCGCCACCGCGAGGCCGGCTCCGGCCAATTTCGTGGGATCGAGATCAACGTGATACTCCATCGTCTCACCGCCGAGCCCCGAAAGATCGGCAACGCCAGGCACCGCTTTATACGCTTTGGCCAACACCCAGTCGTTAATGATCTTCAGTTCCATCGCCGACCGGTCGGGACTGTCGAGCACGTACCGGTATACGAGTCCGGACGGTGAGAAGAGCGGCGAAATGCCTGAGCTGACTCCTGTTGGGAGCTTGACATCCGGCAGACGTTCAAACGCGCGCTGTCTGGCGAAATACGGATCGGTGCCATCGGTGAACGTGAGAATGACATCCGAGAGTCCGTACAGCGAGATCGACCGGACCACCTTGATGCGTTCTGTGCCATTCATCTGTGTTTCGATCGGCACGGTGACGAGCCGTTCGACTTCTTCGGCGGCGTGCCCCGGCCACTGCGTTACAATCTCTACCCGTGGCGGTGAGAGGTCGGGATACGCGTCAACGGGCAGGCGAGAGAATGACCACACACCTACGGCGGTCAGGACGGCGGCGAAAATGACGACGAGAAACGGCTCGGCAAGCGCGCCGCGGACGATGCGATTAACGAACGACGGTGCTGCTACCGGGCCCGCCGCAGACGGATGCTCGGGGTTGCTCATTGATTCTCCGCGAACTGAATGAACAGGGCGCCGTCGGCAACCACTTTGTCGCCGGCGACCAGGCCGGTGAGCGCCTCATACTGTCCGCTCATTCGCGGGCCAACAGTCACTTTGCGGCGTTCAAATGTGCCGTCGGCTTTGACGACAAATACAAACGGCAGGTTGTCGTTGTCGCGCAGGAGTGCGGCAACGGGAATCACCAGTCCGTTGCGATCGCTCGCAGCGCGGATGTTGACGCGCACAAACATGTCACGCTTGAGGAGCCGTCCCGCATTATTGGCGGTGATGCGCACGGTCGTCGCCTTTGTGCCCGGATCGACCACCGCGGCGATATAGTCCACCGTGCCGCTGATGGGCTTCGGTGACGCGTCGGTAAATATCTCGACGGATTCACCACGATGTACGCCAGCGAGATCGCGCTCATACACGTTGGCGAGTACCCACATGCTATTGAGATTGGCAACTGTGAACGCTGGCGTCGCACCGGCGGCAAGCAACTGTCCGGGGTTGACTAGTTTTTCCACGACTGTCCCGCCAATCGGCGCGCGAATTGCACTCTCCACGGGTCCGGTGTGCTTCCCATCGCGGATCGCGGCGATGGTGCTGTCGTCCACGCCGAGAGCTTTGAGCAGCTGCATTGAGGCGTCCATGTCGGCGGCAGCGGCGGCAGCGTCGGTGCGGGACTGATCCAGTTGGCTGCGGGCAAGCGCGTCGTTTTGAAACAACTGCTCGTTGAGTTTCAAAATGCGTTGCGTATTGCGCCAAGCCTCGATCGCTTTGCGGTACCCGGCGACAGCGACCGCGAAATCGGGCGAAGAAACGGTCGCCAAGGCCTGACCGGCCGCCACCTGCGCGCCCACTTGCACGAGTATTCGTGTGACCGGTCCGGAAATGGGTGAAAGAATTTGGGTTGAATGGTCACCGTCGAATGCCACTGTGCCGGTCACTTCGGTGTTCGGCCGAAATGCGACCGGTGCAATCGTGACAAACTGCAACCGCGCGCGCTGCGCGTCCGTCACGGTAAACGCCGATGGTTTGGATTTCTCGGCGGCGGCATTCGCGCCAGCGTCGGCGGCCTTGGAACCACACGCAGCACTAACGAGTGCGAACGTGACAAGTGCCGTGGCGTTGGCGATTCGCGGCAATAATAGCAAGGATTGGCGCTTACTCACGGGGTGCTCCAGAGTCGATCGTAGTGAGCGGTGCGCCGGCGGCGCGCTCGAGGTCGGACAGGGCAGAATTGGCAGCGGCGAGTGCGTTGGCGTACTGTCGCTGGGCGTCTAGAAGTACGCGGCGTGCATCGAGGACTTCGAGCGCCGACAGGCCGCCGAGTCCATAACTCACCGTGGCAACGCGATAGGCTTCGCGTGCGGATGGGAGGAGTTGATCGCGAATGAACCGTGCTTGGCGAACGGCAGCGTCAGCGGCGGCGAAAGCGGCGCGGACATCCTGTCCGACCGCTGCGCGCACGTCACGCAACGTTGCGGCGAGTTCAAGCTCGCGGTGTTTTGTTTCGGCGAAATCACCTTTCGTGTGTTGCCAAAAGAAAATCGGC
Organism: Gemmatimonadota bacterium; assembly: GCA_025360995.1. Classification (GTDB taxonomy): domain Bacteria; phylum Gemmatimonadota; class Gemmatimonadetes; order Gemmatimonadales; family Gemmatimonadaceae; genus Fen-1231. The sequence continues at coordinate 9,897 of JANYBD010000069.1, forward strand.
AGTGGCATTGCGAGGCCCGCCGTGTACAGCGTGCCGACATCCGACGCATAATCTCTGTTGGCTCCCAGCGTGATATCCGGCAGAAACGCTTGCTCTTTGGTGAGTTGGCTGTTGGCGCGAGCCGCCCGTTGCTGCGATTCGATCGCCGTGATTTCCGGTCGTACTTGGAGCGCATGTGCTTCGAGTGCTTCGAGTTCCGGGATTCCGGTTGGCGCCACAAGGGAATCGAGCAGTTCGATCGGTGCACCAAGCGGGCGACCAATCACACGATTCAATGCGGCGCTGGCGTTGGCCACGTCGCGGGTATTGGCGATGAGATCATTGTCCGATTGCGCGACGTCCACTTGTGCCCGGATCACGTCGAGGCGTGCCACGGTGCCAGCGTCAAATCGTGCTTGAGTTTTTTTGAGGAACTCCACGGCGAGCGTGCGCGATTCCGTGAGGTCGCGACGATGCAATCGGGTGACGAGCACAGAGTCGTACGTCCGTCCCGCCTGCGCGGCGATGACTTGCTGGGCGAGCCGGAACTGCGCCTCTGACGTTCGAATGTTCGCGACGCCGATTGTATTCCGCAGTCGGAACTTATCCGGGAAGGGAATGCCCAAGCCCACGTTTAAGTTGTGCGCTGCGGCCGTGCCCAATTGAAGAAAGCCGGTCTGGCCGTCGTACGAGTATGAGAGCGCCGGATTATTGAGCCCATTGTTCTCGACTCGCTGCGCGCGCACCTGCGCCGTTTGCTCGCGGGCGATGTCGAGCTGGGGATTGGCGATGAGCGCCGTCGCAATGGCTTGGCGCCGCGACAATCGTAGCGTGTCAGCCCCGTTCGCGGACGGTGTGCGGTTCTGCGCAGTTGCGGCATTGGCGACACACGCCAATGCACACCACAGTGTGAATTGTTTCATGCTGACCTTGTTTGTCTGAACGAAATTCGGGCGAGGCCGGAACGGACTCACTCACCAGTCAGCCCCGAACGTCGGGGCAACTGTTGGTTCAGCTCAACCTGGGCGGTGCTCGGGAGGGGTGCGATCCGAAATCGTCGAACGTCGGAACGGCCGTCAGCGACTGTGTCGGATACAGGTTTAGTCGGGCATCGAGCATCACCGGGGCCGCCGGTACCGACGGCGCGGCGTGCAACGCGCGCGCCGCGCACAGCATGCACGTCGCTTCGTTGTGCACGTTCAGATGCCGCTCGCCGGTGCGTTCCATGTGCGCCGCCGGTGCGCGCGTATGGCGCGGCTCGAGAAATGGCGACAATGCCACTGAGCCCTGCAGTGCAAACAGCACACAAAGGGCTATGCGCCGGACAAGGGCGCGAACGTGGCGGGGGCGGAAGTGTAACGCGGGCATCTGGTTACAGTACGCACACCACTGCGAAATCGCTAGCGGGGAGAGGTGAGAAAAACTGCTGGGCCACGGATTTGCACGGATTTAGACGATCAAAGCGGGATAAACACGGATCAAACAACTGGGGGAACAGCAACAGAGGAGGGCTCGATGCGTGCTTGACCCGCGTAGTTGTACCCCCAGTTTTTCTGTGTGTAAATCCGCTGTTCATCCGTGTAAATCCGTGATTAAGCCGTTTTTCCTCTCATCACGCGCCAAGGCGAAGTGCTCCGGCTTTGCCACGGATTAACACGGATTCAAAAAGGATCACCACGGATCAAACGCTGGGGGAACTGCAACAGCGAGAGCGTTATCCCGCGAACCCCGTCAGCAGCTTGAGCATCCGCCGGTCGTTGGTCACCATGTCGTCGCCCTTGGGCGTCTCAAGCAATTTGGGCACGTTGGACAGTTGCGGATCCGTCATGATCCGGCGGAACGGTTCGCTGCCGATCATCCCTTCACCAATCAGTTCGTGCCGGTCCTTTTTGGACCCGAGCGGAGCCTTGGAGTCGTTGAGGTGAATCAGCCCGAGGCGTTCCAATCCAAGCGCGTCGTCAAACCGGTTCCATACTCCGTCGTAATCCTTAATCAAATCGTACCCTGCGGCAAATACGTGCGCGGTGTCGAGGCAGACGCCAACCCGCTTGCGCAGTTTCGCCGGGATGAGTTTGAGCAGCGCCGCCATCTCCTCAAACGTCGAGCCGATCACCGTGCCTTGGCCTGCGGTGAGCTCCATCAGGAGGCGTGTCGTGCCTTTCTCCCGCTCCAGCGCTTGAACAATGCCATCGGCATTGCGGGCAACACCGCTCGCCCGATCGTCCATAAAATTCCCTGGATGCGACACGCAAGCGTCGAGCCCAAGCGCGTGGCAGCGTCGCAGTTCCGCGGCGAACGAGTCAATGGACTTCGCCCGTAGTACCGGGTCCGGCGAGGCCAGATTAATCAGGTAGCTGTCGTGGGCGTTCGTGAACCGCACGCCGCTCGCTTTGACCGCCGCCTTGAATGCCTTGGCCTCGTCGGCCGCCACGTCGCGTTCGGCCCAGCGATTGGGCTGCTTGGTAAAGACTTGCATCGCCGACGCGCCGATATCGTCGGCGCGCGGCGGCGCGAGCGGCACGCCGCCAGCAGTCGAAATGTGTGCACCAAGCGGTACGGCGTTTTTTATGGCGCTCATCGGCGCGATCGCAACCACTCAAGCGGGTCAACGGCCTGTTGCCCGGTTGGACGGATCTCAAAGTGCAGATGCGGTCCCAGCTCGGGATCGGTCTTCCCAACTGTACCAATCATCTGGCCCTTCGCGATCTTCGCGCCTTTGGACACACTAATTTTTCCAAGCGAACTGTAGACCGTGTACGCGCCGCCACCATTGTGGAGGACAATAGTCGGTCCGAAGGTACTGAGGCTCTGAAATACCTCGGCAACCGTGCCCGCCGTTACCGCCTTAACCGGTGTTCCTTCTGGCGCAGAAATTCCCACTCCATTCCACCGTAGCGTCGTACCACCCGTTCCAACGAAACGCCCGAATCGGTAAATGATGTCGCCCTCAACTGGCCAATCGAGCTTTCCAAAGTCGCTCGTCTTAAGCGTGCTCGTCGTGGGAATCGACGTCCCGGAGCGACCTTCGGCGCGCTTCCGTTCAGATTCGAGGTTGGCGATTGCTCCGGTCAGTCTTTGCTCATCCTTCAGTATCTGCGAATACCGCGCTGCCGCTTGTTTCTGTTTCGATTGCGCCTGTTGCAGACTTCGCGAGCGCTCACCCTCCAGGCCACGGAGCCGTTTTTCTTCGTCCGACTTCTCCTGACGCGACGTCTCGACATTGTCGTGGAGCAGGACCAGTGTCTGTCGTTGCCGGTCGATGACCGAACGAAGCAATTCAACCCGTTGCACCAACGCCTGATCGCGCTGGGCAACGAGATGCAAATACTTGTATCGCGCGACCAACTCGCCGAATGACTGCGCCGAAAGCATCGCTTCGAACGAATACATCGCACCGCGTTTGTAGATCTCGCGCACGCGATGCTGCAACGCCGCGCGCTTACCAGCGAGTTCATCCTGGGCCCGAATCAAGTCGGCGGTTGCACTATTCTCTTCTTCGCCGAGTGATTGCAACTGCTGGTCGAGCGTGCGCACGGCCCGGGATGTGGCCTCGGCCTGGCGTTCGATGTTGGTCCGCTCCTCGGAGAGGTCGTGCACCGTCGTGCGCAAGTCGCGCATCCTCTTTTCAAGGTCGGAGCGCTCGCGGCGGATGCGGTCGAGTTCCTCACGTTGTTTTTGCAGTCGCTCGGTGGCGTTCTGCTGCGTGGGCGGCGTAGGTGTCGGCGCTTGGGCCGCCGCCGTAGTCCCTGCCAGCGTGACGAATACGGCCGTCAGGAAAAAACGTGAATGTGCCAGTCGCCCGCGCATCACACGTCGCGCAAATGCCGGCCGACCGAGACGGCGCTGCCGAGCAGCCCGATCAATGCGCCGGCCAGTACGCCCGCCACCGCGAATTTTGCGTCAAAGAAATCAGCCCGGAATACGAACTTGCTGATCACGCTGTTTGCTAGAGCCGAGAGACCGAGGGCCAAGAGGCCGCCAAGCAGCCCCTTAAGCGCGCCTTCAATCAGGAACGGGCTGCGAATGAATCCATCGGTGGCGCCGACGAGACGCATCACCGATATCTCACGGGCCCGCGCCAACACCGCCATGCGAATCGTCGATCCAATAATGATCACGGCGACCGATGCAAACGTCAGCCCCAGCACGATGCCGACGAGCGTAGCGAGATTGCGAATCCGATAGAGTTTCTCCACCCATTCTTCACCGAACCGCACGTCATCGACAAAATCGTACGTCCGAATACGCTCGGCGACCGCCTTCACGGTGGCCGGATCACGATGCCCGTTTTTCATGCGCACATCTATTGAGGCCGGGAGAATACCCGGATCGAACACGTCACTGAACTCGCCGAGTTCCTTGCGGGCCCGCTCTAATGCTTGCTCCGGCGAGACCATCTTTGCCGAGAGCACCTCCGGAAACGCCGCAATATCCCCGAGTGCGGTGCTCGTGACCTCAGCGGGAGTCCCGTCAACAATGAAGGCGCGCACTTCTACGCGCTCTTCCACTTGCACGAGGGCATTGCGAATGTTCAGCGCCACCAGACCAAACAACCCGAACGCGAACAGCGAGAAGGCGATGGTGGTAATGCTGAGTGCGCTTAAAACGGGCGCCCGCCGAAAGGCGAGCAGGGCCTCACGCCAGGCGAGTCTCATATCCCAGCCTTGGCCGGACCGTTCGGTTCTGCCGAGTCAAAGACGAGCTGTCCGCGATTGACTTCGAGCACCCGGAACCCTTCTCGCTTCGTGAGTTCGAGATCGTGCGTCGCCATGATGATAGCAGTGCCAGCGTTGTTGATGTCCCGCAACAATTGAAGGACGCCACGCGTCGCCCGGTCATCGAGATTGCCAGTAGGCTCGTCGGCAATGAGCACTTGCGGATCGTTGGCCAGCGCCCGGGCAATCGCCACGCGCTGCTGTTCACCGCCCGAGAGTTCGCGAGGGAGCGACGTGGCCTTCGCGCCGAGCCCAACTTGCGTGAGCAATCGACTCACCTTAGGGCCAATCACGGACTGGGGCGCGCCGGTTACCTCGAGGGCGAAGGCCACATTGGCTTCGACGGTGCGGTCTTCGAGCAAGCGAAAATCCTGAAACACGACGCCGAGTTTCCTGCGTAGGCGCGGCACGTCGCGTCCGCGCGCCGTCGCCGAACTGATGTTGCCGACTTTTACTTCTCCGTTGGTCGGCCGTTCTTCAAGGAAAATCAGTTTAAGAATGGTACTCTTTCCGGCCCCACTGGGGCCGGTGAGAAACACAAACTCGCCCTTATTGATGTTCAACGACACGTCGCTGAGCGCCGTGCCTGTGCGTGGAAAGACTTTGGTGACGTGGGTAAATCGAATCATCCGTTACTTGAGTGCCTGTTCAATGTCGGCGATGATATCGTCGGCGTCTTCGATGCCAATGCTGAGCCGCAGGAAGCCGTCCGGAATCCCGATGCGGGCGCGTTCGTCGCTACTCATGGCCGCATGCGAAGTGTACCGCGGCTCGCATATCAGCGAATCGACTCCACCGAGACTGGCCGCATGTTGAATGAGTTTCAGTTTGCGCAAAAACTTATCCGTCGCCTTGCCGCCGCCGACAAGCTCGATCGCCAGCATGCTGCCGAACCCATCGAGCATCGCGCGGGCGATTTCGTGATCGGGATGCTCAGGGAGCCCAGGGAAATGGACCTTGCGGATCTCTTTGCGTTCCACGCACCAGTGTGCGATGCGCGTCGTATTGTCATTCTGGCGTCGCACGCGCACATCGAGCGTCTTGAGCCCGCGCTCCAGTAGCCACATCGCGAACGGATCGGGCGCCTGACCCCACACCATCATTTTGTTCAACACTTCCTGGATGTACGGCTCGGTGCCGCACACGACACCGCTCAGTACGTCGTGATGACCGTTAAGGAACTTGGTGGCCGAATGAATGACCACATCGGCGCCATGTTCAATCGGGCGAAAGTTGACCGGGCTCGCGAATGTCGAATCGACGACGAGCGCCAATCCAATTTCTTTCGTCAAATATGAGATGGGCCGGAGATCGAGCACCCGGCAGGTGGGATTCACCGGGCTCTCGACAAAAATCACCCGCGTTTCCTTGCGGAGCCGCTTGCGCCACGCCCGTGGCTCGAGGGGATCCACCAACGTGACATCAATGCCGTGGCGGACGAACTCTTCCGTGAACAAGCGATGGGTGCCGCCATAGATATAGGCGCTGGCCAGCAGGTGATCGCCCGGGCGAAGCAAGGCAAGCATGGCGCAGGCGGTCGCACCCATTCCACTGCTCAGCACCAACGACGCTTCAGATCCTTCCAGCATGGCCAACCGCTTTTGCAACCGCTCGGCGTTCGGCGTATTGCCATAGCGTGAATACTTGAGCCCGGCAGCCGTACCAATTTCCTGGATGTAGTTCACCGACTGGATCAGCGGCGGAGCGACCGGATCGCCGGGCTGGTGCGGATCCGCACCACCGTGTATCGCAATCGTGGCGAAGCCGTGCGCGACTTTCTTCTTGCTCATGGAGAAGGACCTCTTAGACGATCGAAGACGGGAGCATGGGGCGGTCGGTGTCGACCTTGACGAGACGAACAATTTCCGTCGGGGCAAGACCGGCGAGGTCGCGAACGACGACACCGCCCCGCGGAATAGAGTCGTCGATTTCGATTGGCGCGAGGTCGTGCCGGCGCGGTCCGTACACCCAGACCAATTCCTGATTAGTCACACCGCGCAACCGCGCCTCGTCACTGCGAATTCGGATAAGCGGTCCGCGCTCGGTATCCGCGGAGCGCGTGGCGATAAATCCCACGACCTGTAAGGGCGGATTGTATGCCACTACTGCAGTGGGCCGACGGGAACGTAGGCGGCACCTTCCAGCCGGAGCAGCCGGCGCCGCAAGAGCGAATCGAGTACAGGTACCATATCCACAGTCTCGTCGCCGACGGCCGTCGCCAGCTCATCGGCCGCGGACGGACCGCGCAGGTAGACATGATTCCACGCACTGCGCTCGGCATCGCTCACCGTGCCCACCAGTCGCGCTCCGCCGTCCGCGAAATGCACGACTAATGCGAGGCCGTGATGGTCGAGTACTTCTTCGATCGCTTCGAGATGGGCGTCCGTGATGCCGTGGAACACGAAAAATCCCATTGGCGCTTCGTGATCGGCATGCGCAATGAGCAACTTCGCGACGACTTC
>JANYBD010000096.1 GCA_025360995.1 Gemmatimonadota bacterium
TATGCCAGCCGAACCGGTTCCGGTTCGGCCAAGACCGGACATCCGCCAGCCTGCACCTGTTGAATCGGCGCCAACGTCGCCTACCTACGGGCGGCGCGAGGGACGGTACGACCCGACCGCGACCGATCGCCGAGGCGATGGCGGCGGCGCGCAATCCGTTCCACAGCCGCCGCCGCGAAATGTGCAGGTGCCGGCGAGAGAGGCCGGTCCACGCCAGGCGCCTGAGGTAGCACGTCCGATGCCGGTCCCAGCGCCGCCCCGCACTGCAAGGCGCGTGGAAGAAAATGACGGCAAGGATCCTCAGAAAAAACCGTAGCTGGTTCTGATCTATTCGACAGCGGTGCACTCCGACAGGAGTGCACCGCTGTCGCAGTTAGGGTCGCGTTTGACAATCCACGGGCCAAGCTCTTACACTACGCAATAATTCTGCGCACGGGGAACGCGCCATGGAGCACCGAATATGGCGGACCCTCAAAAGGTTGCCCGCGAAGGACTGAACAAGATCGCCGGTCACGCCGTGCGTGCTCCCGGCGGCGCGTTGCGTAGCATCCGTCGGTTTTGGGGGTCGCTCGGCCCCGGCGTTATTACAGGTGCGGCTGACGACGATCCGTCTGGCATTGCGACCTACTCCATTGCCGGCGCACAATTTGGCACCGCCTTTCTCTGGCTGGCGCTCTTCACCTGGCCGTTAATGGCCGCCGTGCAAACCATGTGTGCGCGGATCGGCATGGTGACCGGCAAAGGACTGATGGGGGCGCTGCAGCAGAAATTTCCGCGCCGTGTACTCGCGGTCGGTTGTTTTGCATTGTTCGCCGCCAACACGCTCAACATTGGCGCCGACCTCGCCGGAATGGCTGATGCGGCCGAACTCGCGACCCGCGTTAACTCCCACGTGTGGGTGGTGCTGTTTGCCGTATTGATCTCGTGGGCGACCGTACGACTTCGGTATGCTGCAGTCGCGAACGTCCTGAAGTGGTTGGCCCTGGTCCTGTTCGCGTATGTGATCGACGCGTTTGTTGTCGGGCCGCACTGGAGCACCGTATTGCACGATACCGTGACGCCGAGCGTGCCTCACGGACCCGGTGGATGGGCGACGCTGGTCGCCATTCTCGGGACAACTATCAGTCCGTATCTGTTTTTTTGGCAGGCGTCGCAAGAAGTCGAAGAAGAAAAAGCATTAGGCCGCCATTCACTGGTGACCCGCCGCGGTGCGTCCGCTGACGAGATTGTCGCCCGTAAACTGGATGTCGGCATTGGCACGTTTTTTTCGAACGCGGCAATGTTTTTTATCATTCTCACGACAGCGCTGACATTGCACAATGCCGGCATCACGCACGTCGAAACCAGCCGCGATGTGGCCAAAGCGTTGGAGCCGATCGCCGGTAAATTCGCGACGTGGCTGTACATGATTGGCATACTTGGCACGGGACTATTAGCGATTCCGACACTGGCAGGTTCGGCCGCGTATGCTTTCGCGGAAACCTTCGGTTGGAAGCAAGGCATCGACGAACATTTTCGCGGCGCACCGGCGTTTTATACCGTGCTGGTCGCATCCGTCGGAGTGGGCGTATTGCTCGACTTCACGCGCGTCAATCCGGTGCGCGCCCTGTTCTGGTCTGCCGTCGTGAACGGGTTGCTCGCACCAGTGCTTTTGCTTGCGGTGCTCCTCGCGGCGTCCGATCGGAAACTCATGCAGGGGCAGCCGAGTTCGCGCCTGGGAATTATTGTAGTGGGCGTGACTACAGTGGCGATGTTTGTGGCCGCCGTTGGGATGTTCGTGTTCTAATGGTGGTGCCGATCAACCGATGATTTTCGTCGCCTTCAGTTTGGCGGCGACGAAGCCGGGGATCCACTTTTCCAGCACCAGACCAAGCCCGTTGAGTTCGATCGGCTTGGGGGCAAAGTCATTCATGCCGGAATCGAGTGCGCGCTGCCGGTCCTCGGCAAAGGCGCTGGCCGAGAGTGCGACGATCGGAGTGTTCCTGTTTGGACTTTGGCCGGCACGCGCGCGGCGCGTGACTTCGTAGCCGTCGATCTCCGGCATATGGCAGTCCATCAATATCAGCGCGAATTTTTCGCTGTCTATGAGCTTCAACGCGGCGCCGCCGCCATTGGCGCTGACAACACTTGTGCCAAGGGAGCCCAGCATCGCCCGGGCAACCATCAGATTGAGATCAACATCGTCCACGACAAGCACCCTCGGCAATCCGGCCGCCGCCGATTCCGGTTTGGCAGGAATCACTGCCGCAGGAACCGCTTCTATAGAAGTTGATGGCGTCTTCACCGGAGCGCCGCGCCGAATCACGGCGAGCTCGGCAAGCAATGCGCCCATGTGATCTTCACGCACCGGGCGGCGTAGCTGGCCAACCGCGCCCAGTGCGCTGATCTCGGAATTGTTCAGCGGCTGATGCAGCGATGTGAGCAACACTAGAAGGGGCGCTCTTGGTATTCCGGCAAACATCGGCTCACTGCGGAACAACTCGTCGGGCGGCTCGGCGAGCACGAAGGCAAATGCGGTACCAGACTTCACCCGCTCCAACATTGCCACACCGCTAGTGCATGCGTCACTGGCGATCCCGAATCGGCCGAGCATTTCAACGATCGCGTCTCGCGTGAGCGGGTTCTCGCTGCAAATGAGAGCACGGGAACCGGGCGGCAAACGGTCCAACGTCGGAGCTTCGCGCGCTTCTGTGGAGACCGGAAGTTGGACGTCAACGGTAAACGACGTTCCGACGCCCGGCGTGCTCTCCACCGTAAGGGAGCCGCCCATCAGGATCGTGAGCTGCCGTGAGATCGCGAGTCCGAGGCCCGTGCCGCCGAAGCGCCGCGCCGCGTTCGCCTCGCCTTGTTCGAATTGTTCGAAGAGGCGCGACTGCAATTCGGGCGCGATACCAATACCGGTGTCGCTCACGCGAATACGAAGCGCGACGGTATTGCGGCCGATCATTACCGTCTCGAGGTCCACAATCACATGGCCCGTTTCGGTGAACTTCACACCGTTACCCACGAGATTAAGTACAACCTGTTTCATGCGGGCCGCGTCACCGACGGGCAATCGGTCCGACCGAATCGCTTCACGAACGACGATCTCAAGTCCTTTCACGTCTGCTTTCACAGCGAAAAGATCGGTGACGTCGTCAATGAGGGCGCGAGGATCGAACGGAGCGTTGATCAGCTCAACTCGGCCCGCTTC
>JANYBD010000144.1 GCA_025360995.1 Gemmatimonadota bacterium
TTTGAGCCGATAAGTCCTCCGGGTGGGTTCAATAACTTTGTCGACGTCATGCCCGCACGGCGGGAAGGCGGAAGGCTAGGTGAGGACCTCATACATTCGACAGGGCTTCAAAAAACCTCTTCGTTCCATTTTTCGCGGAAGCTCCGCCCGGGCCGTTTCTGACGGGCGGGGCTTCCGTGCCTTTTCCCGGTGCTGTCATGCCGCAAGTCACTGTTACCCGCCGCCTGACCTTCAACGCCGCGCACCGCGTGCATAATCCCGCGCTCAGCGACGCGGAGAACACGCGTCTCTTTGGGAAATGCAACAATCCGAATTGGCACGGGCACAATTACTCGCTCGAAGTGTCGATTACCGGCGATCCGGATCCGGTCACCGGCTACGTGATTGACCTCGGCGAAGTGAAGCGGATCGTCGAGCGCGAGTATGTGTCGATCGTCGACCACAAGAATTTTAATCTCGACGTGCCGTTCATGCAGGGCACCAATCCGACTACGGAAAATATTATTATCGCCTGCTGGCGTGTGCTCGAGCCGGCGCTGCGACCCGGTCGTCTCACGCGATTGCGCATATGGGAAACGGAGAACAACTATGTCGAATATGAAGGGCGTTAAATCCGTCCGCGGCAATGGCAGCGCGCGCCTGGATGCCGATGATGACCCGTTCGATGATGGGTTGTCCGACTCCAGCCCGCGCTGCATCGAATTTCAGGGCCTTGTCCGCCGCGAGATTGAATTGCTTGGGGAGGATGTCGAGCGCCAAGGGCTGAAAAAAACACCCTTGCGCGTGGCCAAGGCCATGACCTGGCTCACCCGCGGCTACGAAATGGACGTGGTCGACGTTGTCGGCGATGCGGTATTCGAAGAGGACCACCACTCGATGGTGATGGTGCGCGACATCGAGCTCTACTCGATGTGCGAACATCATATGTTGCCGTTTTTCGGGAAAGCGCACATTGCGTATATCCCTGACGGCCGCATCATTGGGTTGTCCAAGTTGCCACGGATTGTGGAGATGTATGCGCGTCGGCTGCAGGTGCAGGAACGGTTGACCGAACAGATTGCGTCGGCGATTGAAGACGTCCTGAGACCGGTCGGGGTCGGTGTCGTGATTGAGGCCTATCACCTCTGCATGATGATGCGCGGTGTCGAAAAGCAGAATTCGAAAACGATCACCTCGGCGTTGCACGGATCGTTCCGCGACGACGCAAAAACGCGCGACGAGTTTTTGCGCCTCGCGTACGGCCCCAGCACCCCCCTAAGGTGAACAATGAAATCGCGGGGATGTTGCTTGCCGGTGCCCGGGCGGTCGTCACTGGCGCTTCGCGTGGCGTCGGAGAAGCAGTCGCGCGGTCACTGGTCGCTGCCGGTGCTCAAGTGGCGCTCATTGCCCGCAATCCTGCCCCTCTTGAAGGGGTCGCACGATCACTTGGCGATCGCGCGTTTGGCATTCCTTGTGACGTCCGTGACTCGGCAGACGTACTGCGCGCCGCGGCAAAGATCACCGAGCGATTTGAAGGCGCGCCAACGATTCTGGTGAATAATGCCGGCGTGTTTCCGTTCGCGCCGCTTCATGAACTGACCGTCGATGACTTTGCCGCCGCCGTTGACGCGAATCTCGTTGCGCCATTCCGGTTCATTCGGGCGCTGTTGCCGGCGATGCAGGCGGCGCGGTACGGTCACATGGTGACGATCGGATCGGTAGCCGACCGCGCGGCATTCCCGGGAAATGGCGCGTACGCTCCGACCAAATTCGGCGCGCGCGCCTTGCATGAAGTGTTGCGCGGCGAGACGCGCGGCACCGGAGTGCGCGCAACACTCGTTTCTCCCGGGCCTGTTGACACGGCGATGTGGAACGCCATTGACCCCGACAATCACGAAGGGAAAACACTGTTTCCCAAACGCAGTCAGATGCTCCGGCCGGTCGACGTGGCCCGCACCGTGCTGTTCGCGCTGACGCAGCCGGCGCACGTGAACCTCGACGAAATTCGCGTCTCCTTTTCTTGAGGCATCGGCGGTGTTTGTTGAGCTAATCGATTCACTGCGCTGCCCGGTGCCGCATGAAAATGCTGCGGAAAGTTGGCTTGTCGCCGCGGCGGTCGAAACCGTTGACCGCCACATCGTCCGTGGAACGCTGGGCTGTCCGGTATGTCACGCCGAGTTCGACATCCGCCATGGTGACGTGTGGTTCGGCGCCGAAGAACCGGCAACGGGATTCGCCGTGCCGAGCGATGACGATGTCACGCGACTCGCCGCCCTTTTAGGCGTGGACGATCGCGGTGGACTCTACATCCTCGATGGTGCCTGGGGTGGAATGGCGGCTGCGGTATCCGGATACTCCAGCGCCGCCCATTTTATCCTACTATCACCGCCACTCGGGTGCGAAGCCGATGGCACGGTGCGCGGTGCAGGGGACCTCGTGCCAATAGCGGCCGGCTCGGCACGAGGGATTGCCCTTGATCGTCGTTCCGTAGCGCTAGCGGAGTCAGCAGCGCGCGCGCTCGGTGCCAATGGCCGGCTCATTGCACCGGCAGTAACGCCCGTGCCGCCAAGCATTACCGTGTTGGCTCGGGACGACCAACATTGGGTCGGTGAACAGAGCGCTGGATCGCACCCCATCCCGTTACGGCGCGCAAGCCGGTAGCGGCGCGACGCTCCGTCACTCGTGCCCGGCCGTCTCCCCCGACGCCGGCTCGGCGTAGAGTTTGTCGATCATTTCCTTGTAGTCCTTGTCGATCACCCGGCGCTTCACTTTCATCGTCGGGGTGAGCTCTCCACGTTCGAGTGAAAAGTCGTGCTCGAGGAGGGCGATTTTCTTTGGCGATTCGAAACTCGCCAAACCTGCCAGTTCCTTCTGGACTTCCTTTTCGATTTTTTGATGAACCGTTGGCATCGTCAACAGCTGTGCACGGTCCGTCCAGATTATGTTCTTGCGTCCGGCCCACTTTTCGAGTTGATCGAAATTCGGCACGATCAACATCACCACGAATTTCCGCTTGTCGCCCAGCATCACGGCCTGGCTGATGTATTTGTTCGTCTTGACTTTGTTCTCGATCGGTTGGGGCGCCACGTTCTTGCCGCCGGCCGTCACGATAATGTCTTTCTTGCGATCGGTGATGGACAGATATCCATCCTCAATCGTTCCAATGTCACCAGTGTGAAACCAGCCGTCTTTGTCAATACTTTCCTTCGTCGCGTCCGGGGCGTTGTAATACCCTTTCATGATATTTGGACCGCGGGCGAGAATTTCACCATCAGTGGCAATCGACACCTCTACCCCTTCGATGATCTTGCCGACCGTGCCGATGCGAAAGTTCATCGGGGAGTTTACGGCAATCACTGGCGATGTCTCGGTGAGTCCGTACCCTTCTAGAATCGTCAATCCGGCCGCATAGAAAAATTTGTTGATCTCGGGAGCCAACGGTCCGCCGCCGGAGACGAAGTAGCGCACGCGGCCCCCCGTGCGCGACAACAATTTGCTGAATACGAGTTTTTGGGCAATCGAATATTTGACGGCGAGTACGCCCGCCGGCGTGCGACCGCTCAGTTTGACATCGGCCCACTGTTCGGCGACCCCTCGAGCCCAATAGAAGATCTGTTTCTTCACGATACTGCCGGCGAGCGCGTTTTCGAGTACACGCGCATACATCTTTTCGTAAAGCCGCGGCACCGACATACAGAACGTCGGCCGCACTTCCTGGAGGTTCAGCGGGACCGTGTCCATCGACTCGGCATAAGCAATCGACGTTCCCGTGGCCCAAAACAAATAGTCGCCGGTGCGTTCAAACACGTGACAGAGCGGCAGGAACGACAGCGCCACATCTTTGCCGTCGAACGGAATTACATCGCGGCAGGCGCAAACATTGGAGTACAGGTTGTCATGCGTGAGCATCACGCCCTTCGGCAACCCGGTCGTTCCGGACGTATAAATCAGCGTTGCCAGATCATCCGGGCCCACGGCCAGCGCATCGGTCCGCCATTGCGCAGCACGTTCTGCGGAGTCTACGGCGGCGCCGCGCGCGTCGAGTTCCGCCAGTGTCATATCCACACCGTCGGGCTTGGTAGATGCGAAAGTGATGACATGCTTGAGGGACGGCACTTCTCCACGAATCTGTGCCACCTTCGCCGCTTGTTTGTCTGACGAGACAAACATCGCGGCCGCACCGGAGTCTTTGAGGATGTGTGCGATCTGCTCGGGTGGGAGGGACGGATACACGGTGACGTCGGCAAGACTGGCCGTCAGGCATGCCCAGTCCGCGAACGCCCACTCGGGACGATTCTCCGAGAGAATGGCCACTCGATCGCCGCGCTTGAGTCCGATTTCAAGAAGGCCCAGTGCCATCCGTCGCACCCGGTCGCGCACCTCGGTATGGGCAATCGGCTGATATTTGTCATTGACGCGCACCTGGTATGCATCCGGGCGCTGATGTTTTTCGAGCACTTCGAAAAACAGTTGCGTAAGAGTGCCGGGGGTTTCCTTCCGCGCCGCGCCACTAGAGTTCATGCGAGTGCTCCGATTGGGCTGAACGATCCGGAATTCTATCCAGTGACGCGCCCGTTCGCACCCACTGCAAATACCCGGTGGCTAGGGGACCTTGGGCCGCGTGGAAATGACCCAACGCACCGGGCTCCCCTGAATGGCGACACCTTTGTACTTCACTGTCGCAATCACAATGAGTGATTCGGCAGCCGTCGGCAATCCCACCGGTCGAATGCGGAGGCGCCGTGCTGCTGTCCCGGACGAGGCATCGGTCGTGTCGAGCGATGTCGGATTCGTCTGATCGTCCCACAGCGTCGCTACGGTGGTGTCCTTACGGCTCAGCGCCACTCCGCGAAAAAACGCCTGGTAGGATACCAGCCATCCAGCCGTGAATCCGATTCCACCAGCAGTATCGCGCGTCACAATTCTGACCGTAAGCGGTGGAGAAACGTTCACTGCGGGATTGTCGGGCAGTGAATAGAACACGGTATCTCTCAATGCACCGATGGCAACGACCAACCCTGGCGGTCGCGATATCAAGACGGTCTTGGCGACCGATTGAAAGCCATTCACCGACGCGACGATCCGGGCGGAGCCCGTGGGTGCCTGCGCGGTGATATAGCCGCTCGTGTCGATCGTGACTCCCGAGTCGAGCGCGATATACCGGAAGGGCGGGCGACTGACCACGGCACCCGCCGAGTTGAGTCCGACGGCATGCAATGGTGATGCGCGTCCGAGCGAGTCGCGCAACGTGTCGCCGGCGACGACGGACGGATACGCGAGCGTGTCGAATTCAATGGCAACGACACGCGACGCATCTGACGTAATCGCCGTGCATCCCATCACCAACCCGACGATTCCGGCGAGCGCCACGCCCAAGGGTGCGGCCAACGATGGGCGCTTCACTTGGCGAACCGTTCGGCCAACAGCGTGGCGAGATTCACATATGCCTGACTCGCGGGGTCTGCCGGCGCTCGCAGAACGGCGGGTTGGCCAGCGGCGAACGCGTCACTGACGGCAGCACTGCGCGGAATAACCAAGTCGAACAACAACGATCGCGGAATATGCTTGCGAACATACTCGGCCGTGCGCTCGCACGCCGGATTGCCGGCTTCATACATCGTCAGCAAGATGCCGTCGAACGTCAGCCCGGGATGACGCGACACGACATCCTGAATTCCGCGCAGAATCTGCGGCGTCGTTTGCAATACCAACGGCTCACACTGCAGCGGCACGATCACGCGGTCGCTCGACTCGAGCACACGACGCGTGATGGCGCCAAGCCCTGGTGGCGTATCTACCACCACGATATCGCAGCGTGCGACCGCCGCCTCGAGCATTTTCGGCAGCAAATCGCCGGTGGCGATTTGTGTGGCATAGTATGTGTGATCAGCGGAATCGCTTACGCTGCCCACGAGCATCACGCGGAGCCAAGACAGCGATGTCGGCAGAATGACATCACGCAATGGCCGCTGACCGCTGAGGTAATCGGCAAAGCCGTGGGTGGCATGCCCTTTTTTCAGGCCGGCACCATAACGCACAGAACCCTGCGGATCGACATCAACAATCAGCGTCTTCAAACCGCGTCTGGCGAAGGCGGCGGCGAGGTTCACGACAGTTGTGGTTTTTCCGACCCCGCCCTTCTGACTGACGACTGCGAGAATCTTCCCCACGTCAGCCCTCGCTCGCCGGCAGCGCGCCGCCAGTGGGATGGCGCAACGTCTCGAGCGTTGATTGGGCGTGCCGAATCCATCGCTCCGCTTCTTCACCAGCGGGTGGTTGTGCCAGAAATGCCTGCAAGTGTTTCTCCGCGCCGCCAGTATCACCGCGCTTGATGAGCAGAAAGGCAAGCCCGTAGTGGGCGCCGGAAAGTGTCGGATCGAGTTCGAGCGAGCGGCGGTAGGCGCGCACGGCCTCATCCAGTCGGCCGGTGCGCGAAAACGCGATCGCCATATTCTGTAATACCCGCAGATCGTCCGGGGTGTCGCGCAACGCCAAACGGTACGACGTCAGCGCGGCGTCGTAGTCGCCCTGACGTTCCAGCACCAACGCCTCGTTGAGATAATCGAGGCGTTGCGGCTTTGGCGGGATCTCGGACGAGCCGAGCAATCGGGTAAACCAGGACATCCAGTGCGCGGGGCTGTAGGCGGAACGGTAGCGACGGGGCGTTGTACCCCACACAAAGACGCTCCGGAACGACCTCACGGCACAAGCTAGGCTGAGGCGGGGAACGGAGCAACCAAACTTCCCATAGGTACCCGCTGCCGACCCCCCGGAGTATGCTTACGGGAAGGCGAGCGGTGCGCAGGCGGCACCGGTCTCGCACCGCCCAATATTGAACGCATTAGTCCGGAGTCCCGATGGTCAGCAATAAGGGTTCGCGTCCGCCGCGGGACCTGTTTGATGTCGACTGGCCCCTGTTCGGCGAACTCTCGCGTGCACTGGCGCTCCGAGTCGCCCGCGAGTTTGATCCGGAGTTGGTGATCGGGATCGCGAATGCCGGCGTCGTCCCGGGGGCAGTCGTCGCGGCGATTCTTGACCGGCCATTTCACTCGTTGATTGTCAGCCGGCGGTACCGGGCAGATACCGTCCGCGAAACCCCTGCCATCTTTGGGGCCGCTCCGACTGAAGTGCGCGATCGCCGGGTACTCATCGTTGACGAAACGTGCGATTCCGGGGCTACACTGCGGTTGGCCGTTGCGGCGTTGGTCAATGCTGGCGCGGGCGAAATCCGAACGGCCGTGAGCTTTAAAACCGGCGACTACCGGCCCGACTATTTCGCGCTGGAAACTGAAAGCACGATCGTATTGCCGTGGGACAAAGAGATTTTGGTGGATGGCGAGTTGGGCCCAAATCCAAAGTACGCCAATACCACCAAGTAGTCCGGCGAACTACGCGAGTTCTTCCGCCGCTTCAGCGTAGCTGGCGCCGGCGGCCATCCGATCGTAGAGATGGCCCATCACTTCCGCCGATCCGACCAAAAACCGGCACCGATTACTGCCGGACGAGCGGCACTCGACTTCGAGGACTGCCAGCGGTGCGGCTGCGGTCCGGCCAAAGAAATCCGCAAAAAGTCCGGTGGAGTAGTGGCATGCCGGATACTGCATCCCGCTTGCCGGATCGGCTTCGGCCCAATCGTTTGAATCAATCAGTCCGGCGACTCCGTGCAGGGAGG
This sequence comes from Gemmatimonadota bacterium, assembly GCA_025360995.1. Lineage (GTDB taxonomy): Bacteria > Gemmatimonadota > Gemmatimonadetes > Gemmatimonadales > Gemmatimonadaceae > Fen-1231. The sequence continues at coordinate 7,652 of JANYBD010000144.1, forward strand.
AGATGGCCATCGAGCCCCAACCGGCTTCTTTAAAAAACCGGGAAGCCTGTGCCTCGAAATCGGTGAGCGCGAGCGACTCAGCATCGGCCAGGCCGTCGGCCGCCAATGAAGAGCGGAATGCGGCGTACACCGATTCACCACCCGCGTACCCGGCTTCCTGCAGATAGCCCGCAAACGCGCCGCCGGTATCACGAACGAGGGCCGCCCGTAGCGCCGAGAGCGATGGGCGCGGAAAAGCAACTAATTGGGAGGCGGCGAGGTTGAGGGGCATCGTCATAAGGTGAAAGAAAAGGTCAGCGCTGGAGGCGGCGCAAGAGTTCAGCTTCGTTAATGATCTCTGTACCCAGCGTTTTTGCCTTGTCGAGCTTGCTGCCGGCGTCGGTGCCGGCAACCAAGAGGCTTGTTGCCTTGGATACAGAATCTGTGACTTTGCCGCCTGCCGCCTGAATCATGTCTTTGGCGTCCGAGCGGCTGAGGGTCGGCAATGTCCCTGTGATGACGACTGTGAACCCCTTGAAGACACTGGATACTTCGGCTTTCTGCGGCTCTGTGAAATTGAGTTTCTGATTCCGAAGCCGTTCGATAAGCTTCTGATTTTGATTGTCCCGAAAGTATTCGAAGACCGAGGCGGCAATGGCCGGACCTACTCCGTATACCGCTTCAATCTCATCGAGTCCGGCTGAAGCGACCGCGTCCATCGTTCCGAAGGTTCGTGCCAAGAGCTGTGCCGCTTCGGCTCCCACATGCCGAATGCCAAGCGCAAATAGTAATCGCGACAGCGGCTGGGCCCGAGAAGCGGCGATCGCAACTACCAATGACCGCGAACTCTTCTCGGCAAACCGTTCCAAGCTGCCAATTGCGTCTGGCGTGAGCGAGTACAGATCGCTGGCATCGTTTACCAGCTTGTGCTCGACAAGCTGTTCGACGCGGGCATAAGAAAGACCATTGA
>JANYBD010000161.1 GCA_025360995.1 Gemmatimonadota bacterium
TTCGTACTGACGTTCGGCGCCGCACTCGTGGGATCGCTCTTTTCCAGCGATGCCTGGCATAGCCCGACACTCGCCGCCGCCGAAGTGCAGAACCCGGCGAAAAATCTGCCACGCGCGATGATCATCGGTACGGGACTCGTAACGCTGCTGTATGTGCTGGCAAACGTCGGGTACCTCAGTGTCTTGCCGATTCACGGTGCCATCGACGGGGCAACGGTCGTCGCTCGCGGAATTGATCACGCGACACAGGACCGTGTCGCGACGGCGGTGATGGAATCCATGTTCGGCGCGAATGGCGCACTGATCATGGCCGGCGCCATCCTGATCTCGACCTTTGGCTGCAATAACGGACTGATCCTGTCTGGCGCTCGCGTGTATTACGCGATGGCCCGGGACGGACTGTTCTTCAGCAAAGCAGGAGCGCTCAACAACAACGGCGTCCCCGCATTCGCGCTCATCGTGCAGTCGGTGTGGACGAGCGTACTCTGCCTGACCGGCACGTACAACCAGTTGCTCGACTATGTGATTTTCGCAGCACTTCTGTTCTATGCACTGACGACCATCGGGTTATTCATACTACGCGTCAAACGACCCAATGAACCGCGTCCGTACCGCGCGATCGGATATCCCGTGTTGCCGGCGCTATATGTTGTGCTATCCGGCAGCGTCGCGGTGACGCTGCTCATCGCGGAAAAGACCCGCTTTCAGGCACTCACCGGGCTCGGAATTGTGTTGCTCGGCGTGCCCGTTTACCTGCTCTGGCGGAGTCGCGCTACACGCGAGCGCACCACAGCCTGAGTCGTACTGTCCACCGGAATCTGCCCTCGCCGTGAGGGCGGCATTTCGCCTTTTGCCTTCTGCCCCTGCCTTTTCAAATGTCGCAGTCAACCCTGCTGTACATCGTACTCGGCGCCTGTGTCGGCGCATTGCTCTTCGCCATCTGGCTTGCCCGATGGGTCCTTGCCCGCAATACCGGCACGCCGGAAATGCGCGCCATCTCCGACGCGATTCAGGAAGGGGCTGAGGCGTATCTGCGCCGCCAGAATAAGACGATCGCAATGCTCGCCGTGGTGGTCGCCATTGTCTTGGCCGTCGGATACGGCGTGCTACGCAAAGCGTCGCCGAGCGATCCGTTGGCGGCCGGACCGATGGCCTTCTATGTGACGGTCTCGTTCCTGCTCGGAGCGCTGAGCTCCGGTATCGCTGGCTACATGGGCATGTGGGTTTCGATCCGCACCAATATTCGTGTTGCCGCTGCGGCCACCGAATCGCTGAATGGCGCGCTGCAAACAGCGCTGCGCGGCGGTGCGGTCTCCGGCCTCTTCACCGTCTCGATGTCACTCCTTGGCGTTGGCGGCCTGTTCGCGGCGCTGTCGTTTTTCGCTCCTGCCGGAATGGACTCGCTCGAGTGGGCATCGAAGATTCCGTTCCTCATTGTCGGCTACGGTTTTGGCGCGTCGTTCGTCGCGCTGTTCGCCCAGCTCGGTGGCGGCATTTACACCAAGGCTGCTGACGTTGGCGCCGATCTCGTTGGTAAGGTCGAAGCCGGCATCCCGGAAGATGATCCGCGCAATCCCGCGGTGATCGCCGATCTCGTCGGCGACAATGTCGGCGATTGCGCCGGCCGCGGCGCCGACCTGTTCGAGTCGACAGCCGCCGAAAATATCGGCGCAATGATTCTTGGTGTCACGTTGGCGAAAGCGTTCGGCGTCGCCGGGATCCTGTTCCCGCTCGTTGTTGGCGCGTTGGGCCTGGTGGCCTCGATCATCGGCGTGATGGTGGTCAGGACGCGCGAAGATGCAGATCCGATGGACGCGCTCAACCGTGGCTTCTACGTCACCGCGACGCTCGTCGCAATCGCGATGTTCTTCGCCTGCAAGCTGTTGCTCAACCCGGCAGAATTCCCGAACGCCTGGTGGCACTTCTACGCCTGTTCGCTCGTGGGCCTCGCGACGTCCGTCGCGTTCGTGTACATCACGCAGTACTACACCGAGTATCGCTATCGCCCGGTACTTTCCATCGCGGAAGCATCGCAGACCGGCCCGGCCACGAACATTATCGCTGGCCTCTCGGTCGGTATGGAAAGCACGGTGATGCCGGTAATCACCATCGCCATCGCACTCGTCGGCAGCTACATGCTCGGCAAGGCCAGCGGCATCACGGTGAATGGTGAGGCGGTCGGCGGCCTGTACGGCACGGCCGTCGCCACGATGGGCATGCTCGGCACCGCCGGTTATATCCTCGCGATGGATGTTTTTGGTCCGATCACCGACAACGCCGGCGGCATTGTCGAAATGTCGCACCAGCCCGCGTCGATCCGCGACAAGACGGATCGCCTCGATTCGGTCGGCAACACCACGAAGGCACTGACGAAAGGTTATGCCATTGGATCGGCGGCACTCGCCGCCTTCCTGTTGTTCTCTGCATATCTCGACGAAGTGAAGAACTACACTGGTTCGACACTCACCGTTGATCTGTCCAAGCCGGAAGTGTTCGTCGCCGCGTTGCTCGGCGGCATGCTCGTGTTCTGGTTTGCCTCGCTGGCGATTCGCGCCGTCGCGAAGGCCGCACAGAGTGTGATTCAAGAAGTACGGCGTCAGTTCAAGGAACGCCCGGGCATTATGCTTGGCACCGAGCTGCCGGATTACGGCACCTGCGTGGACATCGTCACCAAGGGCGCGCTCAAGGCTATGGTGTTGCCGGGTGCGCTCGTCGTCATCTTCCCGATTGTCGTGGGCTTGCTGTTCAAGTGGCTCGGTGGCCCTAATGCCCATCTCGGCGCCGAAGCGGTTGCCGGATTCTTGATGATTGCCACGGTGGTCGGCGTGTTGATGGCGATCTTCCTGAATAACGGCGGCGGTGCGTGGGACAACGCCAAGAAATACATCGAAACCGGAGTGTACGGCGGCAAGAAGTCGGATGCGCACAAAGCCGCAGTTGTTGGTGACACGGTTGGCGACCCGTTCAAGGACACGGCTGGCCCGTCGTTGCACGTGTTGATCAAGTTGCTGTCCACGATCACCCTGGTATTGGCACCGCTGTTCATCTAACGCCGGGACCAATGAAAGGTCTTTTCAGCCGCAAACCGATCGCCGCGCTGGTCGCGGAGACTGAGAGTACCGCATTAAAGCGTTCGCTTGGCGCCGGCGATTTGATCATGCTGGCGATCGGTGCGGTCATCGGTGCCGGTATTTTCGGATCCATCGGCTCGGCGGCTGCCGGTCAGGTGGACGCAGCTGGGCACGTGGTACGCGTCGGCGCCGGTCCGGCGCTGGTGCTGTCGTTCTTGTTGCTAGGCGCGGTCTGCGCGCTCGCCGGGCTCTGCTATGCCGAGCTGGCGTCGATGATTCCGCAGGCCGGAAGTGCGTACGCGTACACGTATGCGACGCTGGGCGAAGTTGTTGCATGGATCATTGGCTGGGATCTGATTCTCGAGTACGCAGTCGGCAATGTCGCCGTGGCGATTTCGTGGGGCGACTACTTTAAATCGTTGACAGGTGACTGGCTGCCGTTGCCAATCTGGTTGACCACCGGGTATCGCACGGCGCTGCTGAGTTCTGACCCCGGTGTGCACGGACTAATCAATTCGGCGCCGCACATTGCCGGAATCCCGATCCTGATCAATGTACCGGCGTTTTTTATTGTTGGGCTAATCACAATCTTGTTATTGAGCGGTGTGCGAGAGAGCGCGCGGGCCAACAATATCATGGTTGCGGTGAAGCTGATCGTGCTGGCGATCTTTTTGGTGATGGGATCGCAACACATCAATACCGCGAACTACCACCCGTTTGCGCCAAACGGTTGGACCGGGATCCATCAGGGTGCGGCGATTGTGTTCTTCGCATATATCGGCTTTGATGCGATCTCGACGGCGGCCGAAGAAACAAAAAATCCGCAACGCAATCTGCCGATAGGCATTCTTGGCGGACTGGCGATCTGTACGCTGATCTATGTTGTGATCGGCGCTGTCCTTACCGGCATGGTGCCATCGGCGAGCCTCGGCACGGAAGCTGATCCCCTCGCGTTCGCGCTCAAAGCAACCGGGTTGACGAGCATTTCGAAAATCGTCGCGTTGGGCGCAGTCTTCTCGATGGCCGCTGTCTTGCTCGTATTCCAGTACGGCCAGCCACGCATTTTTTACGCGATGGCCCGCGACGGATTGCTCCCGCGCTGGGCCGCCAAGGTTCACCCGCGCACCCACATCCCGCACGTGACGACGATCATCACCGGCGTATTCGTGGCCACGTGGGCGCTAATCGGTGACGCGAATGAAACGTATGATCTCACCAACATCGGCACGCTCTTCGCGTTTATGTTGGTCTGCCTCGGCGTACTGGCGCTCCGGTATATCGAGCCCGACCGCAAACGTCCGTTCCGTGTGCCGTTCGTCTGGCCGGTTGCCGTTGTCGGAGCCGGTGCTTGTGTGTACGTGATGCTTGGGTTGCCGCATCAGGCGTGGACGCGGTTCACTTGGTGGTTGGTTATCGGCGTGGTGCTGTATATCGCATACGGCTACCGGAATTCGACGCTGCGCAGCGGAGAAAAGCAGCGCGGATGACCGAGACGAAAATGAAGAAATCCGGCATTACCCAAACGCAGTGGATCGCCATTTCGATGGTCGTCGGTATCCTGCTCGGCTGGCTCCTGCCGGCCGCCGACTACCCGGGTCTTGCGACTCTCGAGAAGGCGACATCGTCCGTGTTCCTGCGGATGATTAAGTCGCTGATCGTGCCGCTGCTATTCAGCACACTTGTCGTGGGAATTGCTGGTCACGGCGATGACATGAAAAAGGTCGGGCGGCTGGCATTCCGGTCAATTCTATACTTCGAAGTCGTCACGACACTGGCGTTGGTGATTGGCCTCATCGCCGTGAATCTCGTCAAGCCGGGCGTTGGAATAACCCTCGCCGCCGCGACGGCAGACAAGGGCGCGGAGCTCGCCAAGACAGAGGTTACGTTCACGGGCGTGATCGAGCACATGGTGCCGCAGAGTATTTTCGATGCCGCTGCACACAACGAAGTGCTGCAGATTGTGTTCTTCTCGATTCTATTTGCCGTCGCGCTATCGAGAGTGCAGGGCAAGCCCAAGCAGATCATGCTCGAGGTGTGTGAGTCGCTGAGTGAAGTGATGTTCAAATTTGTCGGCATTGTTATGGCATTCGCGCCATTTGGTATTGGCGCTGCGATTGCCACGAC
>JANYBD010000167.1 GCA_025360995.1 Gemmatimonadota bacterium
TACGACCTTCCCGATAAACGTTGTGTCGGGGAAAGCGTCCAGCTGAATCACCGTGGAGTCGCCAAGCGCGATCCGCGAGACGTCGGTTTCATCAACCTTCACCTTAGTTTCGAGCACACTCATATCAGAGATCGTGAGCAACGTAGCCGCATCTTTATTCAACGTGCCCTGGATGGCCGTTTCCCCGTTCTGCACGACCAGCCTTGTGACGCGTCCGCTCATCGGTGCAAGAATGGTGGTCTTTCGGAGTTGCACGTGCGCGTCCTTGAGGCCGGCTTCGCTCTGCTGGACGTTGAACTTTGCCGCATCGTACATCGCCGTGTTGACTTCAACTGCGGTCTTCACGTTTTCCAGTTCCTGCACCGAAACGAGGTTCGGGTTGCTGCGCCGAATTTCGGCCTGACGCGCATATGTCGCTTTGGCCTGGGTCAAATTCGCTTGCGCCTGTGCAAGCGATGCCTTGCTGTTGGCGAGGCTCGCTTCGGAACGCTGCACCGCGGCGTCGTATGACTGCGGATCGATCTGGAGGAGAAACTGGCCAGCCTTCACCCAGTCGCCTTCTTTGACTGACAGCTTTACGATTTTCCCTGTAATATCGGCCGAAAGATCGACCTTCGTGTGCGGCCGGACCTGACCGCTGGCCGTAACCGAAGCCACCAGGTCGCGCTTTTGTACCGCTTCCATGCGCACATCGGTCGCTTTGTTGTTGCGCTTGGCCGCCGTCGTCGCGACGACAGCAATCACGCCGATCAATACGACGCCAGCGATTCCGTACTTCATGCCCTTGCTCATGACGATCCCCTTAGCGAAGGGCGCGGCCGACAGCGCTTTCCAGCGCCGCGTACGCCCGGTGGAATTCAAAATTGGCGTCGATCAACCCTTCGTCCGCAGTTTGGAAGTCACTGCGCGATTGCTGCAAATCAACCAAACTGTTGAGCCCAACCCGGAAGCGTTCTTGCGCCAGCAACAGTGCCTCGCGCGCCACCTGAGTGACAGCTTCCTGCAGACGCACGGTGCGGTAGTCCGAGACCAGCGTCGTGTACGCCGCTGTGACATCGGTTGCCAGTTTCAGTTCCTCGGCGCGCACATTGTAGCGGGCATCGGAACGGCTCGCTGCCGCTTGCTGCAAACCATTCTCGCGACCGAATCCATCGAACAACGGCATCGATAGGGTCAGTGAAAGATTGTATGGGTTCGACGTGAACCGAAACGGGAACACGTTGTTGTTCGAGCGAATCGTTGCCGCCTGCGCCGGCGTAAAGACAATCTGATTACACTGCGATGCGATGCTCGGCAGGCCGGCGCCGCGACGGAGTGAATCTTGCGAGAAGCAACTCGCCTGTGCGCCCAACGCGCTGCCCTGTGCTTGTGAGACAAGGTAGTTCGCGTCCTTGAATTGCTGCGACGAGCCGCCGAATGACGCGTTGAAACTTAGACTTGGCGCGTAGTCGCCTTGCGATGCGCGGTACGCCGCACCCGCAGCCAATTCCTGCGACCGCAATGCGAGCAGCGCCGGGTTGCCAGATTTCGCCATCGTCAGCAACTGGTTGATATCCATGACCGGTTCGCTGATCTGAAACGTCGATGTGAGCAACACATTGTCCGGCTTGCTGACTCCCATCTGCTGAAACAAATGCAACGTTTCGACTTCGGCCGTGTTGTGTGCCTTCAGCGATGAAATGCGCACCTGACCCACCGCGACTTCGGCGCGCTTGACGTCGAGCGGCGTACCGGAACCAGCGTTTGTTTTGGCGTTGGCAAGGTCGAGCTGGAGTTGGTTCGACGCAATCAACGAATCCTGCAATGCCGCACGCGCATTCAGTTGCAATACGAGAATGTATTGTTGCGTGATGATCGTGCGCAGGTTTTGACCGGCGTCTTTCAGGCTATTTTCAGCGGCATCGAGCTGCGCCTTTGCCTGGCGGATGTTTGCCAGTTCGCGCGCCGTCAAACGGGCCGAGAAATTGAGTCCCCAAGAGGACGACAGGATGTCGGACGCGGCACCAAACGCCACACCGCCGATGAACTCCTGCTTGCCCTGACGGTAGCCCGTCGACAGCGAGGTATTCGCCGAAGGCAACAGCTGGCCATAAGCAAACCGCAGCTGTGACTCGGCACGGCGTTTGCCGTTCGTCGACTGGAGGTACGTCGGGTTATTCTGTCGGGCGAGATTCAGGGCGTCTTCGAGCGAGAGCGCACCGCCGATGCTTTGGGCGCCAGCCGCCATAGAAAATCCAACAGTCGAGACGAGGAAAAGGGCACACCACAGCTTACGCATTAGAATGGGGTCCTGGGTGAAATACGATCTGAACTACGAAGCGCAGGCGGATTGGTTTCAATTCGGGGTCTATAGGTCGCGGATAGCGATCAATTTTAACGCCCGGAACTCCACTTTGATCAGATGACCGGTGGGGTCGGTCCATACGTCCCGAATCACCCCGGTGCCGTCGGTAGTCAGGCGGAGATGTCGCGTATCCAGCTCACGCGTTTCGAGCGCAAGGCGCTCCGTGCCTATGAGTGTGACCCGCACTATTTCGATCACGTACCGACTTGGAACCAGCACCGGTACCACCGCTCCCGGGCCGCGTCTGGCGATGAACCACAGTTGATGCGCGACCTCATCATCGGCGGTGACGGTGCCAAGTGGAAGGCGAAACTCGCGTGCTGATTCACCTCGCTCGTTCTGGGCGCGGGCGGCAAAGTGCAACCGCGTAGTTTGACCGCTATAGGACTCTACGACACGGCCTTCCACGCGGACTTCACTTTGGTACCGCAGAGGGAACCCGGAACTGTCGGCATTGAGCCCTGGTGCCACGCGACGGGTTCCGGTCACGCTGTTGCCTTGCGCGACCAGCACCACGCCACTCGTCGCCGGGGCACTGCGAATCGAGAAATCTTCGCGACCCACGCGTTCGCCGCTGCGAACGAGGGTGAAACTCCCTTCGTCCAGTGAGATGATCTGGGCCGATAGCGGCGTGAGCGCTGCGGCGGTCAGGAGTAAGGCAAACGTCCGTGGAAGCATCCACGAAAGATACGGGATTGCTCAGCGGATATCAGAGGGTGCAGCGTGCAACAACTTCGTTGTCGCTGAATTCGTTTCTTGTAGGTATTATCCGGCGTGAAGCAACGTCCGGGCCTCTGGTGGGGAGTGGCAGCGGCTGCAACGGTTCTCGGTGCGGCCGCATGGTTACGTGTGCCGTCAGCCTGGGTGCTCGGCGGTTGTGCCGTCGGTGTGATTTGGACGGCGGTTCAGAGCTGGCGAGGGTCGCACCGTTGGTACCAAATTGGTTTTGTTTTGGCCACGACCGGATTCGTGGTACTGGCCGCTCAGGCCCAACGGTTTCAAGCGAGTATACGTGACAATGCCGACGCGGCACGGGCCGACGTAGAACGTCGCGGCACGGCGACGATGGCGGGGGCCATTGAGGCCGAGGCCGTCGCTCTGCAAAAATTAGCCGCTGACGCGCTGAGTGTTCCGGCCGACACGGTTCGGGCGTTCGAGCACCTGAGCGCGCTTCGCGGGCACGCCGACCAGCGCGCCGTGGTGATTGTGCGTTCGGGCCTTCCGTTTGCCTGGTCGGGCCGATTTATGGCGCCGATCGATTCGTTGTCCGGCACCATCGGGGCGGTGGGCACACCGTTTTACCTGGCGATCTACGCCATCGCGGGACGGGGCACCGACCGGGCCATCGCGCAGTCGTTGGTGCACGTCGACCGACCGGCCGATGCACTGGCGACGGCGCTGGACGCGCCATTTGCTGCCGCCGCAGGTCTCGAAGGTTTTATCTACGCCGGCCCCACCGTCGCCTCCGCAGATTCATTCGCGGTCGCGCGGGCGAGCGGCGTTCCCGTGCTGGCGGTGCGTGCTGTCGCGCCCCCGTCGTCAGTTCTGGCTGCACGGGCCCTTGAGCGTGGGCGTACGCGCAGCGGAGTGTTGTTCGCGATTGCACTGATGATTTTTCTCGCCGGCACTTGGCGAAACGTCCGTTCAGTGCTGCCACGGTTGGCGGCGCTAACAGTGGCACTGGCCAGCGTAGCGATCGTCCAGCTATCGAGTTTCTCAAATGCGTCGAGGCTCTTCGACCCGGCGTTTTTCCATGTGCCGCAGGGCGGCCCGTTCGCGTCATGCATCGGCGCGTTGGCGCTCACGAGCGGGTTCATTCTGCTGGGATTGCTTGGTGTGTTGCGGGCGCGCCTGACCATTCAGTCGCGCGGTCAGGCCCTGCTCGTATTGACGGCAATCATCGCGATGGGACCGTTTTTGCTCCGCGATCTGGCGCGCGGAATTCAATTCCCGGCGAAAGGTGTGACGGTTGGACTCTGGTTGGCGTGGGAGGGAACGATTTTTCTCGCTGCGGTGTCGGTCCTCATCGCTGGCGTTGCCGCGGGACGTGCCGCCCTCGGGCCGCGGCGCGGACTTCCGCTCTGGATTGCCGTACTTATTTCCCTGATCGCGTCGCTCCTTGCTCCCGCGCTCCTCGATGCGCCCGGTGGATTCCCGGTGTTCTATCCGGTGCTGTGGGCCGCCGCGATCGCGGCGATCGCACTGGGCCGACGCGAGCGAGCAATTTTTGTCACGGCACTAGTAGCCGCGTGCGGTGCTGTCACGTTAGTGTGGGGCCAAACAGTGCGGGCGCGCGTGTTGCTCGCCGAACGCGACGTGACCGGGCTCTCGGTGGCGGACGCCGATGCCGCCGGCCTGTTGCAGCGATTTACGGCACAACTCGACAGCAATCACGCACCACGCAGTCGTGTCGAGTTGCTCGCGCGGTATGCGCAGTCGGATTTGGCCAACAGCGACTTTCCGGTGGCCATCGTCAGTTGGGATCCGTCCGTCCATCCGATCGCCGAGTTGAGCATCGCGATGGGTCAGGCCCGGACGCCTGGCTTACAATACTTTGCGCGCGAAGCGGTCGGTGCACCTCGTCCGATTCTCCGCTCAGTTCCGGCGGTGCCGGGAATTCATCTCGTACTTTCGGTGCCGCATGCCGACCGGTCGGTGACAACGGTGGTAGTTGCGCCGCGCACCCGACTGTTGCCCCGCGATGCATTTGGTGCACTGGCCGGCCTCGCGGGTCAGCCGTCCGCGGACCCGCCATACTCACTGCGCACGAATGAGGCCGGACCGGGATCGATCATTTCGTCATCGGCGCTTTGGGCCCGACGAGCGGACGAATTGCACGGAGACTGGTTTTTGCCGTCGGTTGAGGGGAAAGTGGTGCGCGTACACGCCACGGTCGAGCTACACGCATACGAGGCGTTAGTGACACGTGGATCGTTGGTCGTATTGTTTGATCTCGGCGCAATCGCAATGCTTTGGCTGATGTTGGTGTTGGCCGACGGGGCCTTCGGGCGCTGGATGCGGATTCGCCGTCGCGGTTGGCTGCGTAGCTATCGGGCGCAGCTCACGCTCGCGCTCTTCGCGTTCTTTGTTATTCCGGCTGGCGCGTTTGCCGTTTGGAGCTACCGACGACTGCAGAGCGACGACGCGCAGTCGCGTGACTTGCTGATCCGTGAGACGTTGCGCGGCGTGGTAGTGGCGAACGACAGTGCCTCACTCGCACAGCGCGCGGAACGATTTGACACGCCGCTCTTTGTGTATTTGAACGGAGTGCTCGTGCGCACGAGTGATCCGATTCTCGATGTGATGGTACCAACGGGGCGACTCCTCCCCGCTGCGGCGGCCGTAGTCATTGGTGATGGCGACGATGTGACGACGAGCGAAGAAGAAATTATCGGCACACAACCCATGCGATTTGGCTATCGCAATACGCGGATCGATTCGTCCGGCGTGCAGTTCGTGCTTGCCGCACCCGCGCGGCCCAATGATCTTGTCCTCGATCAGCGTCGCCGGGACCTCGGCATCTTTGTGCTGTTTGCGGTCGCCGTTGGCGGACTGGCCGCGCTCTGGCTCTCCGGCCTCGCGGCGCGACAGTTCTCCCGTCCTATCGGCGCGTTGCAGCGTGGCGCATTGGCACTCGCCGCCGGCGATCGTGAGCCGCGACTGGACAGCGATCCTCCGGCGGAATTTCAGCCGGTCTTCCGTGCGTTCCGACAGATGGCGAGAGATATTGCGGCCGGTCGCGAACACGAAGCGCGGGCCCAACGTGTGCTCGCGTGGGGAGAAATGGCCCGGCAGGTGGCACACGAAATTAAAAATCCGTTGACACCCATGCGACTGGGCATGCAGCACTTGTTGCGCGCGCGAAATGATCCCCGCGTGAATTTCGATGTGGTTTTGAATGAGAATATTGAGAGAGTGCTGAACGAGATTGACCGGCTCGATGAAATTGCGCGGGCGTTTAGCCGCTATGGCACGGCGCCGGTCGATCGTCCGGCGCCGGAGCCGGTCGACGTTTCACGCATCGCGCTGGATGTCACCGGTCTTGAGCAGCTTGGGGCTGGCGACGTCCGCTGGGTTGCCGAAGGTGCGAATGTGCCGCGTTGGGTGATGGCGCGTGACGGCGAGCTACGAGAGGTGTTGCTCAACGTGCTCGAGAATGCGCGGATGGCCAACGCGCGCAACGTCACACTCCATATTACGAGAGTGGACAGCATGATCGAGGTTTCGGTACGTGATGACGGCACCGGAATACTCGCGGACGTGCTCCCGCGCATTTTTGAGCCACACTTTTCGACCCGCACCAGTGGCAGCGGGCTCGGCCTCGCCATCAGTCGCCGTCTAATAGAAGGGTGGGGGGGGACGATCGCCGTGGAGACCGTGATCGGCACAGGAACAACGATGCGGATCAGACTGGTTCCGGCGCCTGCACGCGTCCAACTTTAGAGTCGCAATGAGCAGCGCTGATCCGACGCCGGGGAAACGCAATACCGGCATACCCGACCACTTACTCGACTGGCAGCTCCCTCCGGGCTGGACGTGGGGCGACACCGGCTATTATGCCAACTACCGGCACGCACAAGAAATTGTTGACTCGCTCGGACGGTCGTTAGCGCTCGTTACTGCCCCGAATGTCGATCACGCGCCGTGGCTTTTTAACGAAGCGCGCGAACTCGCGCACAATAATCATCCGGCGATTCCCACGACGTACCATTTCTGGACGCAGCATGCGGCGAGTCGGCGCGGTCCGGGATATTTGCGGAGGTGGGTCACCGGCGAAACGGTCGGCGCGCGGATCCGGCGTCTCGGCACCGAAACAGTGCCCTACATGTTGCGTGTGTTGCGCGCCGTTGGTTCGGCGGTGGCGTACTTGCATGATGCCGGCCACACCCACGGGGCGATTTCGCCGGACACGATCTATGTCACGCCGACTGGTCGCGTGTGGTTGCTCGGCTGGCAATGGGCGCTCCCGCGCGCCGAAATTCCAGCGGGTCTGCGCCCCGATCCGCTCTATACGCCTGCACCGAGCGAGTGGGAGCCCGGCGTGTGGGAGCCATCAGCGCTGAGCGATCAGTGGCAACTCGCGGCAAGTTGTTTTGCAATTCTGACTGGTGAGTTGCCACCGCGCACCGAGATTCCGCCGGTGCGATGGGCGCGACCGGATTGCCCGGCCAATGTTGCCGAACTGCTCGATCGTGCCATGTCGGTGAGTCCGGATAACCGCTTTCACTCGGTGGCATCGGTGCTGCGTGCGGTTGAAAAAATGTCCGGGTCCGGCACACCCGGGTTGGGCGGCGTCGAGATTGCATCGGGCGAACACAAGGCGGTGAGCGAGGAAGATCGGCTCCGATGGGCGACGGGCGATGACTATGAGGTGCTCTCAGCGCTCGGGTCGGGGACGTTCGGTTCCGTGTGGCGCGTACGCGATCTCACCTTGCAACGTGAAGTGGCGATGAAGATGCTGCACCCGCAAGTCGCCCGAAGCGACGCGGCCGTTGCGCGCTTTCAACGTGAAGCGCAGATGGCGGCGCGGTTACAGCACCCGGCAATTGTTCCCATCTACGATTGGGATTCGAAAGGTGACATGCACTGGTACATCATGGAGCTCGAAGAAGAGGGCTCTGTGGCCGATCTGGTGCGACGAAATGGGCCAGTACCCCTGAGTGATCTGGCTCCACAGATGGACAGCGTCTTCGATGGACTGAAAGTGGCCCATGAAGCAGGAATTATTCATCGAGATCTTAAGCCGGAGAACTTGCTCATCGACCGTTATCGGCGATGGCGGATTGCCGATTTCGGCATCGCAAACGCCATGGGTGAGGAATGGGCGGGGAGCAGCGGGACGCCGGCATTCGCACCACCCGAACAGTTGTTGGGTGAACCTCAGGGTGGCGCGGCAGATCTATTTGCGGCGGCGGCGTTGGTTTATTTCGCTCTCACGGGTACCGCGCCATTTACTGGCGCGGACAGTCGGACGATTCTGGCGGCGCAGTTGGCGGGCAAAGTGGATTTTTCCAGCTTCCATCCCGAGGTGGCGGATTTCTTGCGACGCGGCCTGGCGGCGGATCCTGATGCGCGCTTCGCCGACGCTGCCGAAATGCAACGCGAGTGGCGGCGCGTCACGCG
>JANYBD010000180.1 GCA_025360995.1 Gemmatimonadota bacterium
ATTCGGCGAACAAAGCCAAGAAGAGTATGGCGATGAATGACCGTGCAGTGTTACGCATGCCACAGTAGTCTAGGTAAATGCCGAGCTCGGTTGATAGCTTGATACATGGCACCCATAGTAATTTCCGTTTCGCACCTCAGCAAGCGCTACGGGCGCACCGTCGCAGTGGAAGACGTGTCGCTCGAAGTCCGAGAGGGTGAGATCTTCGGTCTGATCGGCCCCAACGGCGCCGGCAAGACGACGACCATGGAGTGTGTGCAAGGCCATCGGAAAGCTGACAGCGGCACTATTTCAGTACTCGGTCTCGATCCGCGGCGTGATGCCAATCAGCTCCGACAGCGAATCGGCGTGCAGCATCAAGAGGCGCATCTTCAAAAGAGAATCAAAGTGTGGGAGGCGGTCGACCTTTGGTCGTCACTCTACTCGCGCGTCGTGGACACCGACGCGTTGCTCGAGCGGCTCGGCCTCACCGCCAAACGCAACGCGTGGTTCATGACGCTTTCGGGTGGGCAGAAGCAGCGACTGTTCATTGCGTTGGCGCTTATCCACGAACCCGACGTGGTGTTTCTTGACGAACTGACGACCGGGCTCGACCCGCAGGCGCGTCGGACGATCTGGGATTTAGTCACCGGCATCCGGGACCGCGGGACGACAGTCTTCCTCACGACGCATCTTATGGAAGAAGCCGAGCGACTGTGCGATCGGGTCGCGATCATCGAGCATGGGAAGATCATCGAGATGGGGACGCCAGCGGATTTGGTAGAGAAACATTGTCCGGAACGGAGCGTAGTGTTCACGAGCGATGGCGACGCTGTCGCGGACCGCTTGCGTGCACTGCCGTCGGTACAATCGGCCATGAGTAATGGGTCCACGCATACCATCCGCGGCGAGGGCGATGACTTCGTGACCGACGTGATCACCTTCATTGCCGGCTCGGGTCTACGCGTGAGGGGCTTTCGTACCGAGTTCCCAACGCTCGAAGATGTATTCCTGAAACTCACCGGCCACGGAATCAGGGACTAATCCATGCGCACGGGATTCTTAAAAGGGTTCTGGAAACTCAGTTGGGTCGAGGCCAAGGTGTTCGCGCGCGAACCGATGGGGTTCATCGGCAGCATCATCGTGCCGACACTTTTGTTTGTTGTACTAGGCCGAGCGCTCGGGACCGGAGTGCCGTCCGCCGGGTCGGTGATTGGTCCTGGCGATCGCCCGCCTGTCAACTTGGCGATCCTTGCTTCAATTGTGATTGCTATTGGAGCCGTGCAGTCACTCGTCGCGATAATCGCCATCTATAGAGAAGGCGGCATTCTGAAACGGCTGCGGGCCACGCCACTTTCGCCGGTCACAATTCTGGGCGCGCACGTTGCCGTGAAACTCGCGTTCACCGTGGTGAGTCTCGGTGTGATGGTGCTCGCGGGTCGCCGGCTTTTTCCCGGAGTGATGCAGGTGAACCTCTTCAGTTTCACCGGTGCGTTGCTTCTCGGTACGTTGAGCATTCTGTCGCTCGGATTCGTCATCGCCAGCATCGTGCCGACGGCGCGGTTTGCGCAACCCATCAGCGCGGTCGTGCTGTACCCGATGCTCGCATTATCAGGGTTGTTCTTTCCAGTCGCAAAATTGCCGCCTGTGATGCGCGGCTTGGCATTTGCTCTTCCTACGACGCACGCCGTGTCGCTGCTGCAAGGCGTTTGGGACGGGTCAGGTTGGGCCGCACATTGGGTGAACGCGGGGATGCTTGTCCTCATCTTCGCCGCATTCACGGCGCTATCGACACGGGTGTTTCGCTGGGAGTGAGCTTTTCGACCTACTGAGGAATAGCTGCGCGACCCCAACAAATGAGCTGCGAAATGAACGAATCAAACCGCGCCCGACCCGGACTCGAAGACATCAAGATCAACGTGAAGATCAAACTGTCAGCCCTATGGGCCAGCGTGATGTTCTGCTACATCTATGCCGACTACTTTGGGCTATTCGTACCGGGAGCGTTGCAGTCCATGCTCAATGGCCAAATGCGACCGCTCGGCGCGACGACTCAGGGCGTCTTGTTGGGCACGTCGCTGATGTTGGCGATTCCGAGCCTTATGATTTTTTTGTCCGTGGCTTTGCCGCCAAAGTTGAATCGCTCGCTCAACATCGCCGTCGGAGCGTTTTATACCGGAATTATTCTGATCACCATGTGGAGCTGGGCGTTTTTCATTTTCTATGGAGTTCTTGAAATATCACTCACGTCACTCGTCGTCTATTACGCGTTGAAATGGCCGAGGGCTCCAGCCACCGCCTAGTGGCTGGAGTGTTCTCAACGGAGTCACGTCCGAATGAGGCGGCCAATCCTCTGATGTTACGCGGTCGTGAAGGTGAACTGC
>JANYBD010000191.1 GCA_025360995.1 Gemmatimonadota bacterium
CAATCGGTCCGACCGAATCGCTTCACGAACGACGATCTCAAGTCCTTTCACGTCTGCTTTCACAGCGAAAAGATCGGTGACGTCGTCAATGAGGGCGCGAGGATCGAACGGAGCGTTGATCAGCTCAACTCGGCCCGCTTCCAGTTTGGAGTAGTCGAGAATGTCGTTAAGAATTCCGAGCAGTGATGAAGCCGATTTGTTGATCACTTCCAACGAGCGCCGGTCCGCTTCCGTGTGGGCCGAGGCAAGCATCGCTTCACTCATTCCAAGCACACCATGCAATGGCGTGCGAATTTCATGGCTCATATTCGCAAGGAATTCGCCCTTCGCTCGGGAACTGGCTTCCGCGGCGGCCTTCGCGGCGAGCATGTCACCTTCGGCACCCAACCGTGAGCGCTCCAAGCGATACGCGGCAAACCCACTGATGATGGACAACAGAAACCCGGTCGCGATACCGAGAAAAACTACGTTGTCGAGCCGAGTCACCCAGCCACGATACCGATCGAGACTCAGCGTGACACCAACGAATCCGGCACGTTTTCCATCGTGGGTATGGATGATCGCCGTCGCCTTAAGGGCTGATCCCCACGGGCTCGTAGACGGACGCTCGTCGACGATCGTTTTTCCTTCGTTCCACATGACGCGCATTGGCGGCGGCGCCCAGGTGAGTTGTCCGCGCATGTTGGGTGCGGCCACGTCGGTGTTTGCATTCTTCCGTTGCGATGTTGCCTCGCTAACGAATCGCATCGAGTCGTCGGTGACAATTCCCGTATACGCAAACGGAATGGAGCTGTTGCCGGTCACAAACGCTTGCAACTGTCTGGCCGCCATAATGTAGGCCGCTGAGCTTTCTAGCTCCGGCCTTGTAAACGTCAGATGTTGGTCGCCGTCAATGGACAACGCAGCTGTCTCTACGGTCGCCCGGAGATACTCGCGTACATCTTCAAAAAGCACGCGCCGGGTACCGTACAGCGCGGACCCGCCGATCAGCGACGTAATCAGCGCGACGGCAAGCCCATTGGCGAGCCCGACGAACATCGGACGGCGACGGCGGGTGCGCCGGGGTGGGGTGGCGCTTTGAGCGATCATAGGAATGTCAAAGATGGCGGAAGCGCCTCTCCAACGCCATAATGCCCGAATGCCGAATTTACGTGCCAACGGCGTGACCCTTCACTATGACGACACCGGTGGTGAAGGCACTCCGATTGTATTTAGCCATGGACTGCTGTTCAGCGGTGCGATGTTCGAGGCCCAAGCGCGCACCCTTTCACCGCGATTTCGGTGTATTCGCTACGATCACCGTGGCCAGGGCCAAAGTGAGGACCCGGGCGGACGTTCGCACACAATCGAAGCAAGCTATGCCGATGCCATAGCCCTTATTGAGGCACTCGACTTGGCCCCCTGCCACTTCGTAGGGCTGTCCATGGGCGGGTTTGTCGGCATGCGCATCGCTGCTCGCCGGCCGGAGCTGTTGCGGTCACTGGTCGTGATCGACAGCTCAGCCGACGCCGAGCCGAAAGAGAATATCGGGCGCTATCGCCTGCTGGCGGCCGTTGCTCGCTGGATTGGGATCGGCCCGATCGTCGGCCAGGTCATGCCGATCCTGTTCAGCCGAACCTTTCTCTGCGACCCATCGCGCCAGGAAGAGCGGGCTCGTTGGCGGCGCTTTCTGGGGTCGAACCGCAGGACAATCGTACGCGCCGTACTCGGTGTGATCGAGCGTGATGGAGTGGCAAACGAACTTGCAACGATCACATTGCCAACGCTGGTGATTGTGGGCGAAGAAGATGTGGCCACCACACCGGAAAAGGCGGAACGCATTCGCGATCTTATTCGTGGTGCGCGACTGGTGCGGGTCACCGCGGCAGGGCACTCCTCGACCATTGAACAACCCGAGATTGTCAGTGACGCGATCGCCGCCTTTCTCGCCACAGTGGGGAATTAGCCAGGCGTCCGACGTCGCTGTTCGTGTTCGGCATCGTCAAGGCGCCGGTCGAGTTCGATGAGACGGTTTTTCCAGCCATGGGCTAAGCGCAACCGACCGCGTAACAACTGATCGCCAAACGCACCGCCAAGAATTGCCAGCACAATCACCGCTAACCACCAAGCGAATACATCGTACGTGGTGGCAATGCGCGCGTGACCGAATACGCGCTCTATAAAGGGCTCAGGCCCGTACCAGAGTACCGCGGCGGTAAGAGCAATCAGTACGAGTGTCAGGGAAATCCCAGCGAATTGCGCGGCCGCATAGGATCGTCGTGCCGAATATTGTTTCCGTTTCAAAGACACGATGGCGAGGGCGAGTTCGTCGTCCTTGAGCGTTTGCGGCGGCATGTGATCGGGTCGCTGGGGCGCGAACAACGCCGCCGGTCCCGATTGGCGATAGGCGAAGTCTGACTTTTCGTTCGCGTCCATATAGCTACAGTATTGT
>JANYBD010000195.1 GCA_025360995.1 Gemmatimonadota bacterium
CGTCGCCGGCCCCGGCGTAATCGCAAATGACGTCGAAGTCGCGCTCGTCAACCCACTCGATGAAGCAACCAACGTATAACCAGCGCCACTCTTGTTGAGACTGAGTCCGGCAAACGTTGCGACGCCAGCGACCGCATTCACTGTCGCCGTTCCGCTCAACGTCGATATGCCAGGGTTCGCGCCAATCGCAATACTCACAGAACCGGTAAATGCCGTAGTCAATGCATTCACAGCGTTGCGCGCTTCGACCGTGATCGCCGGCGTGATGCTCGCGCCCGCCGCGTATGTCGCGCCCGGCTGCGTAGTCACCACCAACTGCGTCGCACCATTTCCACTTGCCGTCGCACTCACCACCAACGGCGTAACACCAGGACTCGTCACGGTCACCGTCTGCACACCCGCAGCGCCACCAAGCGTCCACGTGAACGATGCACGACCCTGACCGTCGCCCACTGCCGTTAAGGGAGTAATACTGCCGCCACCCGACGTCACCGCGAACGTCATGTTCTTGCCCGCGACACCGTTCGTCCCTGCATCCGATACCTGCACAACGGTCGGCGTCAGCGTCGCACCACTCGGCGCCGTCTGCCCGCCGCCCGACACGACAATAATCTGCGACGCCGGCCCAACAATGACGTCAAAGCCGGGGCTCGTTGCAGAGGCCAGTCCCGTCGACGACGCGACGAGTGTATAACTGCCCGCGCGATCAACACGGATATCCGAGAACGTAGCGATACCGGCCACGGCATTCACCGACGTTGTGCCCGACAACGTCGCACCAGTCGCGTTGTTTCCGAATGACAATTGCACGGTGCCAGTGAAGGCCGTTACCACGTTGCCGATAGAATCCTCGGCCGCAACCGTAATCGCGGGCGTGAGGATTGCTCCGCCAGTCGATCCGTTCTCGGTGACAGTAAATGCAAGCTTCGTCGCCGAACCCACCGTGATGTCAAACGCGTTGGATGTTGCAGCGGTGAGCGCGCCACTCGACGCAACGAGCGTATAACCGGTACCAGCTTTGCTGACCGTGAGCGTGCTAAAGGTCGCAACGCCAGCAATCGCGTTGACTGTCGTCGTACCGCCGAGCGTTGCACCTGCAGTGTTGGAGCCGAGTGCTACAGTCACCGGCCCAGTGAAGGCTGTGGTGGTGTTGCCGTTCACATCCTGCGCCGTGATTGTAACCGGCGGTAGAATGACCGCGTTCGCTCTCCCCGATATCGGCTGAGTGCTGACAGCAAGTTTCGTCGCCGGCGCTTGATTTGCGGTCGCAGTGAATGTGACCGGCGACCCGCTGAGCCCGGAGGCCGCAGCAGTGAGTGTCTGGCTGCCGGCAGTGGGGCCAAGTTTCCAGTTGGTTTGCGCTAGGCCACTCGCATCCGTGACTACGGTGGCCGCATCAACAGTGCCACCACCCGACGCACTGAATGCGACGCTTACACCCGAGACACCCAATCCGTCGGTGGCCGTGACTTTCACAATGACTGGCTGCGGCAACTTGGCGCCGGTAATGGCGGTTTGCCCGCTACCCGACACTGAAGCAATTGTTGTCGCGTGCGCCTGCACCTGGATGTACGCGGTATCCACCGGGCCCGTGAGCAGTTGCGCAACAATGCGCGCTGTGCCGCGGCCGACCGCGATGCCCGCACCGGACCCCGGTGAAGAAAGTGAGGCGACGGCGTTGTCGAGCGATGCGTAAATAATCGGCGTGCCTGAGATCGGCTTTCCGTCCGGGTCAAGTGCCTGCGCACCGACAGTGAACCGATCGCCAATAAAAATGTTCACCGACTTAGGCGAAATGCGCACGGTGCTCGCGCTCGCTCCAGGGCCGGTGTAGGCCACAGGGACGCTGACCGGCGGCGGTGGCGGTTGGCCAGGGACTGAAGGCGCTGCGGTAACCGCGATTGGGCCACCCTTAAAAACGGTGTCGCCCGCCGCGTTCAAATATCCGAGATTCAATGAGAGCGGTTCGCCGCTTACCGGCGCACTCGCCAGCAACGGGACCGTGAGACTCAGCGAAACAGTGCTGGAATCAGATGGAAAATTGATCACCGTGTCGAGCGCAACAGTGCCGTCGGCGCGATGCAACACGACGTGCACACGGTTGAACGAAACGCCGGATGATCCGGAAGCTTGTTGATAGAGCGGTGGAAAAATCGCAGCGAAGGACAACCCGCGAGCAAATCGCACCGAGGCCGCACCCGGGCCCGTGACTTCGCGTCCGCAACTCAACAAGACAAAGCCAAAGGCTAAGCCGAGTAAGGTGAGACGACGCAAGGGTGAGTGATTTGGCACTCATAAGACTGCACTGGCCCACTTATAGGCGCAACGCGTGCCATCGCAATAATCCTGTGATTCGAATCACAAGCCATCTCGACCGTCGCCGCCATTACTTTTCAGCGTATGATCTGCACTGATCCATGGTCTAAGTAAATGCGCGTTCGGCCTGCCCTTACCATTGCCATCCCACTGCTCTGCGCAGCCCTCTTTATGCGCCTTGGAATTTGGCAGTTAACCAGACTTGGTGAACGTAAGGCGTTCAACCGTGTGCTCTACTCCCGGCTACAAACTCCGCCCCGGCCGGCGAGTGCTCTTCCCGCGGACACCGGCTCGGGTCATTACCTGCGAGTCACCGCCCACGGACGCTTTCTCTATGATCGCGAGATTGTCTGGGCCGGTCGAACAAGACGCGGCTCGCCGGGCGTGTATCTCCTCACTCCGTTTGCCGTGGACGGTCGGGATTCTGTGGTCGTCGTCAACCGTGGCTGGGTATACTCACCGGACGCGGCCAGGGTCGAACATGCGCGATGGCACGAGCGTGATACGGCCACTGTAGCCGGATATGTCGAGACCTATTCTGCGCCACCGACCTCAGTATTGCCTGGTGCGCGGGCCGCGACCGTTCGCTCGTTAGACCGGCAGGCAGTCGAGCGCGGCGTCGGGCGGCCGGTCGACAACTATTTAATTGTCCAGACATCGGACAGTGCAATAAGGGCCGATTCAGTCCCGGACCGGCTCGCCGAGCCAGTGCTCGACGAGGGGCCGCACGTTTTCTACGCCATTCAATGGTTTGCGTTCGCCACCATCGCGATAGTCGGTGGCGTGGCGCTCTATCTTCGCGGCCGCTAGCATCAGTCACGAACAATTAGCGCGGGAAGCACTGCGACCCGCCCGTAGTACGGCTTTCCGTCCCCCGGAAACCGGATGTCAATATTGACAGGAGTACCGATGGCCGAATTAAACAGCAACGCTCACGCCACCACGGCGGAAGCGCGCGACGTTGCCGAAGCGGCACGCGAAACGGAGTGGACTCATCCCAGCTTCGTCCGCGAACTTTTCCTCGGCAGCTTTCGCTCCGACTTAATTCATCCACATCCGTTGGAAGACCCCGCCGAAGCCGAGCGCGCCAAGCCATTCTTTGCCAAGCTGCGCAGCTTTCTCGAGCGCTACGATGCGGACGAAGTGGACCGCACCGGAAATATCAAAGAAGTAGATGTGCAAGCACTGCGTGATATGGGCGCACTTGGGATCAAGATCCCGAGCGAGTACGGTGGGCTCGGCCTTTCGCAAATGAGTTATGTGAAAGCGATGGAGATGGTCACCTCGGTGTGCGGTTCGCTTTGCGCACTGCTTTCGGCGAGCCAGTCGATCGGCGTGCCTCAGCCGCTGAAACTTTTCGGTACCGAAGAACAGAAAAAGAAATATTTTCCGCGCATCGCTAAGGGCGCGATCACCGCATTCGCGCTCACCGAAGTCAACGCCGGTTCGGACCCGGCGAATATGGTGACGACGGCAACGCTGTCGGAAGATGGAAAAGTCTGGACGCTCAATGGCGAGAAGCTGTGGTGCACCAACGGCACGCGGGCCGAA
>JANYBD010000201.1 GCA_025360995.1 Gemmatimonadota bacterium
GCTGGCGGTCAGAGTCGTCTATCCTGAAATCGACCATCGGCTCACTGTTCGCGATTCGAATTACATCATTGGGTCTGTGGGCAGCGGGTATGCGCAGCTCACGATCAATGGCGTGAATGTGCCGGTGTTGCCGAATGGGGCATTTCTGGGGTGGTTGGCAATTCCGCCTGGCGCGAAACCGGTATTTGACCTCGTCGCCACCAAGGGTGCTGAGCGCGCGACGGGATCGCGCGAAATGACAGCGCTGAATCCGGTGCTCTTGCTCCCCGATACGGGGAAGCTCATCGTCGATCGGGGCAGTGTGAACCCAGGCAACTTGACCGTGCGTCCCGACGAGCATGTGCGCGTCTCTCTCCGAGCCCCTCACAACGCGGAAGTCATACTCCGCTCCGTCACCGGCGAGAATCTTCCGCTGTATAACAACGGCGGAACGCTATGGACTCGCGAAGTTCCGGCGAGCCAACTCGCTGCATCACCGGCCGGCTCCAAAAGCAGTGCGCACGTTGTCGCGATTCGCGGTGCGGATTCGATAACTGTTGCGCTTACCGGCGTGAAAATCACGGACCCGAATGTCCATCGGTATTTGACGCTCATCGCTGGCGGCGATCAGGCCGCGAACGACACCGATGCTGTCGCGATTCTGCGGCCGACGCCGAGTGGCACGTACAAATGGTTTTTATTGCCGCAAACAATTGTGGAATTGACCGGGCAAAGCGGTGAAAGTTCACTGCGCGTGCGCTTGGACAACGAACTCGAAGCGTGGGTGGACGCCAAAAATACGCGCAACATGCTTCCGCACGGATCACCCGCGCCGCGACGTGTTGCAAGCAACGCGCGTGTCACCTCGACGGCCGGATATTCCGATCTGCGAATTCCGGTGGGCGACCGTCCGGCCTACAGTGTGACGCAGACGCAAGATGCCATCACCCTCACGCTCTATGGCGTGACGGCGAATACCGACATTGTGAATCTTGCGACTGTCGATCCGACCATTCGCGATGTGAGTTGGGAGCAGGTTTTCACCGATCGGGCGCGCTTTACGATTCATTTGCGCCACCCGCCGGTTGGATATCTCGTCCTCTGGGATCGCAACGCGATTGTGTTGCGCGTGCGGCACGCTCCGACCATCGATCCTAATCGCCCACTCGCCGGCCGGACAATTGTCGTCGACCCTGGCCATCCGCCCATCGGTGCCACCGGCCCACTCGGTTCATACGAAGGCGACATTGTGCTGATGGTGGCCGAAGAATTGAAGCCGATGCTCGAGGCGCGCGGCGCGACGGTAGTGATGACCCGCACGGCTCGCGGCCCCGTCGCACTAAATGAGCGCTCGGCGATTGCGCGGCGCGCCAACGGCGACGCATTCGTGAGTATCCATTTAAACGCGCACGGCGACGGCGTGAATCCGTATCGGACGAATGGATCAGGTACCTATTTTTTCCAAAGCCAATCCGAACCCCTCGCCCGCGCCGTACAAAGTGGAATGGTGCGGCAAATGGGATTGCGCGATTTAGGAATCAACTACGACAACCTCGCCGTCGTCCGGCAAACATGGATGCCAGCGATTCTCTGTGAGGGGGCATTCGTAATTGTTCCGGAGCAGGAAGCCGCTTTGCTTACCGTTGAATTTAGGCGCAGATATGCAGCTGGAATTGCCGAAGGGCTGGTGGAGTACTTCAGCGAATTAAGGAAGGGTCGCTGATGCCTGCGGCGCGGACGGCGGAGCAGAACAAAGGCGAAGAATTGAACAGCGGCGAACGTTGCAGGGCGAAGGGAACTGCAGTTTTTACCGTTCGCCCTGCAACGTTCGCGTCAGTCTTGGCTTCCGTTCGCCCTGCAACGTTCGCGTTTGTTCTCCTCGCACTTGTGCTCGCACTCCCACTCACCGCACAAGTGGCTCCCGATTTACACTGGTCCACCCTAGTCACAAAACATTTCCACGTAAACTTTGCCCCCGGCCTCGAGCCCACCGCACGCCGCCTAGCCGGCTCCGCCGAGCGTGCGTACTCCAGCCTCGCACTCGAGCTCCACGAGCCCCGCGGCCCCATCGACATCACACTCGGCGACAATCTCGACATCTCTAATGGTAACGCGACGGTTTTCCCGACCAATCGCATTACCATCTGGGCCCGCCCGAATGTCGACGCCACGTCGCTGAAATTTCTTGATGACTGGATCGATCTCGTCATCACTCACGAACTGACGCATATTTTTCACCTCGACCGGTCAGCAGGTTGGTGGAATGTGGCCCAACATATTTTTGGGCGGAATCCATTTCTTTTTCCGAATCTCTATTCACCAAACTGGATGTCCGAGGGGATCGCGGTGTATTACGAATCGCGGCTCACTGGCGCCGGTCGCATTATCGGCAGTGAGCATTCGATGGTAGTGCGGGCGAATGCACTCGACGGCACGACGCCCGCCCTTAACGCGATCTCCGGAGCGACGCCCATATTTCCACTCGGCGAAATGGT
>JANYBD010000204.1 GCA_025360995.1 Gemmatimonadota bacterium
CTACCAATGACCGCGAACTCTTCTCGGCAAACCGTTCCAAGCTGCCAATTGCGTCTGGCGTGAGCGAGTACAGATCGCTGGCATCGTTTACCAGCTTGTGCTCGACAAGCTGTTCGACGCGGGCATAAGAAAGACCATTGATGTCCATTGCCCCGCGCGACGCGAAATGTACGAGCGCCTCCAAGCGCCGCCCTGGGCAATAATCGTTCTCGCAGAAAAGATCCTTCTCATCAACCCGAACGGGTGTGCCGCACGACGGACAGTGCGTTGGAATCTTCGGCGCCGGCGGCGGATGTTTTGGGTCGCGCTTCTCGGGTATGGGCCCAAGAATTTGCGGGATCACTTCGCCGGCGCGGTGCAGTAATACCATATCGCCGACCCGCAGATCCTTCTGCTTGATCAACTCGAAGTTATGGAGCGTGGCAAACTGGACCGTCGTCCCGCCCACTTCCACCGGTTCCAACACCGCATACGGATTGATTTTCCCGGTGCGACCCACATTTACCCGGATTTCGAGCAGGCGCGTTTCGACGATGTCGGGAGCGAATTTTCGGGCAACGGCCCAGCGCGGCACGCGGCCGCCGACCACCCCTAACTCGGTCTGCAACGACAGCGCATCGACTTTTACCACCATTCCATCAATCCCGAAATTCAATTCGGCGCGAATCGTATTTTCAATCGCGTGGGCATACGAGTACACCTCGGCGAGCGTGCGGCACCATTTGCGTTTCGGTGCCACGGGAATTCCCCACGCGGCGAGCGATTCGAGCAATTCGGTCTGCGTCGAAAACGGCAGGTTGGCGGTCCCGGGCACGGCGAAGGCGTATCCGAAGAACCGGAGCTGCCGGCTGGCGGTAATGGCCGGATCCTGCTGTCGCAGAGACCCCGCCGCAGAGTTTCGCGGATTTGCAAATACCGGTTCGCCTGCTTTCGCTCGCTCGTCATTGAGGCGCTCGAAACTGTCGAACGGAAAATAGACCTCGCCGCGAATTTCAATTATTGCGGGAAAGCCCTTGCCACGGAGTCGCAACGGAATCCCGCGAATGGTGCGCAAATTCGCTGTGACGTCCTCACCAACGGTGCCGTTGCCGCGCGTCGCGCCCATCACCAGTATGCCATCGCGGTAGGTCAAACTGACGGCCGCGCCATCGATTTTGAGTTCGGCGCAGAACCCCGCCGTCGTGACCGCCTCTCCGGCGATTTTTACGGCGCGGGCCGCCCAGTCGGCCACTTCGTCGTCCGTGAAGGCATTGTCCAGCGAAATCATCGGAACGAGGTGGGTATGCTTTGGGAAGGTGGTTGCCGGCTCGGCGCCGACGCGCATCGTTGGCGAATCCAGGGTCCGTAGTTCCGGATGCTCGCCCTCGATCTGCTGCAGTTCGCGAAACAGAGTGTCGTATTCGCGGTCCGAAAGTTTCGGCCGGTCGAGCACGTAGTAGTCGTGTGACGCCTGTGCGAGGGTATCGCGTAACGCGGCGGCTCGCCCGGCGGCCTGCTTTGCCGAACTCACCCCTT
The DNA here is from genome assembly GCA_025360995.1 of Gemmatimonadota bacterium. GTDB lineage: Bacteria > Gemmatimonadota > Gemmatimonadetes > Gemmatimonadales > Gemmatimonadaceae > Fen-1231. The sequence continues at coordinate 1,516 of JANYBD010000204.1, forward strand.
GGCCTCTTCGTCCATGACCTGCAACGCCACGCCAACCAACCGCTCGAGCTCCTCGTCGGACGCTTTTGGCAGGAGCGTTTCGGACCACATGTGATCCTCGGTCGCGGCATACCGGTCGAGCAAGCGCCTGAGGAATGCGACTAACGCAATGCGCTGCAATTCCGATCGCCGCTGTTCTTTGGGCTGCTCGGCAGACGCCCGGTTCAACGATTCAAACCGGTGTGCGTTGCGCAGCGCCTTGGCAGTGATGTCGGCGATCACCTGGCAAAAGCGAACATCGGCATCACTGAACGGTGTCGCGTCGCGCTCGGTACGGAGGAAAATTGCGCCGATCGTGTCCTGACGCCAACGAATCGGAACCACAATGATTGAGCGCACATTGCGCATGTTGAGTTCATCGCGCACCGAGTGAAACATCGGATCGTTCATGGCATCGGCGACAAAAACCGTCTCGCCACTCTCGAACGCTTTTTTCAGCTCGGGATACCGATCAAGGTCCACCACGAGGTTGCGGATGGACGGATCTTCATAGCTCGCCACCAATCGCACTTCGTCGCGCTCGCCGGCGAGAAAAATCGAACAGCGGTCGAGACCGAACGTTTCGCCGAGCTTGCGCGAGATGGCCTGCAGAATATCAACGAAGTGCAACGACGCGCTGATTTCCTGCAAAATCTCCACCACGGCGATCAGCCGGTCGCGTTCGCCGGTGAGTTCGGTCACCCGCGCTTCGAGGCGGGCAATATCGTCACTCATGGTTCACCCAGTTTGTTAAGGCTCTCAGTAGCAAGCCGTTTATAGAGTTCGTCATTCAGATCGTGCAAGGGCACAATGGCCATGGATTCAAAGGTCGTCCGGGCGCGTGCCTTATCCCGGCGATCCATATAAACGGTGCCGAGATCAAGACGGTGCACTACGCGATCGGGATCCACTTTCACGGCGAGTTCAAGGTAGCGCTGTGCATCGTTCCAGTTGGCCAACCCAAATACCTGAGCCCCGAGAAACGTTCGCGCGAACGCTCTGGCAAATCCATTGACACGCATCACCTCGGCGTTCCACACACCAAGTACATGCAGCGCGCCGGCGTGCAGCGAATCGTACTTCAGTGCCTCGAGCGCCTCATTACGGACGATCTTCGCGTATTTGATGCGATCCATAATACCGAGCGTGAGCGCTTTGCGACCGTCTGCCCGTGCCAGGGAAAAGTGCCCCTCGGCGTTGGCCGGGTTTGCCGCAATCGCGGCGTGCGCATGTTGTTCGGCGAGTATCATTAACGAGTCGCCTAACCGGCCCTTCCCGGCGGCTTCTGCCAGATCGACCTCGGCCCGTGACGCTTTCCAAAGCGCCTCGTAATTTGCAGGAGCGGACGCAATGGCCACCTGATAGTGGTTGAGTGCCGCTTGCACCGCCCGTTCGGCGTACGCGTGGTCGCCGAGTGTGATGTGTTCGGCAGTCGATTGCGCG
>JANYBD010000212.1 GCA_025360995.1 Gemmatimonadota bacterium
TGGCAGATTTGGATTGATACGCGCGATTCGGTCACGATTTCATATGTCAAGTTCGCGCCGACGGTCACCAAGGAAGCGAAGGCGGCCGTGACCGACGCCGAGGTGCATACGTATTTCGAGGTACACAAAACCGACTTTGACCGTCCGGGCCATGCGACGCTTTCGATTGTTTCGATGTCGCGTCGGCCGACCGCTGCCGACACGGCAGAGGCGCTCCGGAAGATGCAAGCGATCCGCGCCGAGATTGGGAAGGGTGCGAAGTTCGAGGATGTAGCGAAGCGCGAGTCGGAAGATTCGATATCGGCCAAGGATGGCGGCTTGCTGCCGAAGGGCGGTAAGAACCGTTTCGTGAAGCCGTTCGAAGATGCCGCGTACAAGCTCAGCAAGGGTGAGCTCTCGCAGCCCGTATTGACGCCGTTCGGCTATCACCTCATCAGGCTCGATGACAAGAAGGGCGACACGCTCACGATGCGCCACATTCTGAAATCGATCAAGCAGAACGATTCAGCGGCGACGATCGTCGACCGCCGGGCCGACCAGCTGTCGAAGGGTGCGGGGAGTCAGGACGTTGCCGCGAAGTTCGACAGCACGGCGAAAGCGCTGGGTCTGTTGGTGTCGCGGATAGATGTGCAGGAAGGACAAGTGGCGATTTATCTCGAGCGGACCGTTCCGAGCGCCAGTGCGTGGGCGTTTGGCGGCGCGAAGGTCGGCGAGACGAGCGACCTGTTCGATGATGAGCAAGGTTACTATCTCGTGCGTCTCGATTCGCTGACAGTCGGCGGAGTGCAGGCCGAAAAAGTGGTGGCGGACGAGATTCGCACGCTGGTCGCGAAGAAAAAGGCGATCAGTGATTTGATGGCGCCGGCGACCGTGTTCGCAAAGGCCGCGACCGCGACATCGCTGGAAGCGGCAGCCAAGGACAAGGGACTGACGGTAGCAAGCGAAGGTCCGTTCACCCGATCGAGCCAGGTAGCGAGTTTGGGCGGTCTGACTGAAGCGACTGGTGCGTCATTCGCTGGCGCGGTCGGCAATGTTGGCATGCCGGTGAAGACGGACATCGGGGTATTTGTTATCCGCGCCGACAAGCGCGTGATGGCCGATGAGGCTGCGTGGGCGAAGCAGAAGACGACGCAGCGCGAGCAGGTGACGCGTGGGCTGCGTGAGCAGAAGATCCGGGTGTTTTTGGATAATCTGAAGAAGTCGGCGAAGATCGAGGATAAGCGGAAGTCGATCCAGTCGGCGCAGCGAAGAACCACGTCTTAAGCAATTGTGACAAATGCGCGACGACCGGGTTTCCGGTCGTCGCGCATTTTGCTTTTTGCTATTGTGCGCGCCCGGTCGGGTGAGCGAATACGCTCCCCCTCCCTTCACTCCACGAGCAAATGAAAAACGAGCGGCGACCGTGCTTACGGCGCGCTGATGTGCCGCAGCGTCAGGCAGTTAATCCGTAGGGTGTCTGCGGTCCGCGGGTCGGCCGGCGTCGCGGGCGCACGAACATAGTCGGCTTCGGCGAATGTTATGTGACCGGAGTCGTTGGGTTGAATTGGCGAGCGACGCACTTCTGCGTGAGCAAGGGTATAGTCGCGGGTTCCGTGTGCTTCCCGCAGCGCGTTGGGGCACACCGTGCCATTTGTCCCACTATTCGGTGGGCCGTTGGGCATCGCGATCGCGATGAATTCCGCATCCGTCGCCGGCGACTTCGTTGCCGTGGCTTGTGCGGCGTCGCGCGGTGCCGAGCAGCCGAGTGTCAGCGCTGCTACAAATAACATTGCGACTGACGGAAGCCGCATGAACCGCCGCATCAAGCGCACGGTGATCCACCGGATAACAAAGGCAACCGGAACTGCCCACGCCGCGGTGAGCGCTACGAACAACGGTAGGACGATTGCCCGCCCGCCGGATGGCAGGTCAGTCGCGGGCAACAGGAATGCCATCAGCAGTCCAATCGGAACTCCGACCATCGCGGTAATGGTGAATCCCGTTTTTAGCGTTTCAATCCAGCGCCGCGACCCCGTGAGCTTTCGCCAATCTGATGCGATGCGGGCAGCGCGAGCTTGGAGGTTTTCGGTCATAGCGCGGTGCCACGTATAGTACGAGAATCCAGTCGCGGCAGCCGCGGCAGCGAAGGCAATAATTAATCGAATGAACGCCTTCCGCCCGACGAGTTCGCTCGCGAACGGGAGACGCCCTTGCACCAAAATCGGAATGAAAAAAAGCATGACCAGCATGAAAACGAATTGAATTGCGAAGCGTTGCGGACGGGTATGTGAGATCGCTCGTTCGCTGACCATCTGCGATTCCAGGAGGACAAGGTCAACGGTCAATTCCGGATCCTCAGGCAACCGCGCGTTCTCCACGTTGTCACCAGGCATAACCCATCGCGGCTCCGATCAGTGCTGCCCCAACAAGAATCGAGAGTGTTCGCAATGGACGGTTGATTAGTCCCCCTGAGTAATAGAGGCCAAAGACGCCCAACGCCACCATGAATATGGACAAGGCAATGGCGCGCTGAGATTGCAACTGAAAAAAATGACGGATTGCGTCATGGGCCACCACCACGGATATCCCCCCGATGGCGCCTCGCCACAGTCCCGCTGGTTGAACCCGCTTCATGCCTATCGAATAGCCCAACCGAAGCCCGCGCGATAGACCAAATCGCGCCACCCCTCGGCGATCACTTTTTTGCCAGAAATGCCTGGAGGGCGGGTCCGGGGGGTTCGCGCAGGCGGGCCCACTGCGTAGCGCGAGACTCGCCTTGTGGGCGAGGCTCGCGCTACGCAGTGGGCCCGCCTGCGCGAACCCCCCGGACCCGCCCTCCAGGAATTTTCGGCAAAAAAGTGATCGCTGAGGGGGTGGCGCGATTTGGTCTATCGCGCGGGCTTCGGTTGGGCTATTCGATAGGCATGAAGCGGGTTCAACCAGCGG
>JANYBD010000219.1 GCA_025360995.1 Gemmatimonadota bacterium
GGCAATCAGCAATAGCGTCATCCACCCGCACAAAAATGCCGGCAGTTTGCCGAACGCCTCGCGAATGTACACGTATCCGCCTCCGGCTTCGGGCAGCATAGCGCCCAGCTCGGCGTACGTCAGCGCACCGGCGAGCGCCACAACTCCGCCGAGCGCCCAGACGGCAAGCACCCAAGCACCGGTGGGCAGTGCGCGGGCGGTTTCGGCCGGCGTGAAGAAAATGCCGCTGCCGATAATCCCGCCAACGACGAGCAACGCAGCCGAGAACAAGCCGAGTTCCCGACGCAACACTGGCGATGTCATCGATGAGGTCATCAACTCAAATGATGATCAGTTCGTGCTGAACTTCCCGAGGAGTTACCATGAGTGTACGATCGCCAATATGGACGTTCACTTCCGAGCGAACGCCAAACTCATTGCGGAGATACACTCCCGGCTCGATCGAGAACCCTACGCCGGGAATAAGCGTGCGGTCATCCCGCGTCTCGAGATTGTCGAGATTTGGCCCAGAACCGTGGATGGAGCGGGCGTCGATCGAGTGCCCCGTTCGATGGGTAAAGAACTTCCCAAATCCGGCAGCCTCGATCACGCCGCGCGCTGCATCGTCCGCGTCGGCGCCTTTCACCGGAGTGCCGGCAGATATGCGCACACGGAGAAAATCGATTGCGGCGTCGCGGGCGTCGCGCACCGTGTTCCACACCAGTTGAGCGCGCGCCGACGGCGGCCCCACCGACGCCATCCAGGTTTGATCGGCGTAGACACCATTCGCTTCCGTGGCAAAGAGATCGATGAGGAGCATATCGCCCTCACGGATAACGCGCGGATGGGCCGCCGTTGGCTCGTAGTGTGGATTCGCGGCGTTTTCCATCGCAGACACGTTTGGGCCGTGATCGGTTGAAAGTCCGCATTTCGCGAACTCGGCGAGAATCCACGCTTGGAGTTCGTGCTCGGCGAGTGGTTGGCCGGTACGTACGCTCGCACCCGCTTTGGCAAAGGCGGCCTTGGCAATTCGGGCGATAAGTTCGGCCGCGCGTTGGTGAGACGCGAGTTGATCGTCCGTCCACACTGCAAAAAACTGCGCAACAAGATCGCCCGAACTTATCACCGTAGCACCAGCCGCCCGCACCATTTCGAGTACGCCGGCGGGCACGCGGTCCACCACCGGCACGGCATCGCCCGGAGAATATTCCATCAGCACGTTTTTGCCCCCGACGAGCGCGCCGAGTTCGGATTCCAACGAGCGCCACGAGGCGTAGACGCGTCGTTCCCAATTCGGAGGCCATTGCGCCCATGTGCCGGCTTCGATCGCGTGTTCGATCGCCACCGGTGTGCCCTCGCGTGGCACCCACCCGAATACGCGACGGGACACCATTCCCTCGAGCCGCAACATTGCGCTGGCGATCGGGTTGAGACCACGAAAATCGTAGAATAACCATCCGTCGGCACCGGACTCGGCGATCGCGGACTGCACAGCGACAAGCGTAGCGGGCGTGAGCATAGGAATCTCCAGAAGTTACCGGCGGCCGGCACCAATCGGGCGCCATTCGGCGCGCCACTCGCACGTGCCTTCGCCGCGACTGGCACACCGCACTTGATCGACAGCGCCGACGCCGCCGACGAGCAATTGCATCAGCTCGCGCAGCACAGACTCGTAGTACGTGCACCCGGCGAGCCGCGGAGCAGCGTCGAGTGTGACAGAATCGCGGACTTCAAGCAAAATGGTTGAGCCGACCCGGCGGATGGCGCCCGCCACATAGCGCTTGGTAATGCGCCGCACGTGGCGTAACGCGATCGGGCGGGCGATGATCGCCGGCAGGCTCAGCATCATCCGACGGGTAAACGGTGAGATCGTCTGATATGATTGGCGCGCCAAAAATCGGCCGGCTTCTCGAAACACATCCTCGGCGTCCGGCCGGCGGCCGATGAGTTTCGCGAGAGCGATCGCTTCGTCCGCCTGGGGTCGCTGCTTTCGCTTGACGGCATCGGCATAGCGTTTGATCTGCGCGAACACGGTGTCACTCAACCCCAGGCGCTTGTTGCGCAGCTCGTGGACGAACTCGGTTTCGAGTTCTCCAGTTGGCAAGTCGATCGTGCGCACCGCTTCGAGCAAACTGAGCGGCAATAGAGGATCGACAGTAACGGCCATGGATGAGACAGAGGGAGAGTGACGGAACTCCTAGCAAGTTAAGCGTCCGCACAGTCGCAGACCAGTTGGAATGCGCTTGCGTTTCGCGGGGGCGCCGACGAGAGTTCTCGCAGTATGACTACTATAGACGGGGAGTTACGATCGACCAGGCGCTGATCATCCGCGGCCTGATTGGCGCGGTCGCTGCCGGCATCATCACCGGATGGGCAAGACAGCGCGGGTCGCTCACCGCCTCGGGCCAATGGGCAGCATTTTTCATGGGAGTCATTGTCACGGCCGTCGGCTGGCCGTGGGCCGCGTTATTAATCGCATTTTTTTTGACGTCCACTGCACTGACGCGGTGGCGCGCACAGGAAAAACTCCAATACACACGGGCCACGCTACCGCAATCAACTGAACGGACCGCCACACAAGTGTTCGCCAACGGCGGAGCGTTCATGTTATTGGCCGTGGCCTCGGCGCAAAGCGGAAATTTCTGGTGGGTGTTAGCTGGCACCGGTGCGCTCGCCGCTGCATCTGCGGACACGTGGTCCACAGAGATCGGGACACTATTTGGCGCTGCTCCACGATCAATACTGACGTGGCGGCCCATAACACGGGGAATGAGCGGCGGAATAAGCGTACCCGGCACAGTGGCCGGTCTCGCCGGCTCACTGTGCATTGCCGCGCTTGCGACGTTCGCGATACCAGGATTTGGCTGGCGGATGACCGTAGCCGCCACCCTCGGCGGATTCGTGGGCTGCCTCGGCGACTCGGCGCTTGGCGCAGGATGGCAATCACGGCGGTGGTGCGACCGCTGCGGCGAATGGACGGAACGGCGAGTGCATCCGTGCGGCTATCGCACGGCGCACCGTCGGGGATTCGTGTGGATGTCCAATGACCTCGTCAACGCGTTGGCCACGCTGATTGGTGCGATTGCCGCCGTCGCGGTTGGCAGGCTTCTGAAACCATGATTGCGGAATCGGCACGCAGAATCCTTTACCAATGACGCGGCGGCACGCTACTAGCGACGCTACTAGTGCTGAAGTGGTTGTCGTCGGCGGTGGTCCCGCTGGTGCGGCAACCGCGTGGGCGCTGGCGCGCAATGGCGTGGATGTGTTGGTGATTGATCGCGCACACTTCCCGCGTCCAAAACCGTGCGCCGAGTATCTCAGTCCGCAAGCGTCAAGAATTCTGGCGGATATGGGCGCGCTCCCTGCTATCGAAGGCGCCGGGGCTGCCCAGCTTGCCGGAATGATGGTCCGCGCACCGAATGGTGAGACATTCGAAGGGCGGTTTGCGGCGAGCCATGGATTTCACGGATTTCGTGACCGTGGACTCGCGCTGAGGCGTGAACTGCTCGATCAGATCGTGCTCGATCGGGCGCGCGCAGCGGGGGCGCGCGTGAGCGAGGGCGTCGCGGTTACTGATATCACTCGCGATGCGGGCGGGCGCACGAACGGCGTTCGCGTACGCGACGAACATGGCACGCGCGACATTACCGCGCGGATCGTCGTGGGCGCTGACGGAATACGGTCCGTCGTCGCACGGCGCCTTGGATTGTTTCGTCGCGCGCGATGGCCGCGGCGGATGGCATTTGTCACGCATTATCGTGGCGTGAGCGGCATTCGCGACTGCGGCGAGATGCATGTGGCTGCTGACGGTTACTGTGGATTGGCCGACGTCGGCGGTGGTCTCACAAATGTGGCGCTGGTAGTGCCACAGGAGCAGGTACGCGAAGCCAGCGGCGACACCACCGGTTTTTTTCAGCACTGGCTGATGCGTCACCCAATGCTCAGCGAACGCTTTTCGAACGCTGAACAGGTGAGCCCGTTGCAAGTCACTGGCCCGTTTTCCGTGAGAGCCCGTCGGGCTTGGGCAACGGGCGCCGCGCTCGTTGGCGACGCGGCGGACTTCTACGATCCGTTTACCGGGGAAGGGATTTATGCCGCGCTGCGCGGGGGCGAATTGCTTGGCCCGTACCTGTGCCAAGCGCTTCGGACGACAGCAGTACGTGAAGCGGACGTCGCACTCGAGGCATACGACCGTTGCCGCCGCAATGAGTTTTCCGGTAAATGGCGGGTGGAACGATTGATTGGGCTCGCGGTCGCTTCGCCCCCAATTATGAACTATGCGGCCCGTGCCTTGAAACGGCGAAGCCACCTGGCGGATCTGTTGGTAGGCGTTGTCGGCGATTTCGTGCCAGCGCGCGAGGTGCTTCGCCCAAGATTCCTGCTACAATTACTCATGCCTGCCCGCTCACGCCTGTAACGCCAGTGCCCATCGATCCCACCGAGTTTCGCAGCGTGCTTGGCCGCTTCGCGTCGGGTATCACCGTTATTGCAACGCGTGACGCGTCGGGGGCGAATCACGGAATGACCGTGAGCGCCTTCAGTTCGCTCAGTCTTGTTCCGCCACTTGTGATTGTGTGCATCGGTCATGCGGCCACAATCTCCGGCGCAATTGCGACCGCGACACATTTCGGAGTGAGCGTGCTTGGCGCGCATCAGCAAGCCGTGGCACAACGCTTTGCCGAAAGCGATACCGACCGCTTTGAGGGAATTGCAACCTCTCTCGGAATTGGTAACGTGCCGCTCATTGATGGAGCGATTGGCTGGCTGGCATGCAAGGTGCAAGCGCGACACGAAGGCGGGGATCACACGATCGTTGTCGGCGAAGTCCTCGATGCAGGCACTCGCGAAGGTGAACCGTTGCTGCATTATCGCGGCATCTATCGCCGGTTCAATCAGTGAGTTTCACGATGGCGTGGAGGGCGGCGCCGGGGGGCGGCAAGGAGTATCTCGACGATCCGGCCGCCGACCCGAAGCTTGCCGCACGATCACTGCGCGACGTGGCGCTATGCAATCGGCTGTTTGGCGGTATTAGCGCGGTGATCTCCGAGTTGCGCCCGGTATTCATTTCCGCTCGCGCAACGGGCCGTTCGCTTACACTGCTCGATGTCGGGACTGGTGTCGGTGACGTGCCGGCAGCCGCGCGCCTCGCCGCGGAGAACGCTGGCGTCGCGCTGCAAACCATTGGCCTGGAACGAAGCGCTGCACTCGCCGCGGCCAGCCGCGAAATGACCGGCATGGCGTTGGCCGGCGATGCCTTCGCGATCCCGTTTGCCGACCACAGTGTCGATATCGTCGTCTGCGCCCAAGTCCTGCATCATTTCGCCGTCCACGATGGTGCACGACTTCTTGCGGAACTGCACCGCGTGGCACGTCAACGCGTCATCGTTTCGGAACTCCGCCGCTCACGGATTGCTGCCGCCGGTGTTTGGCTCGTCAGTTGGCCACTCGGCTTTCATCCCGTGAGTCGTCACGACGGTGTGCTATCAGTCATGCGTGGGTTCCGATCAGAAGAGCTGGCCAACGCAGTGCTCAAGGCGACGACCGTACGGCCCACGGTCCGAAACCGCCGCGGCTTTCGTGTCACCGCGAGTTGGAGTCCGGAATGACGACAGTGCGCGCGACGCCGCAACTCGGACCAATGCCCATTGGCCTGCCAATGCACACAGTGGACGAAGCGTTCGTACGAGCCCCGCTGCCGCTGGTGTTTGACATTGTGCGCGACGTGGAACGGTGGCCAGCGCTGTTGCCGCACTATCGTTGGGTGCGGTATCACGAACAGACTGCGGACGGTAGCGGCATAGTAGAGATGGCCGCGAACCGCCCGTTTGGTCAGCTCAACTGGCCCACGTGGTGGCTCTCGGAAATGCAAGTGATTTCCGGAGCTGAGCCTGCGGTCCGTTTTCGTCACATCGGTGGTATTACCCGCGGGATGGAAGTCGAGTGGGCCTTTGCGGTGCGCGAGGGCGGCACGTTCGTGCGTTTAGTGCACTCGTGGGAGGGACCGCGCTGGCCGCTGATTGGTGCCGTGGCGGCCAGAACGGTCATCGGGCCGGTGTTCGTGCACGGAATCGCCGCGCGAACGCTGGCGGGGTTGGGCAGAACGGCGGCGCGCGATGCGCGGCAAGATGCGGACGCATGCGAATCAAGCCGCTGAACCGATGGTATCGGAAGGATTCATGAACACACGACGGGTCGTCATCAGTGGCATCGGCGCAATTACTCCCATCGGCACTGGTCGCGATGCGTTGTGGGACGGCATCCGCGCGGAAAAATCCGCCGTGCGCTCGCTCACCCGGTTCGATCCCTCGGTATTTCGCTCGCACAATGCGGCTCAGGTCGATGATTTTCGCGTTGATGATCATCTCGAGACGAAGCGCGCGAAACGGCTCGACCGCTTTGGCCAGTTCGCCGTAGTCGCGGCCCGGATGGCCGTGGCCGATGCGGCGCTTGATCTTCACAAGGAAGACCGCGAGCGCATTGGCGCGATGATGGGCACAGCGTTGGGCGGCGTTGGCTATGCCGAAGAACAACTCGGAAAATTTCTCACGCAGGGACTGCGCGCTGTGGACGCCACGCTCGCGCTTGCGGTGTTCGGTGGCGCGGCTAGTTGCAACGTCGCCATCGAGTTTGGGGTCAGCGGCCCCAACTCGACCAACGCAATGAGTTGCGCGAGCGGCACTATGGCGATTGGTGAAGCGTTCCGGCAAATCCGCCACGGCTATGCCGATGTCATGATCGCCGGCGGATCGGAAGCACCGCTGGCCCCACTCTGTTTCGGCGCGTTCGCGCTTATTCGCGCGATGAGTACGCGCAACGACGATCCCACCCGCGCCTCGCGACCGTTCGACAAGGATCGAGATGGTTTCGTGATGGGCGAAGGTTCCGTGGTGCTGGTGCTCGAGGAACGCGACCGGGCCATCGCTCGCGGCGCGCCCATTTATGCCGAACTCTGTGGCTACGGAACCACGAACGATGCGCATCATATGACGGCCCCACTCCCTGACGGCGCACAAGCGGCGCGGGCCATGCGGCTTGCCCTCAACGATGCCGCACTCGCTCCGAATGAAATCGGATACATCAACGCGCATGGCAGTTCGACTCCGCTCAACGACCCGAGCGAAACGCTGGCAATTAAATCGGTTTTTGGCGACTACGCCCATCGGGTACCCATTAGTAGCACCAAGGGCTACTACGGTCACGCCCTCGGCGCGAGCGGAGCGTTCGAAACCGCGATTTGCGCGCTTTCACTTGGACACGAGTGGCTCCCGCCGACCATTAATCTGGATATGGCGGATCCGGCCTGCGATTTGGATTATGTCCCACTCAACGGCCGAGCAGCACGGGTCGAGCATGTGCTCACGAATTCATTTGGATTCGGTGGAATTAACGCGGCGCTGGTTCTGCGCCGGTCACAGTAGCGGAGCCGACGATCAATGCCCTCTCTCGAAATTGACCGAGAACGCACTATCCAAGCGTTATGTGCGCACTATGCCAGTGATCACCTGACAACACAGGAACTGGAACTGCGATTCGACCGCGCCTACAAGGCGCACGATGTGAGCGAGCTGCAGACCCTCTTGACCAACCTGCCATCGCTTCCGCCGATGGTGGCAGCACCCGCCCCATTCTACTCAATGGCGCCTGACCGTGGTTCCGGAGCCGTGGCGTTGCCGGAAAAACGCTATCTCGCGATGATGTCGGAAGTGAAGAAGGCCGGTACGTGGACGGTATCGCCGCGCACGGTCGCAACGGCGATCATGGGAACCATACGATTGGACCTTCGCGAGGCACTACTGCCGGGCGTCGACGTCGAAATCGAAGTTACCGCGATCATGGGTGAAATCGTTATCATCGTGCCGCCCGGTCTCAGATTGGAATGTGACGGATTCGCATTCATGGGCGAATTCGAGTCTCATAACACCGACGCCGGGCGTCCGGAAAGTCCCCTCATACGCATCCACGGTTCTACTGTGATGGGAGCGGTGCGCGTGCAAACGCGGCTGCCTGGGGAAACAAAGCTGGAAGCGTGGCGCCGGCGTCGGCGCGAACGCTAACTAAGCACGCTTCCAGCGAACTGCACAAAAGTTACCTGCCGGCTATTTGGCTCGAAACTCGGCGAGTGACCGTAGCACTTCGGCGAGCATCGACAATCTCCGGCGCGGCTCAGCTTTTTCATCGATGGTGCGATACACGCCGCCGCTCGACCGCCATTCACTGGCGGCTGGTCGCTTCGGCAAGTCGGTCTCGTCTTCCGACCAGAATTTCGACATCGATCAGCCCTCCAGTTCAAACAAGTAGTCGAGTTTTGTCAGTTCGAGCATCTGTTTCACGGAACCCGGCGCGTGGAGCAAACGTGTTGCGACCATTCGCTCGCGCGCCCGCTTCTGCAGGAGCACCAAGACACCCAGTCCGCTGGCGTCTATCTCTATCGTGTGCGCGAGATCGACCACCACCCGCGTGGCACCTTTCTGAATCGTCCGCTCCAACTGCTCGAGAGCGGCGCGTCGGAAGTCGAGTCGCGTGTCAGCGACCAAGCGACTTGGGGCATTCAGGTTGTCGGTACTATTGTCGGCAATCAGCATTCGTGTTCCTCCGCTTTCGGCGGGAGCACGTCGCACTGCCGGGTATCCGAGTCGCCGAATGGCTTTGGATCTCTGCCATTTCTTTTTGTTCACCTTCGGCAACCGGACGATCTCGTATGGTGCTTCGAGATTCCTGGCTTTGCGGCCCCGTCTCGCGACGGGTGTGCTCTTATCGGGTAGTGCAGACTTCGGTTGTTGCCGTATAACTAAAGCGAAAACCGTGCCAAACTTATCTGCTCCGTAACCACTTGTGATATAACGCTTTACGATCCTATCACAACGTGACGGATGATTCTGCCACCGCCTGCCGCACAGTACAGCGCACTCTGCGAACCACTGTTGATTTTCTTTCTATTTCAGCTCACGACACAACCGTCACATTTCATGTGGGCCTACACTTCAACGTGTCGAAAGATGTGGCCGATGTGCCCAAGGTGTATCGTATTCCGCGCCAGCTTTTACTGCGATCGATTTCATGTATCGCGTTCCCGCATCCCATCTATTGAATGTCCGACATTGACGTCCTGTTGACCGAAAACCGCAAATTCCCACCGAGCGAAACATTTGCGCGCGCGGCAGCGATTAACAGTCCGGCATTTGCCGCCGAAGCGGCGAGTGATCCCGAGGCATACTGGGCGAGGACGGCGGCGACACTCACCTGGTCGAAACCCTGGTCAAAAGTTCTCGACTGGCAACCGCCCCATGCCAAGTGGTTCCTTGACGGCAAACTGAACGTCAGTGTGAACTGTGTCGACCGGCATGTCGTCGGGGCGTCGCGCAATCGCGCGGCCATCATCTGGGAAGGTGAGCCCGGTGACCAACGGACACTCACGTACTGGGATCTGTATCGGGAAGTGCAGAAGTTCGCGAACGTGCTCAAGTCATTGGGCGTTGGGCGCGGCGACCGCGTGGGGATCTACCTCCCGCTCGTCCCGGAGGCAGCGATTGCAATGCTGGCCTGCACCCGGATTGGTGCCGTGCACTCCGTGGTATTCGGCGGCTTCTCGCCGGAATCGTTGCGCGACCGAATGAACGATGCGCAAGCGAAGGTGCTGGTCACGTCGGATGGCGGCTATCGTCGAGGCCAGATCGTGCCCTTGAAACGCAACGCCGACAAAGCGCTCGAGGAAGCGCCCACGGTGCAGCATGTGGTCGTGATACAGCGGCGGACGGTCGGGCCGATCAGCGAAGCGTACGTCGAAATGAAAGAAGGGCGCGATCATTGGTACCACCGCTTGATGCAGCATGCGAAGGCGGATTGCCCCGCCGAAGAAATGGATGCGGAGGACGTGCTGTTCATTCTCTACACGTCGGGCACGACCGGCAAACCAAAAGGCATCGTGCACACGACCGGTGGATACCTCGTTGGCGCCGCATCAAGCACGAAACTGGTTTTTGACTTGAAAGACGACGACGTATTCTGGTGCACCGCGGACGTTGGATGGATTACGGGGCACAGCTATCTCGTCTACGGCCCTCTGGCGAATGGGGCGACCTGCATGATGTACGAGGGCGCTCCGGACTGGCCGGAGCGCGACAGGTTTTGGGACATTTGCGAGCGCCATGGCGTCACGATTCTTTACACGGCACCGACGGCAATCCGTGCCTTCATGAAATGGGGCGACGAGTACCCTGCCAAACACAATCTCTCGCGTTTGCGCCTGCTGGGCAGTGTCGGTGAGCCAATCAATCCGGAAGCGTGGATGTGGTATCAGAAACACATTGGCGGTGGTCGCTGTCCGATTGTCGATACATGGTGGCAGACGGAAACCGGTTCGATTGTAATTTCTCCGCTTCCCGGAGTGACTTCCACGAAACCTGGCAGTGCCACGACGGTGATGCCGGGATTTGAAATTGACCTGCTCGATTCTACAGGGGAGCGGATTGATGTCGGCGGTGGCCTGCTCGCCATTTCCAAGCCGTGGCCGTCGATGCTCCGAACTATTTGGGGCGATGACGCACGCTACGTGGAGACATATTTCACAAAATGGGAGGGGCGCCCAGATCTGTATTTCCCGGGTGACGGTGCCAAGCGCGATGACGATGGCTATTTCTGGATACTCGGCCGTGTGGACGATGTGCTGAATGTTGCCGGACACCGGATTGGCACAATGGAGGTGGAGAGCGCGTTGGTGGAACATCCATCGGTAGCCGAGGCGGCGGTGGTCGGGAAGACACACGAAATCAAGGGCCAGTCGATTGCCGCGTTTGTGACGCTGCGTGAAGGGTTCCAGAAATCGCCGGCGTTGCGTGACGAGCTCCGGGACTTTGTGGCCCAGAAAATAGGCGCACTCGCGCGGCCGGACGACATCATGTTCACGGCGGACTTGCCGAAAACCCGCTCCGGAAAAATTATGCGACGGTTGCTGCGGGATGTCGCGGAGGGGCGATCACTGGGTGATACGACGACATTGGCGGACCCGGCAGTGGTGGCTCAGCTCAAGTCGCAGTACGAAGACAAAGAGTAGGAGTGAAATCGTGCGCCAGATCACCGAGCACATTCGGTAGTTTCGGGTGACGCAAAACGCTGGCGAATCGTCTACATTTACTGATGCTCCGCGACTTCCTTACTATTTTTCCCGAGAATCTTTTCTCGAAGAAACTCCAGCCGGCCACTGACCGGCGGATGCGGCTCGCGCAGGCGCGCGCCGACGAAGCACTGGTACGCACGCACGTTGAGAACGCGCTGACGTTCGTTGACACGCTCGCGGACGAACTGTCATTTGACCGGGCGATTGATACCTACATCCGGGTCATGGGAATTTCGGAACCACTGGCAAGCACCGTCGTGACTCGGGTGCTCGTGGTACTTGGCCGTGAGATGTTGCCGGCGACGCGCGGTGTGGAACCGGCGGCCGACGGAATGCGGCCGAAACTCAGACTCGCCGATGCGTCCGATCGCGCGAAGGCACCGCGCCGCGCCTAGCGCTTAAGTGACAGTTGGGCCGAGCGGATTTTTTCGCATCGCCCGATAGTCGGCCACACTGATCACGAATAGCACGGCAACCAGCACCGCGCTCACCACGCAGTAGCGGCAAATCGCGTTGATCGGTCCCAGTTCCAGATATGTGAGCCAGCCCGAAAAGAGCAGGCCCCACCCGCTCATCACGACCATCGCCCCGCTTGGAGTACGCGACTCGGCGAGCGTTCCCATAGAGCCGGCCGTTGCGGTCGCGAACATCGCCACGTAAAAACCGACACCCCACATCGCAACGGGCTGGCCCAGAAAAACGGACCAACGACTTGTTTGCACCGTCTCGCATCCACCGGTGCCGCAAGCAATGGTGCCGATATATCCGAGCTTGTACAGCATGAGATATGTGGCGATAAAAATGCCGCAAAGCGACAACGCGGCGATCACCATCCGACGGGTCACTTCGACGCGCCCTTCTTTTCGGGAGCTGATGCCGGAGTCTTCGGAGCTTTGGCCAGCGCGCTATCGACCAGCGCCTTGAACTGATCGTAACTCAGTCCGCCGGCGATTTGCTTGTTGCCGACAATGAGCGTCGGCGTTTGCGAAACATTACGTCGCGTGCCCTCGGCTTGGTTGCCTTTAATACGGGCCAGATGTTTCTGCGTCTGCACACAATCGTCCCAAGTTTTTACGTCGAGACCAAGTTCCTTGGCGTACCGCGTGAAGACTTTCATCGGACTGTGTGACACCTCTCCGTTCCACTCATCCTGACCGGCGTACAAGCGATCGTGCATTTCCCAGAACTTTCCTTGATCGTCCGCGCACGCCGCGGAGTGGTGCGCCAACAGTGTATTGCGGTGTTGGGGGGCGAGTGGGAAATCGAAGAACTTGAATGTCACGATTCCCGTATTGATCAGTCGGGTGCGGATGTCGGGCTCAGTGATGTTCGCAAAGTTGCCGCAACCGGGGCATTCAAAGTCTGCGAATTCCATCACCTGCACCGGGGCGTTGGCCATTCCCATCACGTGTGGTTCAGCGGCGCCTGCCGGGATGGTGGGATCTATAGTCGTGATCTGCGGCTTGGAGGTCGAGATCACATAACCGAGAGCGCCGACACCAATCACCGCAATCACAATGATGATGGCAACGAACTGCTTCGGATTTCCTTTTGCGGGTTTAATCTGCGCCACGTTGATCCTCTGGGTTCGCGACAATTTGCCTGAAACTAGCATTCGTGCGCGCATGAGGACAGGTTGGACGCGCGCCCGTGACCGACTCTCTCCGCATTCCCGTGGGCCCAGGTGCCCTGCACGTCGAGCGCTATGGTTTTGGCGATCGACCGATGGTGCTGCTCCATGGTTTCGGCACGTCCGCATTTCTTTGGCGCGCCGTGGTGCCCCTGCTTCCGCTCGGCAAAGTGACCGTGTACGCCATCGACCTCTTTGGATATGGTGAAAGCGACCGGTCGCTCGACGCCGACTACAGCATTGATGCCCAGGTCGACTATCTCGATAGGGCGTTGACGGTACTTCGCGTCGCGAGTGCGGATGTAATTGGGATCGATATTGGTGCCGCGGTTGCCATAGCGCTGGCCGCACGTCGCCCGGCCCGTGTTCGCACGATGGTGCTGATTAATCCCCCTGATCCGGCGAGGCTCTGCGGCGCCGATCTTTCGGAGCTGCAACGATTGGCCGCGCGGCATGTGCTCGATTCGGAACGCGGCATGCTCGGTGCGACGGCGCTCCTTGGGCCGATACTCGAACAAGGTGTGGCGACGGCGGACCGGATGCCGGCGGCGCTGGTGGGTCGGTACATAGCGCCTTACGTCGGCCGCGATGGCGTGCGCCATCTCTTACAGTTGGAGCGCGCCATCAACGACAGGGCGCTGGAGCGCGTAGAGTGGGAGAAGATTACGCAGCCGGTCTTGGTGGTGCGGGGCGATCAGGACGGATGGGTGTCACCAGACGTGGCCGCCACTTTGGCCACGCGGTTCCCCCGCGGTGAGCACCGCCGGATGAGTGGTGCTGCGCGGTTAGTGCCCGAGGATGCGCCCGAAGCCTTGGCTGGTGTGCTGAGCGCCTGGATCAATCATCCATTTTCGCCCTCGTGACCCATTGGATCAGCGCCCTGGACTGACTAGCTTTCAGGGATCCCGTTTCACCCTTAAACGAACATCAATGAGCCAAAAGAGCCCCAAGGCGCGCCGACCGAGTGCGGAACCGAAACCGTTCGATCAAGCCCGCGATGAATTGTTCCAACACATCATGCAGTGCGAAGTTGCAGGGTCGCATCCCGATCACCGCAAGGAATGGTTCGACGAAACGCTGGCGTACATGGCCGGCCGGTACCACGAGCTGACAGTGACCGAACTCGCCGAGCTCCGTACCCTAGGCGAACGGTTTGCACAGCCGGCCAAAACCGCACAGGCGATCAGCGCCTAACGACCGTTTTTTCGCGCCCGGCGAAGCACGATCCCGAGGCGCGCGCCCCCGCCCAAGCCCGCTTCGAAGCTGGTGCGCCAACCGTGTGATGCAGGGCCCTCCACTCCGCCGACGACGAGCAGAAACGTGCGCACGTTGCGTTCTTCTATGCGCGCGCTCACTCCGGCGCCACCATAAACGCCCCAGCGTAGTTCGCCAAACGGATCGAGCAGATATCGGGCGGTGAGGTCAACGCGGGCACTGCCCACCGACGCACTAGCACGCCACGCAACACCACCGGCGGCCGTGAGTCCCACGCGCACATAGTAGCCGGCGGGAATGTTCAGACCGGCGCCGAATTGCAACGCGAAGGGCGGGCCGCTCAGCACATCGGTTCTCAACTCGGGCTGCACACGCGGCAAAAAGGTGAAATCCTGTGCCGCCAGCAAGCACGGCGCCGACAACATCACCACGGCCATGAGGCACACCAGCAGATTACGCGCGACTGCGAGCATGCCAGAGCGCAATCGTATAGTCAATTACGGAGTAGACGCTGATAACGCCCAGCAACAGCAGCACCGGCAAGGCAAACGTCGGGGCCAGAAAGACGATTGCGAGCGCTGCCAACTGGAGTACGGTCACGATCTTTCCCGGCATGCGCGCCTGAAACGTCACGCCACGCAACCACGGGATCGCTCGTGCTGACAGAAATCCAATCGCCGTCAGTACGTCCCGAAACAGGAACAACGCATATTCGCGCGTGTCAATGACATCCTCGAACAGCAATGAACAAACGGCGGCAAAAATGAAGAACCGGTCAGCGATCGGGTCGATCAGTGCGCCCCACTTCGTGGCCGTGCCATAGCGGCGCGCGAAGTAGCCGTCCAAAAAATCCGTGGCGCCGGCCGCGGCAATCAACAGCAGCCGTTCGTCGGTCCCCTTGAGTAGCACAAACAGCGCCGCCATCCCGAGGCGTGAGAGCGACAGCAGGTTCGGCACGGTCGCCAAAGCGTTGGACTGCATAGTCGCAAGCTAGATGGCGCCTCCGACGCTTGCCAGCACGACGGGCGCACCCTAGTTTCGCCGGACGACTCATTTCCCCCAGACGGACCCGTACATATGGCAGATGTGATCGAACTACTACGACAGGCGGCCATTTTTAAAGAGCTGGACGATGGCGAGTTGGCCCGCGTGGCTGAAGTGTGCCGTATGCAGGACTTTGTTTCGGGCGAGTACGTATTTCGGGAGGGTGAACCGGGCAATCGTCTTTTTCTCATTGTCGAAGGGGACGTCCGGATTAGCCGAACTATTCCCGGCAGCGGTGAAGAAGCCCTGGCCGTGCTCAAGCCCGGATCACTGTTTGGCGAGATGTCGGTGTTTGACCGGAGCGAACGGTCCACCGATGCCATCTCCAACGGTGGCACAAAATGTCTGACCATTGCGCGATCCGATTTCGAGTTGCTCCTCGACTTCAATCGTGAACTCGCCTACAAAGTGCTCTGGTCATGCGTGCGTCTCCTGTCCGGACGACTCCGGTCGACGAACGATTCGCTCCGATCGTTTCTCGCCATGAGTATGTTTTAGGAACTTTCCGGTCACCGTGAGGAGACAATCGAAGCGCACGGCCCGCCACCGCTGATTCATCGCACCGCCGATTTCCGCGGCGTAACCGCTACGTTGCTGCGCGATGCGTCCGCGCTCTCCGGGTTGCTCCTCTCGGCCGCCGGCGCGGCCGGCCTGAGCACCGCCGAGCCCCCGACGGTGCGCGTATTACCACGCGACGGACTGGCCGTAGTTTTGTTGCTGGATTTGGGTCACCTCACGGCGCACACGATGCCGTCGCGCGAGTTGCTGTTGCTCGATGTGCTTGTCCCCGCAGGACGTGACCCGCAAAAAGCGATAGACGTATTCAAGCGCAAACTTGGCGCCGCCGAATCCCGCAGCGGCCGGCTCGACCGCGGGTGATGCCCCGCCCCGCGAGCGAAAACACGGCGTGCACTCGATGACAAACCTCATAGGCGTGTTCGCCGCATGCACTGCCCTGCTCCTCGCGTGGAACGTGTTCGCGGGCGGCCGTATCGCGCAGATGCGTAACGCACCGAAAGAACTCTACTTATTCCGTGTCCTCTCCGGACTCGGCGGCTTTCTAGTTATTCCGGCGATGCTTATTGGGATGGCGGAGCAGTCGGAGTTAACTGGTCACGCCCTTACGACGCTCGCATGGCTCTGGCCCGCGGTGCTGGCGCTATTTGCCGTTCAAGCCGGTTTCGCACTCGGACAGAATTTGGTCCCAACAGTGATTGGTGTGCCACTGCTGTTGTATAACCTGACCCAACTTCTCATTGCCTCCACGCGCGTGGCGGCCGCGCATGGTCTCGCGATTCCGGCATTCCTTCTCGCGACGGGCGCATCGCAAGCGACGTGGCTCTCACTCCTCCTCGGTGTGTCTACTATAGGATCGCCTCTGGCAATAGCGGTACCGTTGCTGGCCCCCGCCGGCCCGGCGCGTTGGCGACCATCTGTGATGTTCCGATCGGCGCTCGCGGTGTATGCGCTGGCCGTCGTCGTTCTGGTTGCTGTGAGATATATCCCGGCGTATACGTCGATCGAATCTCTGGCGGCGCTCGGTGGCGAACGGCTCACTGAACGTGCGACGTCCGGTTTCGACATCGGGTTGCGCATTTTGCCGACGGTGACCGGTGCCCCGGCTTCGTCCGAGTTGCTTAAAGATTTCGCGATAGCGGACTCGCTCGGCGTGGGTGCGCTGGAGTTGCGAATTGCATCGGAGGGATGTTCGGCAGCCGTGCTCGACTCGTTAGCCCGTGCGCTCGAACCCTTCCGGCGCGACTCCGTGCTGCTCATCGTTGCGCTTGCCGCTCCTCATGGGTCCGCCGGAGAACTCCGTGACGCGCCGACCCGTTACCTCGACCGCCGCGCTGACGCGGTGGATCGAATCGTCCGGCGATTGCATCCCGACTACATCATTCCGGCCGACGTTCCGTTCGGTGCTGAAGCGGAGGCAATCGGTGTGCAGTCGGTAAGTTGGTGGGCGGAATATTACACACGCATCGCGGCCATCGTGCGTCGCGACCGTCCTGCGACGCGCACGCTGGTCGCCGTGTCCGGGATCCTTGACAGTGCTCTGTATGCGTGGGCGACCAGTGATCTTTCGCCGGTTGACGGTGTGGCAATAGTTTTGGTGCCGGCGGCAGGTGGTCATGAGGCGCTGACGGCGCTGGCGAACGCTACTCGGTGGATGACCAGTGGTGCACCGAATGACCATTCGCATTGGATTGTCGCATCGTCCGCTCCGGCGATCATCGGCGAAGATGCCCAGCGACGCTTCCTGCATCACGTCCTCGCATGGGCTACGGCGCACGCCTCTGTCCGGGGTGTGGTACTCGGGGATGCCGCTGACTACGACAAGGTCACAGGACTCCGTTCCGCCACCGGACGCTTGCGACCGATTGTCGCGGATGTCGCCGCGTCTATCCGCGTATTGTTCGAAACTCCTGCAACCGTCACCCCATGACAATCTTCCGAGGTTTTCCACCGGCATCGCTGACATTCCTGCGGGGGCTCAAGAAAAACAATCGCCGGGACTGGTTCGAGGAGCGACGCGAAACGTATCTGCGTGACATTGTCGGACCGTTGAAGGCGCTGGTCGAGGAACTCGATGTGCGGTTTGCTTCACTCGCACCGGAATTCGTCGGTGACCCGAAGACGTCGCTGTTTCGCATTTATCGCGATGTCCGATTTTCCAAGGATAAATCTCCATACAAAACACACGCCGCTGCGTGGATCTTTCATCGCGCGCCGGGTCGGGGCGTCGGGAAAGAGATCGATGGCGGCGCGGGCTTCTATGTGCATGTGGAGCCCGGGGCTTCACTGATCGCCGGCGGAATGTGGATGCCCCCCCGACCCTCGTTAGGCAAAATCCGGGCGCGCTTCGATGATGATCTCGCCGGATGGGAGCGGGCCGTCAGTGCGCCGGCATTTAAACGCCGGTTTGGCAAACTCACCGATGACGAGCCCGGCATTCTCCTCAAGCGGTTGCCGCGTGGCTTCGCAGAAGGACATCCCGCCGAGCGGTGGCTGCGCTACAACTCATTCACCGTCAGCTGTGCCTACAGCGATGTCGAAATTCTTTCACCGAAGCTCGTCGACAGGGCGATGAAAGATTTTACGCTGATCGTTCCGATGTGTCGCTGGCTCAATACGGCGCTTGGCCATCCGCCGGCGCGGTCGCGCTAGACGCTCTTGATGGATCCGCGAACAATTCCTTCGACGCGTCGTTCGGGATCGAAATAGCGGCGCGCCAATTCGAACATGCTCTCTGCCGTGACTCCGCGCACGCCGTGCTCGAATTCGGCGAGTTCACTGAGTGATGAACCGAACAGCCAGGCATCGGCGATGTCCCCCATAACGGCGCTGGCACTTTCGCGACGGATCGCCCAAGTGCCAAGGGCGTAAGTCTTCGCTTGGTCCAGCTCGCTCGAGGTCACGGGCTGTTCGCGCAACTTTGCAAATTCGGCGAGCAGGCCGTCACGCGCTTCGTCTTCCTTCTCCGGTGACGTCGCGATGTAGGCGGCAAATGCGCCGGCATGGCGCCGCACAGCGGGTGCGGCCATGACCGTATAGGCGAGCGAGCGCCGGTCGCGGAGCTCGTCAAAAAACCGACCACCGAGGCCGCTCGCGACGTTCGCCATAAGCGCGGCGTCAAAGCGGGCTGGATCAGTACGCGATGGCCCGGAAAAGAGCATTGCCAATGCAGTCTGCGCTTTGTCGCGTTCGTCCACGCACACTACAGTGCGTGTCGGCCACGTCGGCGCGCCAATCTCGATACCGGCCGCCGCGCGAAGGCCACCGAAATAACGCGCGGCGATTGAAGCCATTTCATCCGGATCGAGGTCGCCAACAAACACCAGTGCACCCGGCGCGTTGAGTGCGCTCGCGGCGTGCCAGCGCCTCAACGCCTCGGCGTCAATTGCGGCGAGTGACGCTTCTGTTCCCAACACCGACTGGCCGTATGGATGGCCATGCCAAGCCGCTTCGATCGCGAGGCGATTGGGCCAGCGATACATATCATCTCGCAGTGACGCGAGGTTCGCCAACGCCACCGCGCGCTCCGATTCCACTGCGTCGTCGGGAAATGACGCGCGCTGGACCACGTCGGCGAGCAGCTCCGCAGCGCCAACGATTCGCCGCGCCGGTACGGACATCGTCCATTGAAAGCCGTCAGCGTTCGCCGCGGCCGAAAGTACCGCACCGAGAAACTCCGAGTCTTCGGCGATACTCTGGGCCGATCGCCGGACTGTGCCCTTTAGAGATGCACGAGTCATCAAAGACGTAAGTCCAGCTTCGGCGGCTGTCTCGGCGACCGCGCCACCACGTACAAACCAGCCGATCTGCGCGATCGCACCGGGACGCCGCTGCACCAGCACCGGTACTCCCCCCGCGGTCCGAAAAACTTTTACGCCGGCTTCTTCCCGTTCGAGATACCACGCGCGGGATCCGGGCACCGGTGTCGGCGAACCTCGACGGGACAGCGACGGTAGCGCCTCGGGCCGTTCTGCGTCGAGCGCTACGCGCATATCCGCTGCGCTTTCGGCGAGCGGGGGCGCTGAGTCCGGACGATAGGCCACGAGTGCCGCGCGATCGGGATCGAGATACCGTAACGCCACCTCGGCCACGCGCACCGCGTCGGCCGCGAGCAGCCGTTCGACGTACGTATTGCCGAGCCGCCAATCGCCGAGGAGTTCCCAACTGGCGAGATGATTGGCCTGTCCTTCCATGGTTTCGAATCGGCGCAGCCAGCCAGCTTCGAGCACACGCCGCGCGCGTTCGACCTCGGCCGAAGAGATTTCACCATCGCGCACGCGGCGAAGCTGATCCCAAATGGCGCGACTCGCACTGCGCGAGCGCTCGGGTCGTGCCGTCGCATGAACGACGAACACACCGAGATCGGTCGGCGTGTAATTGTAGGCGGAGATTGCGCTGGCAAGGCGCCGTTCGCGCACCGCGCGATACAGTCGCGATGCCCGCCCGCCAGTGAGCAGCGCGGCGAGCAAATCGAGCACCGGTGTATCGTCGTGCGCGAGGGGCGGTGTGCGCCAGCCGAACACGAGCTCTGCCTGCTGAATGTCGCCACTGAATTCCCGGTACCGGAACGCGGCGCGAGCCGGCTCCGGCTCTGCCGGCCCCGGCTCCCGTGTAACCGGCGCGTCGGGAATGCCACCATAGTGACGCTCGACGAGCGCGAGTGCCTCTACCGGATCAATGTCACCGACAATCGTCAGCACCGTATTCGATGGCCGATAATAGTTGCGATAAAATTGAAGCACCTGATCGCGCGTGAGCGCGCGGAGTCCCGGTTCGCGCCCCATGCGCCAGCGCCGCAGACGATGCTGGTCGTGCAGCAACTCAAACAATGTTTCGCTGGCCAGAGCCGT
This sequence comes from Gemmatimonadota bacterium, assembly GCA_025360995.1. Lineage (GTDB taxonomy): Bacteria > Gemmatimonadota > Gemmatimonadetes > Gemmatimonadales > Gemmatimonadaceae > Fen-1231. Next base: position 20,348 of record JANYBD010000219.1, read on the forward strand.
CGGGTTGTCCTGCTTGCGTTTGACCTCTTCAATAATTACTTCGAGTTCGCGGCCAAGTTCGCCGGAATCAATCAGTGAATTGGCATAGGCATCGGCCTGAATGGCGAGGCCGGCGGCGAATCCGCTTGACGGCAACACGGTGTAATAGTGAGTGTTGTCGTAAATCGTCCCGGCATTGAGGTACCCGCCGCTCGCCTTGGTTTCGCGGGCAATCTGACCAACACCACGCGACGCGGTGCCTTTGAAATACATGTGCTCAAGAACATGGGCGATACCAACAACGTCATCGGTCTCGTCGAAGTAACCAGCTTTTACGTAAGTGACAATGGCGACGACCGGTGCGCTCGTCTCGCGGCGGATGAGGACACGCAACCCGTTGGCCAGTGTCGTGCGATGCACGCTCTCCGGCACGAGTACCGTGTCGAGCAGGTGGCCGGCAGGGCGGGTCACCGCGAAAATGTTACCGGTGGCACTTGCGAGGCGATCATCGCGCAAGCGGCGCTCGGCGCAAGACAATGAGGCCCGCCGCAAACATCACCGCACCATAGGCGAGCACGATCCACAGGTCGTGGGTATCCACCGGCTGTATGGTATAGATTTGCGTTCGAATGGCGTCCAGTTTGAGCACTGGCGGCAGAACCTTTGCCAATACCGTAGCCCAGTACGGCAACGGATTCGTCGGCAAAATCGCGAGCGGCTGGAGTAACAGCGCCAGCGCCCAAACTCCGCCCAGCAGCACACCGTCCGATCGCGTCAGCGCTCCCAAAAACAATCCGACACTCCCCATGAGAAAATAGGTCAACAGCGCATTCTCTACGGCACGATGCACCGACTGGTGCACCGTGAATAGTCCGAAGATCCAGACAATCACCGCATAAATCACGACATACGCCACACCACTTAAAACGAATTGCTGTACATAGTAGTTCACAACATTGACCGGCTTTGAAAACAGAAACCGGTAATAGCCCTTGATCCGGTCGCCGGAGATCGTGCCGGCAACGGCGAAAAAAAGGCCGAGCGGCAGGAACAGGGTGATAGTGCCATTGAACAGCGCGGTAGCAAACTGCGGTCCGTTTGGCGTGAGAAACTGGTTTTGGGCGCCCGCATGGATGGCAACATAGACCGGCACTCCGGCCATCAGCGCAATCAGCAATAATGGTAGCCAGGCCTTCTGCAACAGGTAGTCCGTCAGTTGATACCGACCGTATGCCACTAAATTTTGCTGCATCACCGGGGCCCTCCCACTGCAGAATGAAATGCCTGCTCCAGCGCGCTTTCACGAGGAGTGAGCGAGGCAATGAGTGCCCCGCCGGCAATCGCGGCCGCCATTCCGGCATTCAGTGCCGGAAGATCAACAGGCGGTATTTCCACTTCGCCCGATGGCAATACTGTCGCGCCGGTGAACTGGGCCGCCAAGGCATCGGCGCCGGCGGCAAGACGGACACGAAACGCCATCACGCCGGTCGCCGGCGCACTGTTCACACTTACGATGCGCTGAATGCGCCCGTGATCAATGATCGCCACGCGGTCGGCGAGTCGCTCCAGTTCATCGAGACTATGCGACGCGATAATAATTGTGCGGCCGGGCCGCTTCAGTCCCGCGACAATATCCCGGAACCTCAGGGTCCACACCGGATCGAGTCCGTGCGTCGGCTCGTCAAACACTACGACGCGCGCATTACTGAGTAATGCCTGCGCGATGCCCACCCGCTGAAAATTTCCCTTTGACAGTGCCTTGAGTCGTTTGTTGCGGTGCTCCTCAATCTGCAACAACTCGATCACCCGCTCGACTTCCAGCGCCACGAGATTGGACGGTACTCCGGCAAGCACGGCTAGGCGCGTGAGGGCAGACTCCGCCGTCCAGTGCATCGGTAATGCCATGAGCTCCGGTAAATACGATATTCCCTCTCGCTCGACAAAAACGCGCGGATCCACGCCATCGATTGTGAGATGACCACTCGTTGGCCGCATGTACCCGAGCAACAAGGCAAGGATGGTGCTCTTGCCGGCGCCGTTCGGGCCGGCAATGCCGAGCACTTCTCCAGCCACGATATCGAGCGTGACGTCTTGTACGGCCGGAACCTGCTTGCCGAACAGCGAGCGGTACGTTTTGGAAACAGCGCTCAAGGCGATCATCGCCCGGCGCTCGGGGTTGCAATTGTCACGTCGTTTGTCCGAAAAGAGTCAGCGTACTATGCGCAAGAGCCCCGCGTCAGCGCTGCCGCGCACAAAACTTTCCGCGTCAGCCGTTGAAATGAGAATGCCCGTCAACGAAAATCCACGACGCGCCTCGCTCTGCATAAAATCGAGGACCGTCTTTCCTGCCTGCGTACTGCCGTCGCGCATATGCTCGACGATTTCTTCCCACGTGCCGTCATAGTTTCGTCCATCGCGGCCAATGACGTTGTGTGTGCCTTCGCCCTGCTTCTGTTCGCTCAAATCGGCGAGGAGCGCACCGAACAACTCCAGCTGCCCCTTCGCCACCTGCTGCGCGTCGGCGTCCGCGTTTTGCTCGATCTCGGCCAGCATTTCATCAATCGCATTTGGCTCGCCATCCAACGCAGTGAGCCGATCGTCCCATGGTTTGAGCGACGGATCGTCGTCGTTGAGCCGATAGGTGCTTTTCTTCAGTTCGATGAGCCGCCAGATGCCGAGTTCGTCCCAGTGATCGTCCGGCGACGTCCGGTCAAGATGATAGAGCGCCGCCTCATACTCCCCGCGATCGTAGAGAATGTTGCCGATATAAATTCGGGCTTCAGCGTGATCGGGGTCGACCTGTAGGGCCCGACGTAGGGTTGCAATCGCCGCATCATCTTTCCCCAGTCGGTGCTCGGCGTACCCGACCATCGCAATTGCTTCGGCGTTGTCCGGTACTTGTTGCACGGCGATGTCAAAAAATTCGGTCGCCTCTTCCATCAGGCCGTCCCGGAACAGGGCGCGGCCAACCTGGAGCATGAGTTCGACATCGTCCTGATATCCAAGTTCCAGAATCCGACGGAACGAACGCACCGCGGCGGCCGTCTGACCAAATTTCAATAACGTTTCGCCAAGTCCGGCAAGCGCATCTTCGTGGTCGGGATCGAGGACGAGCGCTTCTTCGAAACTGCGCCGGGCCCACGCGAACTCATCACGGGCGACCCTGGCATAGCCCACGCCGACGTGCAACTCTACCGCATTCGGGTAGAGCGCCAAGCCTTCGCGAAGCGTATCGAGGGCGTCGTCGTAATTGCCTTCGTTGTAAAGCTGGTGTGCTCGCTCGTCATACTCCTCGGAACTCAGGAACGGAGAGGGCATCGGCGGACTGACCTCCAGCTCGGGGAAGATGCGGCAACATAGTATGTGGTACGCGGCGCCATCAATATGGCTTGAAATGAACTACCCTCCGCGCGAAAGCTCCACCGCGATCTCTGCGGCTAATGCCGCGTTGTTTTCAAGGAGGGCTAGGTTGGTCGCCAACGAACGGCCTTCCGTCGCCCGATCGACCGCAGCAAGGAGAAACGGCGTCACGCCGGCGCCGCGCACCCCGGCTATCCGAGCTTCTGCCAGCGCGGCGGCGATTGCAGTTTCAACGACTTCGGCGTCAAGCGCGGAGTTTGCCGGAGGCGGCTGGACGACCAGGATCGCGCCAAGGCGGCCGAGCGCTCGCGATGCCCGATACGCAACGGCGATCTCCGCTGGGGTATCGGCCGAAGCAGAAAGGGACAGACCAGACCCCGCCGTAAAGAATCCCGGAAATTCGTCGGTGCGGTAACCGATGACCGTGACACCCAGCGTCTCCAGTCGCTCAACCGTCGCCGGGAGGTCGAGAATCGATTTTGCGCCTGCACAAACGGTGATCACCGGCGACTTGGCCAGTTCGGCGAGATCGGCCGATTCGTCGAATGGGGCACCGCGATGGACACCGCCGATCCCTCCCGTGGCGAACACTTCAAGGCCCGCGGCGGTACACATCGCGAGCGCAGCGGCCACTGTCGTCGCGCCATCGAGCTTCTTTGCGACGGCCCACGGGATGTCCCGCGACGACACTTTTGCGACCCCATCCCGGGCCAGAAACCGCTCGAGACCGGCGCCTTCGAGTCCAATGGTCGGCACGCCATTTGCAACGGCAGTTATGCAGGGAAATGCGCCTCGCCCGAGAATGGAATCTCGACAGCGCCGATCGGCCTCGCGGTTCGCCGGGATCGGCAGCCCCTGCGCCAGCACAGAACTCTCGAGCGCCACGATCGGGCGGCCGAGCGCGCGGGCTTCGGCAGCGGAAGGGTGAAAATATATAATTTCACGAGTGAGCACGGACATGGCCGCACGATACCGCAGTGAACTGAGGGAAACAACATCCGAGCAATTCGCCACCATAGGCGATAGGTTACTTCTACGTGCATTCGCCCCCAGAACCCACTGGCGTGCCGACACCACCTGATCACGACGAATCGTTTTTTCGAAAACTGGTCGAGAATGCTTCCGACCTGATTTTTGTCGTCGATGCTGCCGGCACAATCGAGTATGCTAGCCCATCGGTCCAGCGCGTACTTGGAATTGACCCGGCGACGTTAGTTGGCCGACCCGGACTTTCCCTGCTGCACCCTGACGACGTTGAGACGGCGCTGCAGGCGTTGGCCGCCGAAATCGAAGGCCGAACGGAAGTCTGGTACATCGAAGTGCGCATGCGCGCCGCCGACGGAACTTGGATTCCACTGGAAACGAAAGGGCGCGCCGAGCCTGGCGCGGCGGCACCGCGACTGATCATTCATGCCCGTGACCTGCGCGAGCGCCGTCGCACCGAACTGCAGTTGCGCGATCAGTTTGCATGGACGAAGGCCCTCGTCGAAACGAGTCCGATTGCCATCATCACGCTCGACCGCTCATTTACCGTAACGTCATGGAATCCGGCGGCCGAACGCATTTTTGGCTGGTCGGCACACGAGGTCGTCGGCGGCCGGCTGCCCATTCTTCCGACCGATGCTCCTGAAGAAACCGAGTGGCTGACGCAGACGATCGGCGAGGGACAAACCTTTTCGTCGTATGACACGCGTCGCCAGCGCCGCGATGGCCGCCTCGTTGACGTCTCGATATCGCTTGCACCGATTCGCACCGCCGACGGGCGCATCGAAGGGGCAATCAAGCTCGTCGCCGACACGACGGTGCAGAAAGCGCTCGAACGGCAATTCCAGCGAGCAGAACAGCTCGATGCCACCGGACGTCTCGCCGGCGGTATCGCCCACGATTTCAATAATTTACTCGGCTTGATCATGACCTCGGCGTCATTGCTTCGCGACGAGACGCCAGAACATTCGCCGTCGCGTGAAGATGCCGACTCAATTATCACTGCGGCCAGGCGGGCCAGTGATTTGACCCGGCAGCTACTGACGTTGGCACGCCGGAAATCTCCCCAAACCAGACGCCTCGATCTTGGCGGATTTGTTGGTGCATTGCAGATCGACGCGCGCGAAGCAGCGAAGGCCGCCACGTCCCCTATTGAAGTGCAGTATGTGTCGGGCACCGACAATGTGCATGTGATTGCCGATCCGGACCAGATTCGAGAAGCACTGCTACGGCTGATTACCAACGCCATCGAGGCCATGCCCACCGGCGGGACGCTTACCGTGGAAACCCGCGTCGTCGATTTGCAGGGCGAGGAAGCTGTCGCTTCGCAGGTCCATAATGGCCGATACGCGCTGGTCGCGGTGTCGGACAACGGCGTGGGGATGTCGCCTGACGTTCTTGCGCACTGTTTCGAACCCTTCTTTACGACCAAAGAGCGTCGGACTAATCCGGGGCTCGGGCTGGCTACTGCATTCGCCATTGTCCGACAGGTCGGAGGTGGCCTGTCGGGTTCGAGCGCGCGTGGCATTGGAACCACCATGCGGCTCTATTTGCCGACAATCGAAGAAATCATCGAGCCACGCAGTCCCACACTGCGGGGATCTCCACATACCGATTACAGCGGAACGATTCTCCTGGTCGAGGATGACGGAACGTTTCGTGCGGTCGTACGACGCGCGCTCGTGCAGCATGGGTATACCGTGCTGGATGCCGGCGGCGGTATCGAAGCCTTGATGGTGGTAGAACAGCATCCCGGCGCGATCGACCTTCTGGTGACCGACCTCGTCATGCCGGGTATCGGCGGCCGCGAACTCGCGCGCCGCTTATCCGCCCTGCGGCCGGGACTTCGGGTGCTCTACATGTCGGGGTACGCGCCGGATGTCCTGCGCGAGAGCGGGGGCCTCGCGTCCAGCGAAGCGTTTATTCAAAAACCATTCTCACCCGACGACTTTGTCGGCTCAGTGCGCGGCATGATCGACTTGCTGCGCTGAACTCAACGCCTACGCGTCGTCGAACTCCTCGGCTTTTTTTGTCACCACAAGTTCGCGTTCGCGGGCGTCCGGATCGTAGACGGCGAGAACCTTCACGGTCTCACCAGCGAATATGTCGAACGTTTTCCCCACACCGCGCTTGACGACAATCTCGTGACCGTCTTCAAAGCGCAGGACAACGTTGGGATACTGCGTGTTCACATATTGTTTGCGCAGCTTCTTCGGTGATGTCGGCATCGTTCCCTAGGTGGGGGTAGCGGCGAAAGTAGCGCCGCTGGCAGACGCCTGCCAGTAGGCAAAAACACTAGCATCAAAAAACGTTAGGTGACGGTGGGACGCGAGCCTTCAAAGACCCGCCAAGCGCCGCTGGCGAGAATGTCATCAATCTCATCGGCGACCAAGTCCACCTCGGCATCCGTTGTATAGAAGTGAGGGGCCACGCGGATTCCCGCGCCGGGCCGATAGTCAATTATGACTTTGCGCTCCAGCAAGGCTTGGGCGACTTCGGCACCGTGCGGGACGTCAAACGCCACCGTGCCACCGCGGCGGGCCGGATCCCGCGGCGCGTGGACCGTGTACCCACGAGCGTCGGCGAGAGCAATCAGGCGGGTGGTTTGTTGCATTGATTTCGCGCGGATCGCATCGATACCGGCACGCTTGATGATGCGCGGTCCTTCAATATTTGCAAACAGTGCCGGAATCACCGGTGTGCCGCCGAGCCAACGGGCGGCACCCGTCGCATAGTCCATTTCCTCTTCGAATCCAAACGGGCGCGCGTGCGCCTGCCAGCCCGTCAAGGCGGGCGCAAAACGCGCGCTCGCTTCGGGCGAGGCGTACAGAAAACAGCCGCCCGGCCCGCCACATAACCATTTGAGCACGCCACCAGTGAGAAAGTCTGCGCCGATCACTTTGACATCCACCGGGACAATGCCAACGGAGTGATACGCATCAAGGGCGACAACCGCGCCCATCCGGTGCGCGTGAGCGGTGACACGCGCCACGTCCACGATATATGCGGACCGGTAGAGTACATGCGAAATCGCCACGAGCGCCGTGCGCTCATCAATCGCATCGCAAAGTCGCGACTCGTCAATCGTCAGTCCGTCGTCGCTCGGAACGACGACAACTCGCGCACCGAATTTCGGCGCCAGCTGGTCCATGACATAGCGGACACTTGGAAAGTCGAGCGCCGACATTACGATCGTGTCCCGCCCGCCGCGAAAATCGAGCGCCGACAACACCGCAGCCTGGGCCATGCTCACGGTGGGCGCCATCGCCACTTCACCCGGTGCGGCCCCCAAAAGCGGGGCGATCTCATCGCCGACGGCCAGCGGCATTTCCCACCACCCCTTGGCCCAGGCGCGGACGCCCCACTCGGCCCACTGATTTGCATACTCCGCGAGTCGCTCCGGCACCGCTCGGGGCATCGCGCCAAGGGAGTTCGATACCAGATACGTGCTACGCGCAAGAATTGGAAACTCACTGCGGAGCGCCAGCAATCCGTCGGCCATCACGCCTCCGTCACCGTCGCCGCACCCGGCGACC
>JANYBD010000232.1 GCA_025360995.1 Gemmatimonadota bacterium
CAGAACAATAGCGGGCCCAATTATCGAGGAAGAGTGTCGTAAGACGGTCCCAAAAGCGCCTCGGCGATACCCCCGCCACGTGCGGCGTAAGCAACACCTGTGGAAAGTGCCACAACGGACTATCGGACGCCAGCGGTTCGACAGCAAAAACATCAAGTACTGCACCCCTTATTTGGCCACGCTTCAGCGCCGCGATCAGGGCCACTTCGTCGAGCAACGCCCCGCGCGCCACATTACACACAATTGCTCCCTTTGGGAGCTTGGCCAGCCGTTCGGCGTTCAAGTATGTGCGCGTATGCTCCGTGAGCGGTGCGGCGAGCACGAGAATATCCGCCCGCGATAGTTCGGCATCGGCGTCGGGCAGCCCCACGACTCGGGCGAAACCTTCGGGAATCCCTCGCGAGACATTGCGCCGAATTCCCGTGACGTCGGCCCCAAGCATCGTGAATCGCCGGGCAACTTCGCTGCCAATTCCCCCCGTGCCAAGCACCAGCACCCGACACTCGGAGATCTCCCTCACCCGCGCTGCCGTCGTTGCAAACACCGAAGTATCCCAGCGCGCCTCCCGTTGCAATGCGCCGGCAATATCGAATGCCCGTAGCAAATAAATCACGCCACCCAGCACATGCTCAGCGATCGGCGGCCCATAAAGCCCGGCGGAATTCGTAATGATCACATCACTCGCCCGAACCTCCGGCGAGAGGATCGACGCCACTCCAGCCGTCGCCGAATGAATCCATTTCAGCTGCCGGGCGGCGCCATAGAGCGGCATCGGCATGCCGAATCCCAGATAGGCCTCGGCCGTTACTATGGCCTGCATGGATTCCGCACTCGGAGCCTGCGCACCGTCACCGAACGAGTCAGTGTCTGCCTTTACAACCGCAACACTCCAACCGCTGGGCGCCGCGGCGGCGATTCGTGCACCAACCGCGACCGGCATGCGGAACGCTGCGGCCCGCGATCGCAGATCCACCACCAGGCGGCGCGCTGTCACGCTATTCGAAGAAGACGTTGAGCACTTCCTGGTGATCGTGCAATGACGCGCGGGCAATTTCGAATTGGCGCGAGGGCCCACGGAGCTTGAGTTCAAAAACCCGGTCTTCGGCGTGATCAAATATCTCGGCGCTACTAATTCGAATGCCATCGCCGTACAGCGTCGCCCTCAACCACTCGAGTTCCATACCTGGTCGCGTCCGTATGGTCCCGCGCATCGTCCGGTTGACGCGCAGCAAACTGTGCTCCAAATGCCCGAGCCCCGACAGCACGAGCATCACCATCGCGGTCGCGCCGAGCGCCTCGACGAACATCCCGGCGCCAATGGTCATGCCAATAGCGGCAACGACCCAAATCGTCGCCGCGGATGTGAGTCCGGTGATCGTCCCCCGGGCCTGCATGATCGTGCCGGCGCCGAGGAATCCGATACCGGTCACCACTTGAGCCGCGATGCGTCCGGGATCGCCCATCGGTGCGCCGCCGTGCACCATGCCGATACCAATCGAGAGGTCCATCAACAGGGTGGAGCCGAGGCAAATGAGAATGTTCGTTCGCAACCCGGCGGGTTTTCCCGAGATCTGCCGCTCGACGCCAATCGCGCCACCGGCAAGTACGGCCAGCGCCAGCTTCAACGCGAGGTCGAGCCGGAATATCACCATCATGTCGTGCAGACTGGCCATCATGCGAGCGGAAGTCCCATTCTATTTTTTACTTCCGTCAACGTGTGTTGCGCGACAACACGCGCCTTGGCGGCACCACTGTCGAGCGCATCGGTCACACGCGCCGGATGCGCCTGCAACTCCGCGGCCCGTTCCCGAATTGGCGCGAGTTCCGCCACCATATTCGTTAAGAGCGATTTCTTACAGTCGATACATCCCCACTTGGCGCCACGGCAGTTGACTTCGACTTCGCGAACCGCGCCTTCGGGCGAGAATGCGCGATGCAACTGGTAAATAATCGGGCACAAGTCGGGATTCCCAGGATCGGTTTTTCGCTGGCGCGCCGGATCGGTGACGGCCGGGCGCAGCTTATCCCAGATGACTTCCGGTGATTCCAACATGCCGATCGTATTGCCGAGTGACTTGGACATCTTTGCCTGACCATCAAGCCCGACAATACGGCGCGTCGGTGTGAGCTTGGGTTGCGGCTCGGGAAAAAATGGCGTATCACGACTGAATCGCGAATTCCAATTGCGGGCCACCACTCGCGATAACTCGAGGTGCTGCACTTGATCTTCACCGACCGGCACAACGTCGGCGCGGTAGAGGAGAATGTCCGCCGCCTGCAACACGGGATAGTTCAATATTCCCGCCATCACTTGTTCTTGCCGGCTGGATTTGTCTTTGAACTGCGTCTGACGCTCGAGTTCACCGAGCGGCGTGATGGTATTGAGGATCCACGCGAGCTCGGTATGTTCCGGCACCTGCGACTGTACGTACAGCGTGGCGACATTCGGATCGATGCCGGCGGCGAGGAGTCCGATGGCCATTTCGTGCGTGCGCCGGCGAAGATCATCGGGCTCGTACGGCGCGGTGATCGCGTGATAGTTCACGATGCAGAAGAACGAATCGTATTCATGCTGGAGCGCGACCCAATTCTTTACCGCACCGAGATAGTTTCCGAC
>JANYBD010000260.1 GCA_025360995.1 Gemmatimonadota bacterium
GACTTGTACTTCTACAAGCAGTGGCTGCGGTTCGAAGACATGCTTGACCCCGATCGTTAGGAGAACTGAATGCGACGACTTGGACCTATTGTTCTGCTGCTGTTGACGGTGTGCGTATTGCCCGCCAACGCCCAGCAAAAACCAAACGATGCGCTGGCCAAACTGCAGGCCGCACAGGCTGCGAGCCCCGGCTCGGTCGCGGCCAACCGCGCGCTGGGTGTCTGGTACTATCGGGCGGGCCGGTTCGCCGAGTCACGCGTACCGCTCGATCAAGCGCACAAACTCGACCCAAATGACGGTGTCAGCGCGCTGTATGCTGGCCTCGCCGCCGAGCAGATGAAAGATTTCACGGCGGCAAAAAACGCGTACAACTCGTACTTGATGGTTGGCAAAACGAGGAGTGTGCAAAAGGAGATTCGCGCCCGGCTAGTCGCGATCTCGCAGGCAGAGCTGAAAGAGGCGGCAAAGACCGCGGTGGCCAATGAATCGACCATTTCAGCGACACCTGGCGCGACGAATACGATTGCGGTACTGCCCTTTACCATCGGGCTGGCCGACCCGAGCTATGCGCCGCTTGGTCGCGGCCTTGCCGACTTGATGATTACCGACCTCAGCAAATCACGACAGTTGACGATTGTCGAACGCGAGCGGATGCAAGCGATTGTGGACGAAATCGCGCTGTCAAAAAGCGCGAAAGTTGATGCGGCGACGACAGTGCGCGCCGGCAAGCTCATTCAGGCCGGTCGCATTGTGCAAGGCCAGGTTCTACAGGGATCTGGTGGCACCGGCATCACGATCAGCAGCAATGTGGTGGCGAGCAACGGTGGCGCCGTCACGGCGGTAAGCGCGCCAAACGGCACACTCGACAAACTGTTCGATCTCGAAAAAACGCTGGTCATGAATACGTTTCGCACGCTCGGGGTCACACTGACGCCGGCAGAGGCGCAGGAAGTGGACCGCCGCCCGACGAGCTCGCTTGCCGCATTCCTCGCATATAGTCGCGGCCTTCAGGCGCAAGACGACGGCCGTTTCGACGAGGCCGCCCGATTCTTCGACAACGCGCGATCGATCGATCCTGGCTTTGGCGCCGCGCTCGCGCGCTCGCAGCAGGCCAGCGCGGCATCACAGAGTTCCACGACAAAGGTCGAAACCAGTATCCGGTCATCGTCAGAAGGTGCTGCGGCTTCCGTCGGCTCCACGTCCGCCGGTGGCGGCCTTGCGAGCACTCTCAATACGGTTGTCGGCGGTGTGAATCCGACAACAACCAATACGGTGTCCAATACCACCAGTGGCAGCTCCCCCGCGCCGCCGTCCACGCGTGACGCCCCGTCGGAAAAGTCCGGCACCGACCAGCCCGCACCGCGGACCGGCACGGTGACTGTCATCATTCACAGGCCGTAGGAGAAGACGATGCGAACCCCATTCCGCTCGCTCGCCATCCTCGCGGCTGCCGCGCTTCCGCTTGCGGCGCAGGGCATCGCCGACGCCACGGTGATCGCCGGCCCGCAGTATGTGTCATACACATTCGGAACCGGCTCAGGCGCCAGGTCGGTCAATCAAATCTCTATTCCGTTCGCGATCATCATTCCGTTTGGTGAGCGGTTCACGTTCGATGTATCGTCGTCATACGCGAACAGCCAAGTGAGAGCGGGCGGCGCGACGACCAGTTCCATCAGCGGCCTCACCGACACTCAACTCCGCGGCAATCTGATGGTCGGCGACAATGCAGCCATCTTCACGGTCGGCGTCAATCTCCCCACCGGGAAATACACGATCGCCACCGATCAACAAGAAGCCGCCGGTCAGATCGGCAATGACTTTCTTGTGTATCCGGTCTCGGGCATGGGCAATGGACTCGGAGCCACTGGCGGAGTCGCAATTGCCAAGTCACTTGGCGCGTGGAATCTTGGACTCGGCGCGAGCTTCCGTCACTCCACGCAGTTCGACGCCTACGAACAGACGGGTGGTACCCTTCGCTTCACACCTGGCGATGAATATCGCGTCCGTGCCGGACTCGACCGTCCGGTTGGCGACGGCCGCTTCTCGGTTGGCTTGACGTATTCCAAGTTCGGCAAAGACGCCGCTGAAACCAAGACGTTTTCTACGGGCGACCGCGCGCTTGGCCAATTGAACTACTCTACGGCTATGGGAACGGGCGACTTTCAAGTGAGCGTCTGGAATCTTTACCGTGCATCAGGCGAGCAGTTTGGCGGTATTGCCGCACCGTGGGAGAATGTGGCGAACGTGAACGTGGCCGTGGGCTTCAACGCTGGCGGGCTCTATGTACAGCCCAGCGCTGAAGCGCGTGCCTGGAATGTTGATGGCAACAAAGCCGGGCAACTGGGCACGCTCGGCCTGCGTCTGCGATTCAACATGGGTGCGGTCAGCGTGAACCCGAGCGGGCAGTATACGATCGGCAGACTGTACACGACGGGCACGACCGACGTGACGGGATTCCGCGCCGGTGTGCTGATCAGAATTCAATAGACCGCTAACATTAGGGCACCCTCTCATTACACTGAGTGCACGAGCATGTCCGGCCACAGTAAATGGAAAACAATCAAGCATGCGAAAGCCGCGACCGATAAAAAGCGGGGCGCGCTGTTTACCAAACTCATCCGCGAGATCACCGTCGCCGCAAAGACTGGCGGTGGCGACCCCGATGGAAATCCACGGCTCCGTACGGCAATCGATAACGCCCGTTCAGGGTCGTTGCCAAAAGAGAACATCGAACGCGCGATCGCCAAAGGCACCGGCGACCTCGATGGCGTGGAGTATGTCGAAGTCGTGTACGAGGCCTACGGACCGGGCGGTGTGGCATTGATGATTCAGGCCCTTACCGACAATCCGACACGCACCGTTGCTGATGTGCGCGCAAAGCTCACGCGGGGCGGTGGCAATCTCGGGACAAGCAATTCCGTGGCATTCATGTTCGACCGCAAGGGCCAGGTACTCGTTCCAGCGAACGGCATGGACGAAGATGCGGCAATGGAGAAGGCACTCGAAGCCGGCGCTGAAGATTTTGTGAAAGAAGAAGACACCTTCATCATCACGACCGCTCCGGCAGATCTACACGCCGTGAACAGCGCGCTCACGATAGCCGGATTGAAGGGTGAACAGGCCGAGTTTGCCTGGATTCCGAAGAGCACCGTTCGGGTCGAAGGCGCGAACGCTGCGGCACTCCTCCGGCTTATCGACACGCTCGAAGATATCGACGACGTGCAGAAAGTCGACGCCAACTTCGACATGGACGTGTCCGAGATGGCGCAGGCGTGACGCACTGCCGGACTTGATCGTACTCGGCATTGACCCCGGCACGGCAACGACCGGTTACGGTGTCGTGGCGAGCGGTGACGTCCGCGGCCATCGATTGATCGAATGCGGTGTGATTCGTACGCCCGCCCGTGCACCGCTCGCCGAACGGCTCAATGAGATTTATGATGGGGTCTGCGAAGTCATTCAGCGTCATCACCCCGACGCGATCGCGGTGGAAGATGTGTTCTACGCCCACAATGTCCGTACCACAGTAGTGCTCGGCCACGCCCGAGGCGTCATTCTCCTGGCCGGCCAACGGGCCGGACTGGCAATACACGAATACCCACCGGCCACAATCAAGAAAACGGTGGTCGGGCGCGGTGCGGCAACGAAAGAACAAGTGCAGTTCATGGTCACACGACTGCTCCGCCTGAAAAGTCCGCCCCAGCCCGCCGACGCCGCCGACGGCGTCGCTTGCGCCCTCACGTGCCTGCTGTCCGCCAATATCGCCAAGCTGCGTGAGCAGGTGCTCCGATGATCGCCCGCGTGCACGGGAAACTCGTTGCGAAGGGCATCGACCGGATCGAGGTGATGACGGCCGGTGGGGTGTGCTATGAACTGATCATTCCACTCAATGTGCTCGAGTCGCTGCCGCGCGAAGGACAGGACGTGGACCTGTTCACGTCACTGGTCGTGAAAGAAGACGGCTGGCAACTCTTCGGCTTTTTGAACGCCAACGATCGGTCGCTCTTTCACACGTTGCGCAGTGCCAGTGGTGTGGGCCCTGCCCTGGCGCTCGGACTTATTTCGGCGCTCGGTAGCGGCCGCGTCGTACGGGCGATTCGCGATCGGGATCTCACGACATTACAGGGAGTGCCTCGGGTTGGGAAAAAAGTCGCGGAACGGTTATGCGTCGAGCTTGGCGATAAAATGAAAGACTACGCGGCCGACGCATCGCTCAAGGGCGGCGACAGCAGCCTCGACGGCGGCGCGGCCGACGC
>JANYBD010000268.1 GCA_025360995.1 Gemmatimonadota bacterium
TTCGCTTGGAGAGATTGCCCAGGCGATTGCCAGGCGGTATCCGAAACGGTTTCCCACAAAGGTAGAGGCGCTGCGATACGCTGCTGACTGTTTGGCAGCACTTGATGACGCAAAAGGCGATCCAAACAGTTGACGAATCGGTCTGGCAATGCAAATATTGTGAGCATTCGCGACGGCAAAACTGTGAGCCTACCCACATATCCAAGGTTATCCGAATGAATGAAGCGAAAGATTCGCTGTCCGAAGCAGTACGGGTGCCTGCACGGCTGCCATACCGTGCACCGAAGCTCCATATATTCGGATTGCTCGCCGACATCACACGCCGAGTTGGAATTACGGGCCTGCTACGCGACAAGGCTGGCGGCGGCACGAACAAAACGATGTAACATCGTCAGGGCGTGACACATTCCTGACTACTCAATTTACGGACTTACCGTTCGGCTCAATTGCGAGCTGAATGGTTTGCATGTGGCGCCGGGATTGTCGGTGCCGGATGTAGTCGTGCATTTGGGATCTGCTGCACCCTGGCGCGACCATCCACCAGCCACCGACGGTGCCGTGTACGGCCCGCGTCTCGACGATCCCGATCCCACTATGGTGGAAGTCTGGTGGGTGGACGGACACGCGGGTCTCGTGTTCCGCTACGATGACGGCGCTGAGTTTCACGTCAGCGCTGACGCTCGTGAGATCTGGGGAACGTGGCCCGCACCGTTCACGGTCGAAGATGCCGCGGTGTACTTCTTAGGCCCGGTGCTGAGCTACGTGTTACGACATCGCGGCGTGCTGGCACTGCATGCCAGTGCTGTCGTGGTCAACGAACAGGCACTGGCCTTCTGCGGTTTCGGTGGAGCGGGGAAGTCCACGCTCGCCGCAGCATTCGCGGCCGCGGGTTACGCCGTACTTTCAGACGACGTGGTCGCACTCCGGGAGCAGGCTGGCCACCTATTCGCTTTTCCGGCATCCAATTACTTGCGGGTGTGGGACGATTCCGCGCGCGCCCTGATCGGCGATCATCAGCGACTGCCATTGCTAACCCCGAATTGGGACAAGCGCGCATTTCCAGTGGAAGCACTCGGTTATCTGTTGGCTCGCTACCCGACGCCACTCGGCGGCGTATGCATTCTTGGCGATCGGGAAGAGACAGCCGATGCGCCACGAGTCGCGCGACTGCGCCCGGGGGAGGCCCTTATCGCCCTCATGCCTCACACATCGGCGAATTATCTTCTGGATGAAAAAATGCGCACCACCGAGTTCGCCCAGCTCACACAACTTGTGGAATCGACACCCGTATATCGATTGGTGCCGCACTCGGACCCGTTGCGTCTCCCTGAATTAGTAAAACTCGCAGCAGCCGTTGCAGGTCTCACTGGGACGTCCCGTGATTGAGCAGCCGGCCGCGCGATTGCTACTCGCGTGTGCGACGTGGGAAATATCCGGAGCGCGCACGGAGTACGTCCGCCGTGCCGCCGAGGGCGTGAATTGGATTAAATGGTTGGCGCTGGTGCGAATCCACCGGTTAGTACCACACGCCAAACGTCAACTCGATGCGGCCGATATTGACGTGCCGGCTGACGTCCGCGTTCGACTCGACAGTGCCGCGCATGAAATCGCCGCGCTCGCATTGAGGCAGGCCGCACAATTGGCTGAGTTGCAATGCGACTTCCTCGCCGCGGACATTCCACTGTTGGCGTACAAGGGGCCGGCGCTGGCGCTTGCTGCCTATGGCGTGCTCGGCGCGCGGCAATCAGTCGATCTCGATATTGTTGTTCGCGCTTTTGACTTTGCGCGAGCCCGGTGCACCCTGATCGAGGCGGGGTACGTCTCCTATTATGGAATGTCGGCGGCACAGGAGCGAATGGTTCAGGGGAGCTTCGGGCACGCCGTGTTTGTGCGACGTGCCGACGAAGCGCCCGTCGAACTACACTGGCGCTTCGCCCGCGCGATCTATCCGTGGACGCTGCCCATCGACGACGTATTCGCCCGCGCCCAGCATGTCGAAATCGCTGGTGTTCCTGTCCTCACCAGCGATCCACTCGACAGTGCGCTGTTGCAGTGCATGCACGGTGCCCGGCACGAATGGGAAACGCTGGAATGGCTGGTGGCGCTCGATGGCACAATTCACCGGACCAAGATCGACAGCCGTGCACTCTTGGAACGGGCAACGCAACATCGATCGCGTCGCGCCCTTTTGTTGGCTGTCCTCCTACTGCGGGATCTATTGCAGTCAGAGGCAACGCCACACGACCTGACTATTCTGGCAGAGCGCGACGCAAACGTGCTGCAACTCGCCGCGGAAGTTGTCGCGCGCATCACACAAGAATTAAGTGACCGCCCGCACACAGGTCGCCGGTTCGCCATGCGCCTGATGGACGGCAATGGCGACCGCGCGAATTACTTGCTGTGCAGCGCTTTCGAACCAACGCTACGCGAATGGGAGTTGCTGCCGCTCCCCGATTCGCTGCTCCCGCTCTATTATCTGATCCGCCCCGTGCGATTGCTGTTCCGTCCGCGCAATTGATCCAACAAATCAGACATTGAATCGGAACAGCAGCACATCGCCGTCCTGCACCACGTACTCTTTGCCCTCAGAGCGCACGACTCCCTTTTCCTTCGCACCTTTCCACCCGCCAAGTGCGATAAAATCGTCGTAGCTCACGGTCTCGGCGCGAATAAAGCCGCGTTCAAAATCGGTGTGGATCACACCGGCGGCCTTGGGCCCCGTATCGCCGCGATGGATGGTCCAGGCGCGCACTTCTTTTTCGCCCGCCGTGAAATAGGTCTGCAGGCCCAGCAGGTGATAGCCACCGCGAATTAATCGTTCGAGTCCGGCTGACTCCAGCCCGAGGGACTGAAGAAATTCGGCGCGTTCGTCCGGGGCAAGTTCGGCCAGCTCCCCTTCGATCTTCGCGGAGAACGTCACGACTTCGGCCGGTTCATGGTCGTTGGCGATCGCGGCCCGCAATGCCGTGACATGTTTGCCCTCGTCACCGGAGAGTTCGGCGTCGGTGACATTGGCGGCGTACAGAATCGGCTTCAGCGTGAGCAGTTGCAGTGGCCAGAGCACCGCCCTTTCTGCGTCGGTGAGTTGCACGTGCCAGAGCGCCTTCCCTTCGGCGAGCGCGGTGTTGGCTTTCTCGAGGGCGCCCAGTTCTGCGAGCGCTTCTTTGTCGCCTGTGCGCGCTGCACGCTTGGATTTGTCGAGGCGTTTCTCGACCGAGCCGAGGTCGGCCAGGGCGAGCTCGAACTCAATCACTTCACGATCGCGTGCCGGGTCGATGCTGCCCATCACGTGCGTGACATCGGGATCTTCAAAACAACGGACAACATGCACGATCGCGTCCGTCTCGCGGATGTTGGTCAAGAATTTGTTGCCGAGCCCCTCGCCTTGTGCAGCACCCTTGACGAGGCCGGCGATGTCCACGAACTGCACGACGGCAGGCACGGTGCGCTCGGGTTTTACTACGCCGGTAAGAGCGGTGAGACGTGCGTCCGGCACTTCGACCATCCCGACATTGGGCTCGACGGTGCAGAACGGATAATTCGCCGCTTCGGCCTTGGCGGACGTGAGCGCGTTGAACAGGCTGGATTTGCCAACATTCGGGAGGCCGACGATACCGAGCTTCAGCATGTAGGGCGGGTCAGGGGTGCGGAGCGCGCTGAAATCTACTGCAATGCGTGGGAAGGGTTGTGTCTGGGCAATGCGTCGGAAGTACGATCACCGTCATTCGTGGAGGAACGATGCAGGACTATCGAAAGCTTGACGTCTGGACCAAGGCGCACGAATTGGTACTGGAGACGTACCACGCGACGTCCGCACTGTCGGACGGACCGCTTCTGACTATGGCGTCGCAACTCCGGCGTGCGGCCGCGGCGGTGCCGTTGAACATCATCGAAGGGTGTGGCCATAGTGCGCGCGCAGATTTCGCGCGATTTCTGCAAGCCGCCTCCTCGTCCGTGCACGAGTTGCAGTATCACCTGATGCTTGCACACGCATTGGCGGTATTGCCAGGGCCGGAATATGCGCGGTTGGATGCGCGGGCAGAGCAGGTGCGGCAGATGCTGATGGGACTGCTGAGAAAAGTCCGCGGTCAGCCGTCCAAATTTCCCGCGTCTCCCTTGCCCGGAAAGCGATTCATGGCCGATGCCATGCCGTCCGCGATCCACAGTTCCGTCGCTGACACTATCTCCGGGAAAAGCGAACGAATCGATTCGGCATCGCCCTTGCCGAACGCGCTGAGCACGTAGTCACTCAAGACGCCGACGCGCCGTTGGGCATCGTCTGCCGGCCCAACGCCGATTCTCAAACGTCCGTAATCCTGCGTGTGCAAATGGGCTTCAACGCTCTTGAGTCCATTGTGCCCGCCGGCGGACCCTTTCGGACGAAACCGGTACCGTCCGACCGGCAGCGCGACTTCGTCGACTACCACGAGCAGATCGGTGGCCGCCGACCAGAACGGCCGCCTCGTGTAATGACGTAACACCTCGCCGCTCAAATTCATAAATGTTTGCGGTTTTACGAGCCGCACCTTCGCGCCACCCACCGTGCCTGACGTGACGTGCGCGTCTCCGTCCTTTTTCCAGCTGTCAAAATGCCAAACGTCGGCAAGGTGGTCAACAACCCACCAGCCGACGTTGTGACGGGTGAGCGCATACTCGCGCCCCGGATTACCAAGTCCAACAATGACTTTCACCGGGGCGCCAGTCGCGTTCTGTGTTACTTCTTCTCGTCGCCTTCGGCGTCGTCGTCAGCCTTCGCCTTCCGAATGAGCTCAGGCTCAGCCGCCGGAGCACCGGTAGCTGCGGCTGCAGCCGTCTCTTCTGGCGTCGGCTCGGCAACGGCCTTCGGCACGGCGCACACGGCCACGGTCTGGTCCGGATGGTCGAGCACTTGGACGCCGTCGGGCACGATGAGGTCGCGCACGTGGAGCGAGTGACCGATCGTCAGTGGAACCACATTGACATCGATGTGGTTCGGAATGTTCGACGGATCCACAATGATTTCGAGTTCGCGCATCACTTCGTCGAGAATACCGCCGCCAACGCGAACACCATCCGGCGTGCCGACGAATACGAGCGGAACCTTCACGGTGACCTTCTCACCGGCAACCAGCTCCTGAAAATCGACGTGCAGAATCGAGCGCTTGAACGGATGGCGCTGAATTTCGCGGATCAGGGTTTTCGCAACAGTTCCGGCGCAATCGAGCTCGATGACGGTCGTCTTGTACGACACCTTCTCCAGCAATTTGTCGAGCGTGTGTGTATCGATCGCCAAGGACAGTGGCTCTCGGCCGTGGCCGTAGATGATCGCCGGAACGGTGCCAGCGGTGCGCATTTTACGGGCGGCGCCCTTGCCTACGGTCGTCCGGAGCTTTGCGGTAAGACTTGCGGATGCCATGTGAAATTTCCTGAATGGTCCAACATCGTGCGCAACGTGGGTTCCCGGTCATTCGCCGGCCCGGCGGCGCTTCTTCTCCTTCTTTTTCCTGCTCGCGGCTCTACTCGAACAGCGCAGAGACGCTTTGATCCGCGTGCGTAAAGCGGATCGCCTTCGCCAACAACTCCGCCACCGACAACACCTGCAACTGGGGAAACATTCTAGACTCTGGCAGTAAGATCGAGTTGGTCACTGCGACCTCCTTGATCGGTGCATTGGAAAGTCGCTCCACCGCGGGTCCGGAAAGCAATGCGTGCGTCGCGCACACATAGATATCCCTGGCCCCAAGCTCCTTCAGCGCGCGAGCGGCTTCGCTCACGGTTCCTGCCGTATCAATCATGTCATCAGGGATCAGACAATCCCTGCCTTCCACTTCACCAACGACATTCACCACTTCGGCCACGTTCGCAGCGGGGCGGCGCTTGTCGATGATCGCCAACGATCCATTCAACCGCTTGGCAAAACCGCGCGCCATTTTTGCACTGCCAACATCTGGAGCCACCACGACGAGATCATGCAATTTCTTCTTCTTGTAATGCGCCGTAAACACGGGAGCCGCGTAGAGGTGATCGACCGGCACGTCGAAGAACCCCTGCAACTGGTGCGCGTGGAAGTCGAGCCCGAGGACACGATCTGCGCCTGCCGTTTCAATCATCCGCGCCATCAACTTCGCACCGATTGCCACGCGGGGCTGATCTTTTCGATCCTGCCGCGCGTAGCCGAAATACGGCAACACCACTGTCACCCGTGCCGCCGACGCCCGCCGCGCCGCATCCACCATGAGCAAGAGCTCAAGGACGTTTTCGCCGGGCGGATTCGTCGGCTGTACTATGAAAACGTCCGCACCGCGAACATTCTCGTCGATACGGACGAACACCTCGCCGTCGGCAAACCGATTGATCGAACTTTTGCAGAGTGACGCGCCAAGATGTTCGGCGATTCCCTCGGCGAGTGGTCGATTTGCGGTACCGGTCAGCACCCGGAACCCCTGCATCGGAACTGACAAACCGTCCATTGTGCCGTAGCCTTGTAACATATGTGATTGCAGCGACTTAGTCAACAATTCCGAGCGAAAAGTCCAAACAACATTGCCCCCGATGGATTCGAACCATCATTCACGGCTCCAAAGGCCGTTGTCCTGCCGTTGGACGAGGGGGCAGTCTGCGAAAGTTAAGCGATCACCTCTACCGAAGCCACCCGTTCCACCGTTCGGGCCGAGATCAATGTCGGCGGAACTCCCTTCCAGGGTAGCACAAGTTGCCTTGGCCGGTCGAGGACCCCGAAGACGGTCGAGCCCGAACCCGTCATCCGGGCGATTTTCAAACCTGCCCGAGTCAACGTGTTTACGGCACTCCCAATTTCCGGATGATGCGCTGTGACGACCGCCTCCAAATCGTTGGCGGCGAGCAGCTCAACGAGGTTCCAGTCGAGTTGTGACGTCATCGGTTCCGGTGCTTCCGTCCAGGCATTTACGTTGCCGTGAACAGCGGCATACCAGCCAAAAGCATCGGCGCTGGACACGGGGAAACTCGGGAGTACCAGCAAAATGTCCCGTGCCGGCAATGGGGCGAACGGTATCAGCTGTTCACCGCGGCCCATCCCGACGGCGGTCACGTGTTCGGATGCCAGAAATGGTACGTCCGATCCCAGGCGAGCCGCAATCACTGAGAGTGCAGTGGTGTCGAGCGGTGTCGGTGCGAGGACATTGAGCGCCCGGAGCACGGCGCCAGCATCGGCGCTACCACCACCCAGCCCGCCACCGACAGGAATTCGTTTTTCGATTTCAATCGCAAACCCCCTCGGCCAGAGCGCCACTTCAGCAAAGGCGACGGCCGCGCGCCAAGCGAGGTTCTTTTCCGTTGGTCCGCAGTCGGCACCGACGGATTCGAGCGCGCGTCCGGTGGCGATACGCACCACAATCGAGTCCGATAGTGAAATCCGCTGAAAGAGCGTTTCGAGTTGATGAAAGCCACTGGGCGCGCGGCCCCGAATGCGCAGAAACAGATTGAGCTTCGCCTGCGCCTCGACACGCGCAGCACGGCCGCTCACGCCGCGGTCGGCTGGTCGCCGCTTTTTAAATCACGGAAGTGCAAATGCATGCGAGAGAGGTACATCGCGCCCATAACGGTGATGGGAATGTAGGACAGGACGTGAAAGCCAAGTCCGAAACTTGCCGCGTCCGTTGCACTTACCCCGTAAAGACCGAGGCCAAGCTTGGCGCCAGCCTCAAACACACCGAAAAAGCCGGGCGTCGACGGAACCGCCACCGCCACGGCGATAACCCCCTGCAGTAGCAAGGCGGAGGAAAGCGGGACATTTAAGCCAAGGGCCTTGAATCCCAACCAAAACGCAAATGCATTGCAGAGCCAATGCAGGACGGTCCAGAAAAACACTTCGGCAAGCAGCCGCGGGTCGCGCAATACGTGCAATCCCGAAACAAATCCTTCGAGTAGGGCGCGGCCACTGGCGGCGAATCGCGGCAAGGTGCGTGAAATAATCGCGTCGTATAGCGCGAAGATCCGGCTGGGCGCGTAGACCATTAGTGCCATCGCGATAAGCACCGCGGCCAGAAAAAGTGCCGTGCCGGTCATGGCCGCGACTAGCCACTTTGGTTTTTCTGCTTGAAAGGCCGGGTCAAAGAACGCCGCCAACATGAGCAGCAGCACGACTGTGCCATCGAACAACCGATCAACGGCCACCGAAGCGAAGGCAGCCGTGAATTTAACTTTCGGTTCGGCCCGGTTCAGTGCAAATGCGCGCGCCGGTTCACCGGCGCGGCCGCCAACCACATTGCTGACCATCATACCGATCGCCGTGGTTTGCCAGAGCGGCCTAAACGGCAGTCGCCCTGCGACCGGCGCGAGGAGCGCCTGCCAACGTCGCGCCCGCAGTGGGAAAATCGCCGTTGCCATAATCGTACATGCGATCCAAAGCGGGATACTGGAATGTGACAGCACGTTCCAGATTTGTTGGAGATCTGTTCCGCGCAGTGTGTACCAAAGGGCAAATGCACTGAGCGCGATGCCAAGCGCGCCACGCCAACCGAATTTCATCGAGCGCTACTCCGCCGCGGCGAGTTCGAGCAGGTCGTAGAGTTCGGCGAGCGATTCCGCATCGGGCGACAGGCCTGCACGCTTGAGCGTGTCGCCGAGTTCGACCGCGCGATGAAGAGCGGCACGGCCGCGGTACAACAATTCCTGAATGGGTACGATGCCATCGTCGTCCACATCCACTGGCTCGCTCAGCGGCTCGCTGTCGAGACCGGAGAGTCCGTGAATACCGGCACCCAAAAGGTGATGCAGATCGGTTCCGCTTGGTGCGTTCGGCGCCAATTCGGGCGGAGCACTCGCCACCGGTAACGCGTCCGGCGCGAATGTCTCAATCGCCGGAAGTTCGGGTTCAGCGGATCTCGGATTCAACAGTGCCTCGAATCGTCCCGCGACCGGTTCGGTGTCGCCGGCAGTGAGAATCCGTGAAGCTGAGTCGAGCGCCGATAGCGCTCGCGACTCCAACAGCGACGCGCCTTCGATCAACGCTTGAAAGGTCATGGCGACGCTGGTCTCGCCAAAACTCTCGGCCGCTCGGCCGAGCGCACGCACGGCGGCGCGAAGTTCGTGCCCAACACGTTGCCGCGTTGGACCATCAGCTGCGCTATGGCCGTCCCCGACCAATCGTCGCAGATGTTCGGCTTGGCTAACCGTCTCGCGTCGGAATCGCTGACCGGCGGTCGTCGGCGGATTCTCGGCGGTATGCAGCACATTCGTCCCATCACCTTCCGGAAAGAGTGCGCTGATCGGGATGATTGTGTCACTCTCACCGATGCCTTCGGCCATCGCGGCGGCCGCCGCGGTGAATTCTTGCACGGCAGTGGAATCCGGATCTGGTCGCCCGCCATCGTGCACGGCCTCCGCACCCTCACGCAACACGGCGGCAGCGGTCCTGAACAGATTGCATTGCGCGTCCGTGGGCATCGCGCCGCTGATCTCCAACGATTTCGCCGTTTCGTCGACGGTTGCGACGACTTCGGCCAACGGCGGCAAGTCGAGCAGTGCCGCCACGCCGCGAAGGGCGCGCACCCGGCCGAGCGTTTTCTCGAACGAGGCCATCGGGCCCGGCGCATCAGCGTAACGCTGGAGGCCGGCGGCGACATCTGTCGCTTCGGCGGCGAGAAATCCGGAACTGGCACCCATTGTCGTGAGCGGAGTCGCGGCCGCGCGGCGGTGGAATGCGGGAGCAAGCGTGTTCAGTTCGCCCGCCCGTTCTGCGGCACGATTATCTTCGGCGGTTCCCCATGTGCGGGCGCCGCGAATGAGAATCTTCAGGTCGTCAACTGCTGCGATAACCGCGCCGCGCAGCAACTCGCTCCAATGCAGGCTGCCTTCGCGGAGGCCTTTAACGACGCGTTCCAGCCCGGTCGCCACGTCGGCGATGCCCTGGATCTTGGCCATCGTCGCACTGCCGCGAATGGCGCGCGAATGGCGACCGAAGGCGTCGAGGTCTGGCGTCCCATTGCCGGCGCGCGACAGCAGACCGTCGAGCTGTTCGACGTGCTCGCTCGATTCGAGTACAAAAAAGTCCATCAGCCCGGAGCTCATATGACTAAAGCTTAGGACGCGACTCGCGCCGCGTCCATTGCCCGGCGCATTTCCCTCACCGCACCCGCAATGCCTACGAATACAGACTGGCTCACGATCGTATGGCCAATATTGAGCTCTTCCAGCTCAGGAATGGTCATCAATGCCCCAACATTGCGTACCGTGATCCCATGTCCGGCGTGCACAGCCAACCCGATGCTGGCTCCTTGGCGGGCGCCGTCGCGCAGGGCCGCGAGGTACCGAGGGTCATGCGGATGGTTGGCATACGGGCCGGTGTGTAGTTCGATGGCGTCCGCTCCGAGCCACGCCGATCGCTCGACAATCATCGGAACGGCGTCGATAAACAAGCTGGTGCGGATGCCGACGGATTTCAGGCGGCCGATCGCAGCTTCGATGGCGCCGGGGTCGCGGGTGACGTCAAGGCCGCCTTCGGTGGTGATCTCTTCACGGCGCTCGGGGACCAGCGTGACCTGAAACGGCTTGAGCCGTTCGGCAATGCCGATCATTTCTTCGGTGCAGGCCATTTCGAGATTGAACGGCGTACGCAACTGATCTCGGAGGCCGATGATATCGGCGTCCTGGATGTGTCGGCGATCCTCACGCAAATGCGCGGTGATTCCGTCGGCGCCCGCGTCCTCGCACAAACGCGCGGCGGCGACCGGATCTGGCTCAGTGGCACGTCGAGCCTGCCGAATGGTGGCGACGTGATCAATGTTGATGTACAAGCGCATTTGACTAATCTAAGCTTGCTGGCATTCACGTGCGACACTAACTTTTTAATACACTCATGACAGGGAGTCGCGCGTGAGACGTCTATCCGTTTTGCTCATTCTCGCCACCGCGGCTTGCCATTCGACGCCGACTGGTGCGCTGGCCGGTGGCTCGACGCCCCGTGCAGCTGTTGAACAGTTTCTGGCCGCCGCGAATGCTCAGGATTTGCAGGCCCTCGGCGCTGTGTGGGGTGACGAAAAAGGACTCGCGCGTGACAAGTTTCCGCGGCAGGAAGTCGAGCGTCAGGAATTGATCATGATCAGTCTGCTGCGGCACGATACGCAGACAATCGGTGATGCGCAGCGCATCGATCAGGGACGATTCCTCGTTTCGGTCGCGCTGTCGAAGGGAAAGGCGATGGCCAATACAAAATTTACTCTCGCGCAAGGTGCTGCTTCGCGCTGGTTTGTTCAGGAAATTGACCTAAAGCCATTGCAGAACGCCGGCTTTGGCGGCAAAGCCCCCGCCAAGTAGCACGGAACGGCAACGCGGGAACGCATCCTTGCCAAGCCGATTAGTATTCAGAGAGTTCCACCAGTACACCGCCGGTCGATTTCGGATGCAAAAAGGCGATGCGTTTGCCTTCGGCGCCGATCCGGGGTTCCTGGTCGATTAAAGTGATTCCGGCCGCGCGGCAGCGATCGAGCGTGCGATCGAGATCATCGACAGTAAAGCAAATGTGATGGATGCCCGGCCCGCGCTTGTCGAGGAACTTCCCGATTGGGGAATCGGCTTTCTCAGGCTCGAGCAGTTCAACAAGCGATTCACCGGCGGTCAGTCCCCGGATGCGGGCCCCATCGGAATCATCAAGCGGCGCCTCGGGAAGTCCGAGCACGTCGCGATAGAACGGCAACAGTTCTGCGATCGCGTGCACGGCAATTCCGACGTGGGCTATGCGGGTGCCCCGGCTGTTTGATTGGGTCATATTTCGAATGTAATTCATCGTTCAATCGTGTGAGAGGGTATAGCAATGACGAAGCCAATCGCAGTAACCGACGCCGACTTCGGGGCCCAGGTGGAGCAGCAGGCCGGGGTGACCGTAGTGGATTTCTGGGCGACCTGGTGCGGGCCGTGCCGCATGATCGCGCCGTTACTTGAACAGCTAGCGGTCGAATTCGACGGCCGGGTGAAAGTGACGAAGTTGGACGTTGACAGCAATCAAGCGACGTCCATGCGCTTTAATGTGCGCTCGATTCCGACGCTGCTGTTCTTCAAAGACGGCAAGCTCATTGACCAAGTCGTTGGCGCCGTGCCGAAGGCCGCGCTGGTCGCGAAGTTCGAGCAACACGCGGCGTAGCGTAAAACATCCAGCCGTGCGTTGCGGGCGGCTGGTCCGCGGCGGCAACTTTTAATATGTCTCTCTCTGCCGCGTCTATGCGGTTCCCGCACGAGCGCGTCCTGTTGCATCGGACACGGCTCGCCTACGTCCATCTTCGCAATTTGCTGACGGACGCCAAACGCGATCGCTCGGCGCGTGTGTGGGGCTACGTTGCGGTCTGGCTCCCCGAACAACTCTTGTTGCTCTACCTGCAAAAGGGCGAAGTCGTCAACGCGACTTCCAGTGCCGACGGCAAGCGATTTCGCACGCTTCCGATTTCCGAGGCCATCGCTCTGGTGCCGAGTGCAGCCGAATTCGGTGAGATTTGTTTTCACGAAGCGGACGACGAGCAATTGGCCACGATGTACTGGTCTCAAGTCCTCGAACCGCTGCCGTGGCCGTCCGAACTTAATTTGCACGATGGGGCAGGGCTGTTCGCGTTTCTGCATGGTACGATGCATGACGGCGTACTCGAAGTGCTGGCGGGTGGCGGCATGAATTACGTGATTCTGCGCAACGGCCGCGTGGTGCGCGGGTTCTTTGCCGACCTGGGCGCAGGGTCGCTCGATGCGCGGTGTGCGGCCCTTTTTCTCGGCGCGCGGCCAGGGGCCGAGCACGCGACGGTGGCACGGCTCTGGCCGATGCCCACGGCGTTGCCGGTGCAAGCAGCCCCGGCACTCATTCACGCCTATCGCGAGCTCATTGCATCGGTCGTGAAACAGTTGAAAGCCGACGGCGTCGACGGTGCGCCCGCTCTCGCCGAGCATGCGCGTCAGAACATGATCCGGAGTCATCCGGCACTTGAGCGATTCTCGCTCGCGATTCCCAACCAGCGTGATCCCGTGGCGGAGACAGCAGTGCTGACCGCGGCGATTGGCGCGTGGCTTGGCGAACTGCTGAGCGCGGCAGCACCAGTGGGCGGAACATCTCCGTCGCGAATGATCGCGGAACTCACACGCGATCGGCGGCACATGTTCCAGTCGGCCGGTCTGTTTAATGCGCTTCCCTGGAAACCGGAATCGTGACAGTCGCTGCCGGGACACTGTTTGTCGTTAGCACCCCGATCGGGAATCTCGGCGATTTGAGCGAACGGGCAATCGCCACGCTGCGCTCGGTGAATGCAGTGCTGGCCGAGGACACACGGCATTCGAGGCCACTGCTCGAGCGGCACGGTGTCGCCGCAAAACTCGTTGCGTATCACGAACACAACGAGGCGAAAACGACGCCGCTGCTCGTGGCACGGTTAGTGGGCGGGGAGTCGTTTGCGCTGATAAGCGATGCGGGGACGCCCCTGATTTCCGATCCCGGGTCTCGATTGGTCCGCGCGGCAATTGACGCGGGGGTGGTGGTCGCGCCTGTGCCAGGCGCGTCAGCGTTGTTGGCGGCACTGGTGGGATCCGGACTGGACGCTGAACGATTTACATTCTTTGGTTTTTTGGCGCGGAAGGGACGCGCGCGCACTGAAGCGGTCGCAGCGATCGGCGCCCTGGCGCACACCGCGGTGCTCTATGAAGCGCCGGCGCGCGTCGGAGAGACGCTTGCCGATCTGGCGACGGCCGGCGCCGGTGATCGCCAGGCCGTCGTCGCCCGCGAGTTGACCAAACAGTTCGAAGAATTCCGCCGGGGAACTGTTCGTGTGTTGGCCGAGTCTTATATGAATGAGGCGCCCCGCGGTGAGGTTGTACTGGTCATTGCTGGCGCGGAGCCGATGGTTTTGGACGAAGACGCATTGCGCATCCGAGCCCGGGCGCTGCGCGCCGATGGCTTGAGCGCGCGCGATGTGGTGCGCGTACTGACAGAAGAAGCGCAGGCTCCCCGCAATCTCGCCTACCGGTTGGCCCACGAATGATTCGTCGTCAGCACATCATATTGATTGGCGCGGCTCTCGTCTTCGGGCTTGGTGCGGCGCGTACCGACGTCGGCACGGCAGTGCAAACGTCGATGGTCGCGCCGCGACTGACCATTGGGCGCTTGCAGTACGATGGTGGCGGTGATTGGTATGCGAATCCATCGAGTTTGCCGAATTTACTTAAGGCAATACGTGAACGGACGACCTTTCAAGTTGAATCCGCCGAGGCCCGCGTTACGCTGATGGATGAGCGGTTGTGGGACGTGCCATTTCTGCACGTCACGGGCCATGGGAATTTTCTGCTGTCGGATGCCGAGGTCCTTCGCCTGCGCGAGTATGTGACGCGCGGCGGATTTCTGCATGTGGACGACAACTATGGTCTGGACGAAAGTTTCCGGCGCGAAATCAAACGGGTGTTTCCCGATCGGGAACTTGTAGACGTTCCGTTGTCGCATCCGATTTACCATGTGGTGTACGATTTTCCGGGTGGGGTGCCGAAGATTCACGAACACGACGGCAAACCGGCGCGCGGCTTCGGGATCTTTATTGGGGGCCGGCTGGCAGTCTACTACACGTACCAAAGCGACCTCGGCAATGGCTGGGAGGACGTCGGTACCTACGCGAGTGATCCGCCGAACTTGCACGAAGCCGCGCTGCGCATGGGCGTCAATCTTTTTGTATACGCCGTTACCAGCCGCCCTGCGACGTGACCGTCTTTGATCTGGTGGCGCGGGCGCGGATGCGCATCGCCCGACTCTTGCAGGTGGAGACGTCGGTGCGAGTGGCGATTGCGGTCATCGCGCTGTTATTGGCTGGCGCCGCATTGCTCGGCGGTGCCCGATGGATTGCGTTACCGCGATTGACACCGTTTCTCATTTGGGCGATCGCGGTGTTCGCAGCCGTTGTCATAACACGATGGGGCGCGCGCCGGTGGAAGCGCATGGCCGAGCCGTCGGCGATTGCTCATGCCGTTGAACGCGAACATGGATTGCGCAACGGCTCGGTGCGCGGTCTGGTGGAGTTGTCCGGCGACGGAAGCCCGTTTGTACGTCGCGCGGCGCAACGCATGGGCACGCAGCTGGGTGCTCGCGGGGCACTGTTGCCGGTTCTGGAGCTTCGGTTACGCACCGGGATCGTGCGCGCCGCAGCAGTGATGCTACCGCTCGCGCTGATGGTATCGCTCATGGCGGCGCGTTCCGCAGACGGATGGCGCGTGCTCGCGCATCCGGTTGATGCGTGGCGCGGCACGTTACTGCCGCGAATTGAGATTGCGGATGCCCCGCGCCGCCTTTTGCGCGGAACCTCGGTGTCGCTGGCCATTCATGCGCCGGGGCGAACAGAGGTTCGGCTGCGCCGACGCACGACGGGCAGCGCGTGGGTCGAGAGTCCGCTCGCCGTCGTGCGAGGCGTCGCCATCGCGAACCTCGGCGCGTTGGATGCCGACGTGACGATCGTCGCGAGCGACGGACGTGCCGAGAGCGACACGGTCAATATGCGCGTTGTGGACAGGCCGTTTCTCGGAGATGTGGCCGTGCGCGCGACGTATCCCGCCTATCTGCACAAAGCCGCTGAATCGTTGCCGAGCGATGCGCCGATTCGCGTACCTCAGGGCACCGAACTTACGCTGGATGGCCACGCGTCCGAGCCGTTGGCGGCGGTGGCACTATCGCAGGGCCGCGACAGTATTCGCCTGGCGCCGGCAGAACGCCGATTCCACGGACACTTCATTCCGGCCGCAACCGCGAGCTGGAACTGGAGCGCTCGTGGCGTTACTACCGCGATCGCCGACGTGCCGGCGCCGTTACTGGTGGAAGTTGTCCCCGACTCAGCGCCATCGGCAGAGATTCTTGCGCCGGCGAGCGATTCTTTGGTCGCGGCCACTGACAAGGTCGAGTTGCAGCTTTTGGCGTCGGATGATCATGGACTGCAGTCTGTGACACTCAAACTGTGGCGCGTCGGAGGAAGCGGTTCAAACGTGGCGCCGACAATGCAGAGGATTGCTGGAGGGGGAATTCCTGATTGGTCTGGTATAGTATCGCTCGATCTCGCCGCTTACGGCCTCGAAGCCGGAGATGCGGTGCATGTACAACTCATTGCTCGCGACGAATCACCGGCCGGTCAGGAGGGAATGAGTCGCGAGTTGGTGCTTCGGGTGCCGGCAACGGATGAGCAGCGCCGCGCCGCCCGTGACGCCGCCGACAGCGCGGCCTCGCGAGCCGTGGCGGCCGCGAAAGCCCAGGGTCAGCTGCAGCAGCGCACACAAACCGCGGCGAATGCGGCCGCACGTCCATCGGCCGATAAGAATTCCCGTGGCACGGCGCCAATGCAGTTCGAGGGCGCACAGCAGGCCAAGGCGCTTGCCTCCGAACAAAAGGCGATGGCCGATCGCGTACAGAAACTCCAACAATCGTCCAAGGCACTGGAAGATCGGTTGCGGGCCGCCGGTGCACTCGACACCGCACTCGCGGCGCAGTTGCGGGAGGCGCAGCGAATGTTGCGTGAAGCGCTGACGCCCGAAATGCTCGACGCGCTGAAAAAGCTCGACAACTCTGCCCAACAACTTTCCGGTGAGCAGTCGAAACAATCGCTCGCCCAACTTGTCGAACAGCAGAAAAAACTGCGCGAAGCGTTGGAGAAGAGTGCTGAAATTCTGAAACGGGCCGCGCTCGAAGGGGCGATGCAGACGTTGAAGGACGAAGCCAAGGAAATTGCCAAGCAGGAACGTGCCGCTGGCGACAGCGGGTCAAAACAATCGCCGGAGAATGCCCAGCGACTCCGCGAACGCACGCAACAGCTGGCGAAAGATCTGGCGGCGCTGAAGGAGCGGTTGCAACAAGAGCATGCGGACCCCGCCGCCAAGAAAACGGCAGAAGCGCTGGATGAAGCGATGAAGGCGAAGAGTGCGCTTGACCAGATGCAACCGAACGGTCCGAAAGGCGCCCAGGACAAACCGCAGTCCTCAGCCGGGCAACAGTCGGGGCAGGGGCAGCAGGGCGCATCGTCACCGGGGCAGAAGGGATCGCAATCGGGGCAGGGCCAGTCAGGAGAAAAAGGACAACAGGGTGCGCGCAGCGCCGCCGATGCAATGCAGCGCGCATCAGATGCGCTCGCGGAGGGACGCAAGGCACAGGTGGATGAATGGAAGCAGGAACTCACCAGTGAGCTCGACCGCTCGGTGCAGGAAATGATGCAACTCGCCCGACAGCAGGATGCGTTGGCCGAGAAAGCCAAACAGAATCCGAATGACAATTCATTGCGATCGGAACAGAGCGCGCTGCAACAGGGCGTGCAGAAAGCCGGCGATCGCCTGCAAGGAGAATCACGCAAGTCGGCGCTCGTATCGCCGAATTCGCAGAAGGCCGTGAGCACGGCAGAACAAAAAGTCGCGCAGGCGTCGAAAGATGCCGCCGACCCTCGTACCAGCGCACAAGCGCAAAGCTCGATGAGTGACGCCGCAACTGCGCTTCGTCAAGCCGCCGCCGCGTTAGCGCGAGATCGCGAACGTGCCGGCACATCACAGTCCGCGTCGGGACTTCCTGAACTCCTCGCACAACTTCAGCAGTTGGCGCAAGCGCAGGGCGCATTGAATGGGCAAATGCAACGTTTCCTGCAAGCGAATGGCGCGAACAAAGGCCAGCAGTTGTCGTCTGATGCGCAGGCGCAGGCGCGTGGTCTGGCCAAATCGCAGCGTGACGTAGCGCGTCAGCTCGACGAAGTCGGCGATGCCGATGCCACCGGCCGCGCTGCCGAACTGGCGCGAGAAGCGCGGCAGTTGGCGCAGTCCCTGGAGCAAGGCGCCGCGGACCCGACGGTGTTCGAACGCCAACAGCGGTTATTCACCCGCATGCTCGACGCCGGTCGTACGCTCGAGAACGATCAAAAGGACGAATCGGGCCGCCGCGAGTCGCGGCCGGGCGATCAGAGCAATCCGTTTGTACCGCCGAGCGGATCCGTGACCGGGCGATCGGCGAATAAATATCGCGTACCCGAATGGAATGAGCTCCGCGGCTTGAGCGCCGAAGAGCGTCGGCTGGTCATTGAATATTTCCGTCGGCTGAACGGGGACAAGCCGTGACCGTCCGCGCCGCTCGCCTGCTGCGTCGCCTCTCCTGCGCAATATGTTGGTTGACGCTGAGCGGCGCCGCGCTTGGTGCGCAGGCACAGAATCAATTGTTTCAGAGAGCGCTCGATCTCGAGAATGCATCGCGATACCGTGAAGCAGTTGCCGCGTGGCGCTCCGTGATCGCCTCAGGTGCGACGGCGCAGGGCATTCTGGGTCTCGAACGGGTCTTTACGCAGCTCGGTCAGGAAGATTCCGTGCTGCCACCGCTCGATTCGGCGCTTGCTCTGCATCCCGCCGACCGCGCGCTGCGCGGCGCACAGTTGCGGTTACTCCGGTCGATGGGACGCGAGTCAGAAGCACGCACCGCATTCGACATTTGGCGAAGGATTCTGTCACGCGACGTTGCCCCATACCACGACTATGCCTCGCAGCTTTTGCAAGAGGGCCACACCGCCGCCGCTGATACCGTGCTCCAACAAGCCACGACGGCCCTCGGATCTGTTCAGGGGCTGACAATTGAGATTGCCCAGTTGCGAGCGGCACTCGGCCTTTGGGGGCAAGCGGCGATCGCGTGGCGCGAAGCAATGGCTGCCGAATTGTATATCGAATCGGCGGCCATCTATTCGCTGATGCCAGCGCCCGTAGCGGCTCGCGACAGTGTGCGAGGAGTTCTCGCAAAGTTGCCAATGTCCGCTCCGCGTAAACGGACGCTGGGCGCATTGGAATTGGGCTGGGGAGCTCCGCGAAACGCCTGGAGGGTGCTCTCTACGCTCACTGTGGCAGACTCGGCATACGACAGCTGGAATGAATTTGCGCAGGATGCCGAGCGGGCCGGGGCGTGGCTGGTCGCACGCGATGCGTTTGTCGCGATGCACAAGCAACGACCAAATGCGTCGATCGCTCTTCGGGCCGCTCAGGCCTCGATCAACGGCGGCGACGCTGCCGCGGCACTTCCCTTGCTTGCGTCGGCGCGTGAAATGCTGCAGCCCTTCGCGATACGAACGCAGGTGCTCCCGTTGCAGTTGAGAGCCTTGAGTCAACTTGGCCGTGGCGCTGAGGCGGAAGCGCTACTGGCGACCAGTGCCGACGTCGAAGCGGGCGCACGCAAAAGTTACGCGCGGCTGGTGGCATGGGCGTGGATTCGCGGCGGTGAAATTGAGAGGGCGCGGGCCGCACTTGCCGGCGCGAATGGCGATGACGAAGACGAAGTCACCGCGTGGCTCGCCTTGTACGACGGCAATCTCGCCAAGGCCCGTCCTGGACTGCGTCGTCCAGTGGAAATCACCGCAGAAGCGGTGACCGTGATGACGTTTCTCGGTCGGACACAAGCCGACAGTTCACGAACCGCTGGCCGGGCATTTCTCGCATTGGTGCGTGGGGATAGCGCTCAAGCCTCGGCCGATCTCGAACGTGCCGCGGATGAACTGCCCGACGCGGCTCCATTTCTCCTTGCACTCGCCGCGCGGGTGCACGTTGCTCGCCATCAGGATCCCGCCGCCATCGTGCTGTGGGAGAGAATCGTCACGCACTTTGCCGCAGCGCCAGAGGCGGCCGAGTCCGATCTCGAATGGGCTCGCGCCCTGATACGAGCGAAAAATAATTCGGGCGCGATCGAGCGCCTCGAGCATCTGCTCCTGACGTATCCACAAAGTGCCCTCTTGCCCCAAGCCCGCCGCGAATTAGAAACACTCCGCACCCGAGCCGCCGAACAGTGATGCCCCGCCTTGCACGTTGCCCGCTGCCGGCCCCGTCCACTGTTGCGTGGTTGTTCGTAGCGCTATTGACCGTCAGTGCGCCGGCCGTTGCTCAACATTTGCTCATCCCTATGGATGATGCCCAGCAAAACCATCTCAAAGCCTACGGCCTGACATTCGCGGCGCTGAAGACCGGAAGCAAAGCCGAATGGTTTCTGAATTACCGCGGCGGCAGCTTTCTGCTGATCGACGAACCGGCCCTCCGTCGCAAAGCAGCACTCGACGGCGTGACCATTGAGCCCATCGACGACGGAGCTGTCGCGCAAGTCCGCCGCGAAATCGCCGCCGGCAACATGGATGCGGTGACGCTCGAGAAGGCTCCGAAGATTGCGATTTACTCGCCGCCAAAGTCACCGCCCTGGGATGACGCCGTCACACTCGCGCTGAAGTATGCCGGCATCGAGTACACGCAAATCTGGGACGACGAGGTCCTGAAAACCGACATTGCGAAATTCGACTGGATTCATTTGTTCCACGAAGATTTCACTGGCCAGCTCAACAAATTGTACTTGGGATTCCGTGATGCGCCTTGGTTTATCGAGGAACGCGATCGCGATCTGGGTACTGCCCAACGCAATGGCTACGCCAACATTCCGGCACTCAAGAAGGCCGTCGCCGAACGCTTACATAATTTTGTGCAGCGCGGCGGGTTTCTGTTCGCGATGTGCAATGCCACGGAGAGTCTCGAGCTCGCGATGGCCTCGCAAAATGTCGATATCTCCGGACCGTTCTCTGACGGCACGCCAATGGACCCGGATGCCGACAGCAAAATGGACTGGACACAAACCTTTGCTTTCCAGAATGCACATCTCGAGATGTCATCCGGAGTGAATGCGCTCAGCGATATTGACGGGCATCAGGTCAATGTGCCGGCGCGCCGTCAACCGCTCGGCCAGTTCACGCTCTTTAACTTCTCGGCGAAATTCGATCCGGTCGCAAGCATGCTGGTACAGAATCATCGCAACGTGATTCCCGATTATTATGGCGTCACGACGTCGTTTGCCCGCTCCGTGCTCAAGCCCGGAGTAACTGTGCTGGCGAACGAAGAGGGAACGCCGTGGGCGAAATACATTCATGGCGACTACGGAAAGGGCTCGTGGACGTATCTGGGCGGGCACGATCCCGAAGATCCCCAACACAACATTGGCGCCCCTCCGACCGATCTCGCGCTACACGCCAATTCGCCAGGGTACCGGCTGATTCTCAATAACGTGCTCTTCCCGGCCGCCAAGAAAAAGCCACTCAAGACGTGACGGCTGCCGCGGAACAAGTCGAGCGCCTTGGAAAAGTCCCCGCCAAGGCAATGCGCACGGCAATCACACTGGCTGGTGGGAACGAAGTCTGTTTCGCCTGTCAGGTGAATGACGACGGAATCATTACCGGCGCGCGTCCCGTGGCCCGCGGAGACATTCGCAGCGTGCTTGCCCTGCCGGGTTTTGCCCAGCGCGGTGAGATGCTTGTGCACAATCATCCGTCAGGGCTGCTTGAACCATCCGAAGCGGACATCGAGATTGCGGCGCGCATCCACGGCGACGGCATCGGCTTTGGCATCATCGATAACCTGGTGTCGCGCCTCTATGTCGTGGTCGAAGTCCCGCGTGAGGCAAAGCGGGCGCCGCTCGATCCGGCCGATGTGAGTGCGTTACTTGGCCCCTCCGGACCGATCGCCGATCATCTCGGCCGCTACGAAGACCGGCCCGCCCAGCGCGAGATGGCAGCGAAAATCGCCCGTTTGTATTCGCTCAACGGCATTGCGCTCATCGAGGCCGGTACTGGCGTGGGAAAATCGTTGGGGTATTTGGTTCCGGCACTCCGTTGGGCGGCACTCAACGGCGAACGCACGGTCGTCTCGACCAATACGATTACATTGCAGGAGCAATTGGTAGGAAAAGATCTGCCGTTTCTCGCCAAGGCGATGGGTTTTCAAAAGGTGCGTTTTGCGTTGCTCAAAGGCTGGCGTAATTATCTTTGCTTGCAGCGCCTGGATCAGGCCCGCGCCGCTTCGCGGACACTTTTTGATGACAGCGCCGTCGCCGAACTCGACGGGCTCGCCGAGTGGGCGTCGACTACGAAGGATGGCTCGACCGCCGATCTGGCCACGCCACCTCGGCACGATGTATGGGACGAAGTTGCCGCTGAAGGCGATCTGTGCACACGGCTCCGCTGTCCCCACTTTGAGCGCTGTTTTGTTTTCGCGGCGCGACGCGAAGCAGCGCAAGCGGATATTGTCGTCGTGAATCATCATCTCCTGATGGCCGATATCGCCGTGCGCCGCGCATCGCAGAACTGGAGCGAGGCCGCCGTGCTGCCGGCCTATTCACGAATCGTTATTGACGAAGGGCATCATCTTGAGGATGCCGCGTCGAGCCATCTCGGGCAAACGGTCACGCGGCGTGGATTGCAACGGCTGTTCTCACGGCTCGAGCGTCGCGGGAAAGGATTATTGCCGTCGTTGGAAAAGAAACTGAGCCAGGCAAACGATTTGCTCAGCGTGGCCAGTCTTGACCTCGTGCGGGCGCGGCTCGTGGCGTCGCTGTTTGCTGCGCGCGACCTCAGTGGCCGCCTGTTCGATTTGCTCGACGAATGGTTGGGCACACAGACCGACACACAGGTACGGTTGACGGAAACGTTCGATGCCGATCCTGTCTGGCGGGCCGGGCTCACGCCCGCGCTCGACGACCTCCTGCGCGAAATCGAGTTACTGGCCAGCGGTCTCGAAATGGTGCGTGAGCGGTTCGAGACGGATACGCGGCGCGAAGAGGAAATGGCGCCGTTGCTCAACGAGTTGCGCGGGGTCATTCGACGCCTCGGCACAGCTGGAGATGGTTTGCGCAGCGCGCTACGTCCGGCCGCGAATGTCGGACCACAGGTGCGGTGGATCGAAGTCCGACAGCATTCGCAACGCCGGCATCAGGGCGCGGACAGCTATGAGGCGCGGGAGGACGCACAGCGCAATGTTGCGGTGGCGGCGGTCCCGCTCGATCTGGCGCCAATCCTCCGTGACGATCTGTTCCGGCGTGTTGATACCTGCGTGATTACTAGCGCGACGTTGGCGGTTGGCGGCGGATTCGAATTTATCTCCGGACGGCTTGGGCTCGATCAGAACGATGTCGAGCCAGTGACTTCGAGCCTGCCAAGCCCGTTTGACTATCCGCATCAGGCGGTCCTGGCGCTACCTACCGACTTTCCGGCTCCGAACGAGGATGGCCCGTTGCATTTTCGTCGGACAGTCCAGGCCGGCGCCGATCTTATCGAAGCAGCCGATGGCGGCGTATTCCTGTTGTTCACGAGTCACCGCGATGTTCGCGAAGCGGCGCAAACGCTACGGGCACTCGGCATCGACAGCCGATGGCCACTGCTGGTCCACGGTGAGGAGTCGCGCGACACATTGTTGCGCCGGTTTCGTCAGTTGGGAAATGCCGTGCTGATCGGGACGGCATCGTTCTGGGAAGGAGTCGACGTTCCAGGGCGCGCGTTGCGCGGGCTCGTATTAGCGCGAGTGCCTTTCCGCGTGCCATCGGAGCCGGTCACGGCGGCGCAATGCGAGGCCATTGAATCGCGCGGTGGTGATGCATTTCGCGATTATATGGTGCCCCATGCGGCGTTGCGACTAAAGCAGGGGTTTGGCCGTCTTATTCGGACTGCGACGGATCGTGGGGTTGTGTTGCTCTGTGATCCGCGGGTGGTGCGAAAGTCCTATGGCCGCGCGTTGCTGGAGTCGTTGCCGCCAGCGCGACGAATTGAAGGTCCGTGGGCGATGGTGCGGGAAGAACTTCTACGGTTCTATGCGTCCGACAACAATTCTCGGAATTCGGGGTAATTTATCACTATGGAACGTCCAGGTCAGATCGTCTGCGTCGGCCGCAACTATCGCGAGCACGCCAAAGAAATGGGAAACGATGTGCCGACAGAACCACTCCTATTTCTCAAACCGCGGTCTTGCGTGGTCGGTGCGGGCGCCGCGATCGAGCTCCCGGTTGGCGCAGGGCGCGTCGATTTTGAGGGAGAGATCGGCGTCGTCATTGGGTCGCACCTGCGAAAGGCGACCGCGGCAGCGTGTGCTGCCGCCGTGCGCGGCATTGTTGCGGCGAACGATGTGTCTGCCCGCGAGTGGCAGAAGAACGACGGTCAATGGGCGCGCGCCAAAGGTTCTGATACGTTTCTGCCGCTAGGCGACGAATCCGACGCACCGCGCGACTTGAGCGAGCTGACCGTCGTGACACGCCTGAACGGAGTGGAGAAACAGCGGGCCAGCTCATCCGAGTTGGTGTTCCCAATTCCGATATTGCTCGAGTACATCACCCGCTTTATCACCCTTGAGGCGGGCGACCTTGTGCTTACCGGGACACCAGCCGGTGTCACGGCGCTCAGTCATGGCGACGTGATCGAGGTGGAAATTGTCGGATACTCGGCAGTGAAGAATCCTGTTGTCGCGCTGACGTGAGCGAGCTGACCACGTGACCGGCAAGCGACGACACGTCATCAGCACACCGGGAGAACAGCGTGATCCACTGATGCGCTCTTCTGTCGGATTGGCGACCTCAGTGGTTGTACACGTTGTGCTGGTACTGTCGCTCGTCCGATTATTTCTGGTACCGAACAGTTGGCTGTCGCGACTTGCGGAGAAGTCGCCGCCGATTGAGCACATCGGAGTGATCACGCTTCCTTCGAGCGACACACCGCACCCACTGCCGCCGAAATCGGGCGGAGACAATCGACCGGATCGTGCAAATCCAACACCGGCGCCACCGCAAATCGTTGCGCCGACGAACGTGCCGACCGTGATCGCACCGCCGTCAAAGGAAACCGTTGCACCGCGTGTGGAATCGGGCACGGGGCCGCTGATCGGGGGAGGAGGGCCAACTCGTGGCGTTAGTCCTTTCTATTCCGATCCGCGACTGTGGGTATTGCCCGGTCCGGTCGTATCGGCTCCGCTCACGCCGAAGCAGCGCATTGACAGTGTCATCGCGACGAATTTCGGAGCGCTGCAAGATTCAATCGACGCCATCCCCAAGGAGCGCGCGCCAGGCGACTGGACGATAAAAAAAGGCGGCAAGACGTACGGCATTGATCCGCGATACATCCACCTCGGCAACATCTCCATTCCGACGGCGCTCCTCGCGTTGCTCCCAATTAACATGACGAGCAATCCGACGACCTATCAGAAAAATCAACAGCTCGGGTTGGTGCGCCGGGAAATTCAGGAACAAGCAGCGCGGATGGGGCGCGACGACGATTTCAAGGCAGCAGTCAAGGCACTACGCGAACGCAAAGACAAGGAGCGGAGCGACAAAAAAGCCGCGGACATTCCGACTATCGTACCGCCCGCCCGGCTTTAGCTATTGGTCTCGCGGGGTGTCGACCGCACAACGCCCGCCAACACACCCAGTACGACATAGTCATCGCCGGCGCCGAGTTCGACGTCGTTTCCTGTTCCCGGGGCGGTCAGTATCAGCGTAGAACCCTGCCGCTGCATCGTGCGGACCATCGCGACGTTCGCGACTCGTACAACGACAACGTCGCCATCTTTGGCGCGCTGAGACGGATGGACGATCACAAGATCGCCAAGCCGAACGCCGTGGGCGGGGGCGTCTTCGTGCAACGCCCGCACGAGGACGGCATCGTCGCTTGGTGTGAGCCGACGGTCGAGTGTGACGTAATCTTCGGCCTCGAGCTCGGCGCGGCCGGCTTCGAGATGTAGGACGGGCACCGGGATCGTGCCGGCACCACCAGCGAATCCCACGAGTGTTACACCGCGCGACCGGCCCGGTTCGCGTTCGACATAGCCCTTCCGTTCGAGTGCGGCAAGCACATCGGCCACACTCTTGGTGCTGGGAATCTTGAACTGCGCCGCAATGTCACGCACACTCGGCTGAAACGTATGCTCCGAGAGAAAATCGAGCAGGAAGTGATATACCTGTTGCTCGATAGGCGTGAGCGGCGCTCTGGTCATGCGGGTGGCCCCTGCGCGAGCCATTGCAGTGCGCCGTCGATATTTTGGAGTGTAACGACTTTGCCGAGTCGGAATATTGTGTGGGTGACGCTGATGCCGACGCTTTTCCCGGTAACGGCAACGCGAATCATTTGAAAAAGCGGTGAAGTGCCGACGCCGCGCTCTGTGGCGAGGGTCTTGAGCGCCGTCTCGATGGCTTTGTCTTCCCACGGCTCGAGTGTCGCCAGCCGGTCGCGCGATGCACGTATCAAATCGGCAGCAACGGCGCGATCGGGCCAGTTCTTCTTTGCCGATTCTGCGTCGATCGTCACAACGTGACCAGGAAAAAAGAGTTCGGTGAGTCCCACCAACTGGTCTGTCGTGCGTGCGCGCTCTTTACAATCGTCGAGCACACCAACAAACCAGGGCTTGACCTCCTCTACGGAGTCGAGCGATGCAAAGAGTCCGGCCCGCACGAATGCCGGTGCAACGGCATTGACCAGATCGTCGCCGGTGAGTCGCGACAGATGCTGGCCGTTCATCCATTCGAGTTTTTTTGTGTCGAATACGGCCGCCTTGCGCAACAAACCCTTTTCGGAAAAGAGTTCGAGCATCTCCGGCATCGTCATCACTTCGCGGTCACCGCCCGGACTCCAGCCCATCAGGGCGAGGAAGTTGTTCATTGCCTGTGGCAGGATTCCCTGATGCTCATAGTCGGCGACGGCGGTGGCGCCGTGCCGTTTCGAGAGCTTCTTGCCGTCCATGCCGTGGATCATCGGGAAATGTGCGAAACGCGGCAGCGCGGCGCCGAGTGCGTGATAGAGCAGAATCTGCTTGGGCGTGTTGGAGATATGATCGTCACCACGCATCACGTGCGAAATGCGCATCGCGATGTCGTCCGAGACAACCGCCAGATTGTAAATCGGTGTGGCGTCGGAACGCAGGATGACGAAATCCTCGATGTCTTTGTCGGGAAAGCTGATCGTATCGTGGACAATGTCGTCCCACGAGATCGTGCCCTCAGGGACGCGAAAGCGGACGGTAAACGGCATGCCGTCGGCGACGCGGCGGCTGATGTCTTCGGGGGCGAGTCGGTCGCATCGCCGATCGTATTTGAATGCCGTCTTGCGCGCGTCGGCTTCTTTGCGGCGCTCGTCGAGTTCAGCGGCGGTGCAGAAGCAACGATAGGCGAGTCCGCGGTCGAGCAGTGACCGGGCGTCGGACTGATGGCGGGCGAGATGCTCCGGAGACCCTTGATAGACGACGGTTTCGTCCCAGTGGAGACCAAGCCAGTTGAGGCCATCAAAAATGGCCCGGGTCGATTCGTCGGTGCTACGGGCTTTATCGGTGTCTTCTATACGCAACAGGAAAACGCCGCCAAGTTGGCGGGCGTACAGCCAATTGAACAATGCGGTGCGTGCGCCGCCGACATGCAGGTAGCCGGTAGGCGACGGGGCGAAGCGCACACGAATCTCTGGAGCGGTCATGTTCTTGCGGCGGGGCCGGAGAATCTAAAATGCGGAGCGGGTCCGGCGGAGTATGACGTCCGACGAACCCGCGGTGCAAGGATGAACAACAAACAAACGGAGCGAGAGGGATTCGAACCCTCGATACAGGCGTAAACCCGTATGCCGGTTTAGCAAACCGGTGCCTTCAGCCTCTCGGCCATCGCTCCTCAAGTACAACGCGGTGCTTTTCATGCCTCCGTCACACGCGTAACGCGAGCGCGGCGGCGGAGCGGAGAGCACAGGACTCGAACCTGTAAGCGGCTTTCACCGCGGCGGTTTTCAAGACCGCTGCCTTACCATTCGGCGCAGCTCTCCAAGAGGTCGAAATGTCGCCGGACGGGGCCGTGGACGCAACGGCTCCAGCGGATTATGGCCGTAGTTTTCGGCCCCATAGCAGAAAATAGACGGCGTTGCCGCTGACATAAGTGGCATTGCCTCCCATCGCCGCCAGTACGGTAGTCCGGAGGGCCGCATCAGTTGTGCGCACCCCAATCGCCATCAGGGAATTATCGGTGCCGTTTATCGGATTGTTGCCGCTCATCCCGTTGAGCAGCCATACATAGCTCGTCGTGGCGGACGGTTGAAACTTAAAACCTTTGGGCAGGTAGGGAACCAGGACGGCGGGCATTGTGCCGGCGGCCGTGTTGGGCGGCCAAAGTTGGATGTCGGCATTGTAATGAAATGCCGCGTCGCGCACCGTGACGAGTTCCGACACAATTGCGGTAGCTTGAGTACGGCGTCTCACCGCTTCGAATTTAGGGATAGCGATCCTCGCCAGGATCCCGATGATACTGACCACAATCAACAATTCGATGAGCGTCAGGCCGGAGCGTCGCCGCGTCATCACGGCGTATGCTCGAGCGCCGAGAATTCGGCCAAGGGCGTGGTCGATTTGTATATCAGCGTGACACCGTTATCGGCGCCGGTGAGCATATAAGTGCTACCATCGAGTTGTTCATAGCGAACCGTTTGCGAAGGTGCCCCGGCCGCCTCGAGCGATGCGGGCAGACTGCCCTTCGCCAAACGGAAATCATTGATCTGCGTGGCCAAGGCACTTACCGTCATTCGCAGGTCGTCTTCGGTGCGGGCCGGGTTGCGCGGATCGCGGGTGTTCGGAGGTGGCGGCGGAAAAATCACCCACAGTGCAACGGTTATCACCGGCAACAACACGGCAATGACATTTTTCCACTGCGATTGCGGTGCGGGCCGGCGCCGGGCAGCAGTCGACTCTTCGAGAATATCGCCGGCGACTTTAGAAGTGGCCTGTGCTACCGCGGCGAGTACATCGTCCGCCGGTTTTCCCATAGGATCGATCGGCCTGCGCTCGGTCATATCATCGCTGACCGGCGCGACGCAGCACGGCGCGTACGCGCGCGGTGAACCGGACCGGATCGATCGGCTTCCGCAAATAGTCATCAGCGCCTTCATCCATCAGATCCGATTCGAGGCTCTCGTCCTCGCTGCCGGTGAGAATAATTACGGGCACACGTTGCGTGGCCGGCGTGGCGCGAAGCCGCTTCAATACCTCTCGTCCGTCAATAATCGGAAGCCCAAGATCGAGAATGATCAGTTCCGCCGGATGCTGATTTGCCAACGACAGCGCTGCAGCGCCGTCCACCGCCGGAGTGACAGCGAAGCCTTCTTTTTCCAGAATCGCCGTGGCGACGCCTCGGATGACCGGGTCGTCGTCCACAAGCAGCACACTCGGCTTGGCCGTCACCGGTGCAAAATCGGTAAAGCCGATCACCCGTTCGGCCTCCTCGAGCGTCGTGGCACCAGACGCCACGGCATCCAGTACTACCTCAGAAAGCAGGCGCATCCCTTCGGACTTGGCCCGCTTGAGAATTTCCGGGATCGGTTCGTCGGTGGCGATCATCGCATCGATTGCCGCGGAAACGACAAACACTTCGGCTATCGCCATGCGTCCGTAGTAGCCCGACCCGCCGCACCTATCGCACCCCACGATCCGTTTGGTGGGGCGAGTACCGGTGAGCGTGGTGAGTCGCAGTTCTTCCGCGGTCAGTGGCTCGGTCGCCGGCACCGCGCACTGCTCACACACGCGACGCACCAGTCGCTGGGCAACCACGCCGCGCAACGATGAGGCAATTGTTGCGCGATCGAGACCGAGGTCGGCCATGCGGGCGATCACACCGATCGCGTCGTTCGTGTGCAGCGTCGATAACACCAAATGGCCGGTGAGCGCTGCTTGGGCCGCTGTCTGCGCTGTTTCGGCATCGCGGATCTCGCCGACAAAAACGATGTCTGGATCCTGGCGCAACACGGCGCGGAGCGTGCTCGCAAAGGTGACGCCGCGTTTCGTTTCGACCTGAATCTGGGTAATGCCGCTCACTTCGTAT
Source organism: Gemmatimonadota bacterium (assembly GCA_025360995.1). Taxonomy (GTDB): domain Bacteria; phylum Gemmatimonadota; class Gemmatimonadetes; order Gemmatimonadales; family Gemmatimonadaceae; genus Fen-1231. Next base: position 29,582 of record JANYBD010000268.1, read on the forward strand.
TCGACCGGATCTTCGATCGTAACGATGTTCACTTGCCCGTCGGCCAGCTCCATGATGGCCCCATACAGCGTCGTCGTTTTGCCGGACCCAGTCGGGCCTGTGAGCAACACGATCCCATCGCGATGGGCAATCAGCGTCTCAATCCGCGCGAGTTCCTGCGCCGGGAGTCCGACCTGACCGAGTTTTCTCGTACTCGCCGTGTCGAGAATACGGATAACAGCTTTCTCACTATCGCGCGTCGGAACCGTCGATAGACGGAGGTCAACGGTCTTGCCGTCCGGAAGGTGAATGCGCGCCCGGCCGTCTTGTGGTCGCATCCGGTCGGCGATGTCGAGGCCGCCCATAACTTTAATGCGCGATACGACCCGGTTGAATACGGGCATCGGCAGCTGCAGGTATTCGCGCATCACCCCGTCCACACGGAACCGGACCACACCGTTTTGACGGCCCGGCTCGATGTGAATGTCGCTGGCGCGTCCTTGCACGCCGTCACGTAGTATCAGGTTCGCAAGGCTGATGACCGGGGTCGCCGCCACATCTTCGGCGCGCACAGACTCCGGTGCGTTCCGTTCAGCGACGCGCACGGCATTTTCGAGATCGGAGCCGGCGGCCTTCAAGAGCGACGCGGCGGCATTGGCCGGAGCGTAGCCGGCTTCGATCGATGTGATAATCGCGCTAGGCGAGCCAATCTCGAAAATCACATTGCGCCCGGATGCAAAACCGGCTGCTTGCTCGGCGTTAAGATCGTTGGGATCCGCGGTCGCGACAAAAATTGACCGGTAGTCTTCTCGCAACGGAAAAATGTTATGCTTTCGGGCTACGCGCTCGGGAACGAGTTTCGTGGTCTGTGATTCGACCAATTCCCAGCGGACCGTGCCGAGACGGTTGGTCCGGGCGATCTCCTGTGCTAGCTGATCTTCGGTGATACCGCACCCGGTGACGACGGCGGCCCAGGCTTCGGCAATGCCGACGCCCTGTGGAATCTTCAGATCATTGGCATTGGGCCATGCTGCACGCTTCGCGAGTCGTGCGCACCAATGTTCACCGGTGGCGCGGGGTTGGTCGTCGGCCATAAGTTATTAACCTAGTGCCGGACATTTTTTGCGGCGAGTCTCCGCCCAAAGTTTTTTTGAGGATTCATTGAATGCACCCCCCCGAAGACGCCAAGCCGGCCCTCGACATGCTGCGCAGCTTAGGCGGCGATGAAATGCTGGCGATGATGATGCAGACTTTTATCCAGTTCGCCGAGGAGCGGATGGCCAAGCTCGTCGAGGAATCCGAGCATGGCCGCATCAGCGAAGTGGCTGGCATTGCGCACTCGCTGAAATCCAGCGCCCGTCAACTGGGCGCGAACGCCCTCGGTGATGCGTGCGCGATTACCGAGACGGCGGGCCGGGCGGACGACACGGTGGCCGCCCAAGCAGGCGTGAAAGATATTCAGCGTGAGTATGCGGCAGCGAAGCCGTGGTTAGACGCTTTGGCCAAGGGTACGGCATAAACGCTCGCGCTTCAGTGCAAAAAGCGCCGCGCTGATTTTCAGCGCGGCGCTTTTAGTACCATCAAGTAGGACTGTTACGGGCGTTTTTGAAGCGGCACCTGAGTTTTGCGCACGGAGTCACCCGAGACCATGGGTGGTGGTGGCGGTGGCGGCGAATCTAATCCGAGTTCCTTGTCGAGTTGCGTTGCCTTGGCAACGGCCCGAGCGCTGGCCAAGGCGTCGGCCGCGCCCTTCACATCACCCTGCTTGGACTTCGCGTCGGAGAGCACGAAATAGGTGGAGACGTACAAATACGGGATGCCGACCGATGGTTTGTCTACCCAGTCGTTCTTTCGAATGAGTGAGGCTGGTGCTCGGAATGCCTTGGCGAGTGCATCGGTCCGGCCCACATCTACGAAACCTTCATTTTGCACGTAGACAGTGTCGCCGCCCACCTTCACCGAATCAGGAAGCAGTTTGCGGGCCAGCCCATTGGTGAGCAAATAGGGCCCCAGTCCGAGCTCCTGTCCATAACCGCCTGACGTGCGGCTGAAAAACATCGGACGTCGGCCGGTTTTAATCATCTGCAACACGAACATGTCTGCGCGCGCCAAGAATCGCGGCTTCACGATCGCCCGGATGTGGTCCTTTACAAATAGTTGCGGCTGGGTGAGCTCCTGCCCGAGCGGCACGGCGTCTGCCTCGTCCATGGACATGTCGAACGGCTTGCCGACCGGCTTGTCCCATTTCTTGCCGCGGTAAACAGCCGGGCCGTTCGCCGCGTCGTAATCGTATACGGGCCGTCGAAGCATCTGTCGCGTATACCAATCGGTATTGAGCAGTGACGTGTTAGCGACGAGCACGTCTTTGCGCACGCCGAGCACTTCCTGTGCGTACCAGAGTGGAAACGTATCGTTATCGCCAACGGTGACCAGAATACCGTATGGCTCCACCGAGTTGAGCATGTCGATTGCAAAGTCGGCCGTATCCGTCTGGCCGTGGCGAGACGCCGCTTGCCAGTTGGCGAACAGCGGCACGAACGCCAACAGCAGCACAGGCGAGCTGATCGCCCAGGCACGCGTAGTGGGGAGTTCAATGAGCTCTGTGCCAAGCCGCTGCTTTTCGCGGGCGATCACCGCCGCGATGGATTCCCACACATACATCAGTCCAAGTGCGGCCCACACGCTCCACGCGGAGAAACTCCATAAATAGAAGTAATCTCGATCGCGCACTTCCCGTGCAACGGAGTCGCCAAGCTCAGGCGCCTGTGATGCACCGTATTTGAAATTGAGGTAGATAATCAGAACGAGCGTAACGGTAAACATCAACGGCCCGAAGAATGCAAAACTTCGCGGGTCACGGCGCCAATGTACCCAACCGCCAAGGAGGCCGAGCACGAGGAATACCGACGCCAGCGAACCTTGCAGTCCGGGCGTGATTCCGTGCGCGTCACGGATCCACTGCCACTTGAAGTACAACCACCACATACCGATCTGCGCGGTCACGGGCGCCTGCCGTTCATTCAACTCGGGCTTGCCGTACTGGCCGCGATTGAAGTTGTACATGAACGCCGTGTATGTGCCCTCTGAAAACGTGCACTTCAGATTCAGTTCTGTACGGCACGCCGTCGGCTCGCCTTCGTTCACGGCCGGGAAGTGCGCGGCACGCAACGGCTGCGTCAGAAACGATGACCCGCCAAATACCAATGCGGCACCACACGCGAGCAACAGCTTCCAACGCAAAATTGTTTTGGGACGGCGAATGAGCACAGCAAGGCCGACCGCCGGCGCGGCCAGCACGCCGGCCATGTGCACCGCGTACCCGAGCCCAAGGAGATATGCGACAAGCACGAGGGCGCGATCCGCCTTGCGACCATCGGGGTCGTCACACCACCGGACGGTAATCCACGCTACGATCGCCATGCCGGCGAGCGACACGGTGTATACCTTTTCGTTGACGACCGACTGCGCCCAAACCGTGAATGCCGTCGCGCCGATGAGCACCGCGAGCGATCCACCGGCAACGCGCTGCCAACGTTGCGCCAGCCAGCTAACGAGCACGCGCTCGGTGATCAGGAACCACATGCCTGCGGCGACGGCGCTCGACAGCGCGGCCAACAAGTTCACGCGCATGGCGATCGTTGGTGCGACCGGAAGCAGTGTGAACACACGCCCCAGCAACACGAAGAACGGATTGCCTGGGGGATGCGGAATTCCGAGCGTATATGCTGCGGCGATGTACTCGCTCGTGTCCCACATCGCCGTGTCTGGCGAGAGCGTGAGGACGTAGAGCGCAAACACCAGCCCGGCCGCCACAGCGGCGGCGAGGTATGAGGGGCGGTAGTCTAAATCGTTTTTAGGGCTTTGCGTGGCCATTTCTGTTGGACTGGGTTAAGGCAAGCATCTAATTACGCTTGTTGGGGGCCGCGTTGGGAAGAGTCGTATGGAGCGGCTCGCACTCCACGCTGCCCGCCGTCCGCTCCGTACGTTCAACTAATGGTTGACTTGTGCCCTAATGCCGGAACGTCCGCCTTCCAGTGAAGGCCATCGCAATTCCCGCCTCATCCGCTGCCGCAATGACTTCGGCGTCACGCACCGATCCGCCGGGTTGGACGATCGCCCGTACACCGGCTGCGGCCGCCTGCTCGACCCCATCGCGAAAAGGGAAATAGGCGTCTGAGCCCAAGGCCGTACCAATGGTGTCGTGACCAGCGCTTCGCGCTTTATGAATAGCGAGAAAGGCCGCATCGACGCGGGACATCTGGCCGGCGCCGATGCCAACCGTTGCGCCATCCTTAGCGAGCACGATCGCATTGGATTTCACGCTCGCGACCGCCCGCCATGCAAACAACAAGTCCACATGTTCGGCGCGCGTCGGTTGGCGTTTCGTCACGATCTGCCAGTTCGTGTCGTCGAGTCGCGGGCTGGCACACTCCTGCATCAGCATTCCACCGCGGACCGCTTTCATATCTAGCGCCCCGGATTGCGATGGTGCTGTGCCCTCCAGTACGCGAAGATTTTTCTTTTCTCCGAGCACGCGAAGCGCTTCCGGCGTGAACGCCGGTGCAATAATGCACTCTACGAACAGTTGGGCGACGGCGGCAGCGGCCGCTTCGTCCACCGGCACCGTGAATGCAATGACCGACCCGAACGCACTCATCGGATCACAGGCCAGCGCCTTTTTGTATGCGTCGAGCGCCGTGGAGCCGGTGGCGAGTCCGCAGGGTGTCGTGTGCTTCACGATGGCGCACGCCGTCTCACCGCCGAACGGATCGGTTGCGAGCAACGCCCCTTCGAGATCGAGGAAATTGTTGAATGACAGTTCTTTTCCGCCGCGTTGCACGAGTCCGGAAAGTCCCGCACCAGGCTCAGTGACATAGAATGCCGCTTTTTGACCCGGGTTCTCACCGTACCGGAGGGACTGCTGCCGTTCCAATGCGATCGTCAGCCGCGCAGGGAAACGATCATCACGCTCAGACGCAAACCACGCGGCAATCATTGCATCATATGCAGCGGTGTGCTCGAAAACTTTCGCCGCGAGCGTCCGTCTCAACTCCAGATCGTCACGTTTTTCCTGCAACGTGGACAGCACAATCGCGTAGTCGGCCGGATCCACGACGACCGTCACCGACGCGAAGTTCTTCGCGGCAGACCGAATCATCGACGGACCACCAATGTCGATCTGCTCGATCACCGCGTCGGGCGTGACCCCCGCTGTTCTGGTGGTGTCGCGGAACGGATACAGGTTGACACACACGAGGTCGATGGGACCGATGCCATGTTCGGCGATGGCGGCCATATGCTCAGGAAGATCACGTCGCGCCAGCAGGCCACCATGCACGGCCGGGTGCAGGGTTTTCACGCGACCGTCGAGCATTTCAGGAAAATTTGTGATCGTACTAACGTCGATGCAGGGAAGTCCGGCGTTGCGGATCGCCTTAGCGGTACCGCCGGTGGACACCAGTTCCCATCCGAGGGCATGCAGGCCGGACGCGAAGACGTCGAGACCGGATTTGTCACTGACCGAAAGAAGTGCGCGCGGCATCTAGAGTTGGAAAGGGGGGTGAGTAGCAAATGAAATGCGCTGCGTCGAGTTATTCGAAATCGGACGGGTCGCAGCAACTTCGGCGTTGAGCACCACGGTCCCATTGGCGGCAAGCGACACGAGGCCGACAGCCAATGCATGAACCGCCCGCGGGAAAAGTATATGTTCGGCGGCCAAAACACGCGCCGCCAATGTCGCCGGAGTATCGTCCGCCAGTACCGGAACAGTGGAGCGGGCCAACGGAGCGCCTCGATCATACTCGTCATCAACAAAATGGACGGTGGCACCACTCTCGTGTTCGCCGGCAGCTAGCACCGCTTCGTGTACGCGGCGTCCATACATTCCCGCGCCGCCAAACTTCGGCAACAATGCGGGATGCACATTGACCGTGGCACCACGAAACTGGCGGGTGACGGCGGCAGGAAGAAGTTTCACATACCCGGCAAGCACGAGGAGATCGGTGCGCTGCAGTTCCAGCAGTGCGAGCAACGCGGCGCCGTCGGTCGGATCGGTCAATACAGAAGTCGCAATACCGCGCATCGCCGCGCGCTGTAGTGCCGGTGCGTCGTGGCGATTACTGCCCACGAATGCGACTTGCGCCGGTGCGGCGCCTCCGAGCCCATCGAGATAATCGAGCAATGCTTGGAGATTACTCCCGCTACCGGATGCGAGCACCGCGATGCGGGTCATACCTGCAGGATCATGTGCACCGCGTCTGTGAGCGTCACCGCGGTCTCGAGTTCGCGCGTGGCGCGCGTAATCTCTTCGAATGGCGTGTGTTCGTTTGGAACCAGAATTCCCCGCGCGCCATAGTGCAGCGCCGGCTGCACGTCGCGCCAACGATCACCCACAAACACCGATACCGCCGGATTGATCGCATGTTCCGCCATCGCCTGATCGAAGAGCTCGGTGCCGGGCTTGCGGCAATGACAAGGGCCAGTGAAGTCGGGATGGTGCGGGCAGAAATAATGTGCGTTGATATACGCCCCTCGCTCAGCGAGTAAATCGTCCAAGCGGGCGCGCACGGCGAGATAGTCCTCGATCGTGACCAATCCACGTGCGATCCCGGACTGATTCGTGACGACGATGACCGGCCATAACGCATAGTTCATCCGCCGCACGGCATTCGCGGCGTGCGGCACGAGCTCAACGTCCGCCGGACTCTTGATGTAACCGATATCCTTAATGAGCGTGCCGTCACGGTCGAAAAAAACCGCGGCACGCACTTCGCGCAGACTCGTGCGATGTTCGCCCGTGATCGCCATCATATGGCGCACGCCCGGTGTCGAAAGCCGGTGGCCGTCACCGAATGTCATGACAGTGCGCCAGCAACAAGTGCACCGAGTTCCGCATCGAGTTCCGACGGCACACCGCGCAGGTCGAGTAGCAACACCCCATCGGCAATTCGCCCGATCACCGGCACGCGGGCACCGCGCAATCGCGTTGCGGCGGTGTCAACGTCAGTCACTTCAATCGCTACGGCCGCAGACGGAATGCGCGCCGTCGGAAATGCTCCGCCGCCGACCGTGGCGTCAACGGCTCGCGTCGATGCGGCGATCCCGGTGGCGCGCAACGACGCGGCAAGGTGCTCGGCGCGCGCGGCAATCGCTTCGACTGGCGCCGTTAACATGGCGAGCGCCGGGATTTCGACCACAGCGCGTGCCGGGTCGCGATACAGAGCAAGCGTCGCTTCCAGAGCGGCGAGCGTCAGCTTGTCAACGCGAAACGCACGAGCGAGCGGATTGCGCCGCATCGCGCCGATCCATTCGGCGCGGCCGACGACAATTCCCGCTTGCGGTCCGCCGAGCAATTTGTCCCCGCTCATCAAGACCAGCGACGCACCGGCACGGATGGCGTCACTCGCCGTCGGCTCGCCCGAGAGTCCCCACGGCGCGAGGTCGAGCAAGAGCCCGCTACCGAAATCGTGAATCAGCGGCACACCGCCCTCCGCAGCGATCGCGGCGAGATCGCGCGGCGGCACTGCCGCCACGAAACCCTCGAGCGTGAAATTGCTGCGATGCACAGTGACAATGGCGCCGGTGCGCGGCGAAAGGGCGCGACGATAGTCGTCGGCGTGCGTGCGATTGGTGGTCCCCACCTCGATCAGTGCGGCACCACTCTTCGCCATGATGTCGGGCACCCGAAAACTTCCGCCAATCTCGACTAATTCACCGCGCGATATGATCGCCTCGCGACCGTCGGCACAGCTATTGAGTGCCAGCACCAACGCCGCCGCGCAATTGTTGACCACCATCGCATCTTCGGCGCCAGTCAATTCCGCAATCAGTGCGGAGCAATGCGAATGCCGTGACCCCCGCACCCCGTTGGCGATGTCATATTCGAGATTGCAAAACCCCGACGCGACATCCTGAATCGCCTGTAGTGCGGCCGCAGCAAGGGGAGCGCGGCCGAGATTGGTGTGCAAAACGACACCCGTGGCATTGAACAGCCGGCGCAACGACGGTTGTTGTCGCACCGTAACCGCTTCGATAATTGCGGCGGTCCACTCCGCGTCATTCGCAGGTACGCCGTGCGCCACGCCGCGCGCGTCTTCGACGACGGCGCGAATGGCATCGGTCACGACGGCCCGCGGCGTGACGTCAAGCAACTGCTGTATGCCCGGAAGATCGAGCAGCACGGTAACGGCGGGGAGCATGCGTCGCGGATCGGTCGTCACGGCTTGCCGGGCAACTTGGGATTCTCGGCCGGGGGCTTTAGTCTCGTGGAATCCTTTTTCGCGACGGGCGGCTTGAAGTAGCTCACAAAGCGCGAAGAGGTGCGCACGGACCCGGCAAGATTGACGATGTTTTCCGCCGTCAGCGTCATGCGGGAGCTGTCCGCGAGCGGGCGTACGAGCTCGATCACGTATTCGGAAAGCGGTTGCACCCGACTTGGCTTTGGCGGCGGTACTTTCTTGATCGTGTCGCGCCTGGCCCGCAGGTCGGCAATCTGTTTCTGCGAAATGGAGTCGAGTTTTGCCTTGGCACGCGCCGAGTCGGTGGCAGCCACGCGGGCGCGACCGGCGACGGACGTGTCGGCGAGCGCAATCGAATCGGCGGTAAACCTCTTTCGCACTGTCACGACCGAGTCGTGACTGACCGCCGCAAACACCCCGCGAATCGCAACGAATGACGAATCCTTCAACAGTCGTAACCGGAAATGCGATGTGTCGAATGGCGCGCTTGGCGAGAGCGTCTGGGTGAATTTGACGCGCACCGTCACGGAATCCGTGACGCTCGTGCCCTCGCCCAGACTTGGTCCTGCCGAGTCGTGTGTGAAGAGGTAGAAGTCATGGCGCACGGAGTCAGCCACGGTCACAGAAACGGAATCCCATTTCTCGCGCCGGTCCAGAACACCGTTGTTGTTTTCATCCAGGAACATCCTGAGTCTCAGCGCGCCGGCGGGGAGATACCGTAACGCAAATCGGCCGGACGAATCCGACGTCGCCATATAGCGAAGAATCGTATCGGCGCCGATGGTCGCTTCAATGCGTGCTCCACTGGCGACATGCATTAGCACCCAATCGAATGCTACGCCCCGTACAACACCTGTCGGAATCTCGCCGCCAGTACTGAAAACCGTCTGGAATGGTTTGACGGTCGAATTGCCGAAAAGATCCGTCAAGCCAGGCAATATCGTGACTGTGTACGCCGTGTTGGCCCGCCATGGTTTGTGCGGATGAATCACCAAGACGCGCCGATGCCAGTCGACAGACGGGGCGCCGTCGGAGGGCGAGATGGTGACGATCTGATCGAGGGTTGTCGCGCCGCGCGGCCGCTCATTCACCACTTTGTCAAACTGAAATGTGACCGTGCGCGATTTTACATTCAGCGAATTGGTATCGGGCGAGACCTTCACCAGTTCGAGTGGTTTTTTGGAAATAGGGCCACCGGCAGGAAAGCCCGGTGAGGCACAGGCCCCAGCGAGTACGATCGCAGTCAACGCGAGACGCCGGATATGAGAAGTCATGCGGCACCCAGGTCATGGAGCTTGGACTGCATTTGATCGCGTCGAGCGGTCCACTCGCGTTCTTTTGTGCGTTCCGCCTCGACGAGTTCAGGCGGAGCCTTTCCCGTGAATTTCTCGTTGGAGAGCCGGCCGCGCAGGGCGTCGAGTTGCTTGGACAGCGCGACATGCTCGGCGCCGAGACGTGTGATTTCTTTCTGCAAGTCCACGACACCGGCGAGTGGCAGCACAAGTTCAAGCCCGTGCGACAGAAGGGCATGTGCTGCAGCGCCACCGGGTGCGGGCGTACTGAGCAGTTCGCATCGCGCCATGCGCGCGATTAATGCCGCTTCGTGGAAAAGCAGGGCGGCTCGTGCCTTCGCGGTCGCGTCGGGCGAAACAACGTGTGCGACGATTTTCTGTCCGGGCGGAATAGAGTAATCGGCCCGGAGTTGTCGCACAGTACCAATGGCTTCGCGGATCAAATCGAATCGTTCCCCGCCGCTCAGCGCCGGCGCTGGCGTGGGCCAATTGGCGCGCGCGAGAAATGTTCCCGCCTCGAACGTCGGCAAGCGACGCCACAGCGATTCCGTTACGAACGGCATGATGGGATGGAGCAATCGCAATCCTTGATCGAACACGTGCACTAGAATGGCGCGCGCGACTTCCCGATCGTCTCCTGACCCGAGCAGCCGCGATTTTGCGGCTTCGACATACCAATCGGCGAGTTCGTTCCACACGAAACGTCTGGCCGTTTCGGCATGTGCGTCGAGACGCATCCCCGCGACACGCAATCCCTCAGACCACGGGCCGGCCGTGCGAGCGGGGCCGAGCGCGACATCGCATTCCGCAATCGCTGTTGACAGGCGGTTGAGAATCCAACGATCCGCATTCGTGAGCGCCGTTTCCGGAATGCTCTCGAATGCGCGTACCGGCTCTGCCCCTACTTGCATCAACAGAAAGCGTCCGATATTCCAGAGTTTGGTCGCAAAGTTCCGCCCCGGCGCAAACGATTTTTCGAGATCGGCGGGGTCGAGCATCACGTCCACGCCAAGTCCCATCCCCTGCATCAGGGTAAAACGGAGCGCATCAGCGCCGAACTCGTCCACCACTTGCAACGGATCGATACCGTTGCCGAGTGACTTGGACATTTTGCGATGCTGCATGTCGCGCACGGTGCCGTGCAAGTACACCGTGTGGAACGGCACTTCTTTTTTCACATACAATCCCGCCATGATCATGCGCGCGACCCAGAAGAACAGAATCTCCGGCGCGGTCACGAGCACGTCAGTCGGATAAAACGCGCGCTGATCGGCGGTGTCGTCGGGCCAACCGAGCGTCGAGAAGGGCCAGAGCCAGCTCGAGAACCAGGTGTCGAGCACGTCTTCATCTTGTTGTAACGCTGTGCCGCCGCACTGGCCGCAAGATGTCGGATCGTCGCGATACGCTTTCTCGTGACTGCAATCCGGGCAGCGCCACACCGGAATGCGGTGCCCCCACCAGAGCTGTCGCGAGATGTTCCAATCGCGAATACCGGTCAGCCAATTGATATACACGGCTTCGTGACGTTCCGGCAAAATGCGAATGCGTCCGTCTTTCACGGCCTCGAGCGCCGGCGCCGCAAGCGGTGCCATTTTAACAAACCACTGATCAGACAAGCGCGGCTCGACGACGGTGTCGCAGCGATAGCAGTGCCGCACGGCGTGCTGATGCGGCTCGACCTTCACAAGACGACCTTCTGACTCGAGTTGGGCGACCATCATTCGACGCGCCGCGAAGCGTTCGATGCCGCGTAGAGTCGCGGGCACCCGTCCTGCCGAGTCCGCGCCATCGGCCATCGTCGCGTCGGGTGCCATGATGACCGGCATCGGCAATGCGTGCCGTTTACCGACTTCGAAATCGTTGGGGTCGTGGGCGGGCGTGATTTTCACGGCGCCAGTGCCAAAGGCGCGATCGACATAGCTGTCGGCAATCACCGGAATTTCGAAATTCGCAATCGGCAGCAAGAGCCGTTTGCCAATTAAATCGCGATAGCGGTCGTCGTCCGGATGCACGGCAACGGCGACATCGCCGAGCATGGTTTCGGGGCGCGTGGTCGCCACAACAATCTGGCGCGCGGGATCGCCGACCACCGGGTACGCGATGTGCCAGAGCGACCCGGTCGTCTCGCTATGTTCAGCTTCTTCATCCGACAGCGACGTCAAGCAGCGGGGACACCAGTGAATCACCCGATGTCCGCGGTAGATCAGTTTGTCGTCATACAGTCGCACGAAAATTTCGCGCACCGCGCGCGAAAGTTCAGGACTCAGCGTGTACGCGGTGCGGGTCCAGTCGGCGCTGGCGCCAATCGCGCGCAGCTGCCGCAAGATCTGGCCACCGGTCTCGGTGACAAACGATTTGACACGCTCGACAAACGCCTCGCGACCAAGGTCCTGCCGCGTCTTTCCCTCGGCGGCCAGCAGTTTCTCCACGACATTCTGCGTGGCGATGCCGGCGTGATCGGTGCCAGGAACCCAAAGAACTTCGTCGCCGGCCATGCGCCGCCAGCGCACGAGGACGTCCTGAACGGTGCTGTTGAGGCCGTGTCCCACATGTAGTGCCGCCGTCACATTTGGCGGCGGAATTACAATCACAAACGGGTCGCGGTCCCCGCCACTGCGTGTCGAACGTGCGGCGTCAGCGTGAAAAACACCGGCGCGTTCCCATTCTTCGTACAGGGTCCGTTCGGTGGCGGCCGCATCGTAGTGCGGCGGAATCTCGTCGGGGGTTTCCGGAGGCGTCATACTGTGCTGAAAGTTAGCGCACGATCACCTTTGCCGTAGCGGGGGGTGCGCCGTACGGGTTAACTTCCTGCAATGCCCGCAACAGCTATTCCGCAATCGTCCGATCGCATTGGCGGCCGCCAGATTGTCCTCTGGTCGGTGTTCACGGCGTTACTTGCCATTGGCCTGGTGCTGTACTTCCGGTTCGCGCACAGCTTTCCTCCGTTGTTCGACGTCCTCACCGAACGATGACGAGTTCTGCGGCAGTGGAAATGAATGGAACACTGACGCTGGTGCTGCCGGACGGTGCGACCCGCGAAGTGCCGATGGGGACCCTGCCGCGCGATGTTGTGGCGTCCATTGGTCCGCGATTGTTACTGGCGTCCTACGCCGTGGCAGTGGATGACGAAGTGCAAGACCTGATGACTCCGCTCCGCAAAGGCGGGAGCTTCGTCGTTATCACCGACAAAGATCCCCGCGCTCTGCCGGTGCTCCGCCACTCTGGCGCCCATATTCTGGCAACCGCCGTTCGTCGCCTGCGCCCCGAAGCCAAGATCGGATTTGGTCCAGCCATCGACGATGGCTTCTACTACGATTTTGAAGTGGACACGCCGTTCACGCCGGACGATCTCGAGGCGTTCGAAGCGGAAATGGTCAAGGTGGCCGCCGAGAAACTGCCTTTTGTGCGTGAAGAAGTTACGCAGGCGGAAGCCCTTGTGCGGTTTTCCAATGATCCGCTCAAGCTCGAGCGCCTAGCCGATTTCGAAGGCACCGATGAAATCATTTCGACGTACACCGACGGACCGTTCGTGGATCTCTGCCGTGGTCCCCACGTCCAGGACACGTCGTATCTCAAGCATTTCAAACTGCTGAGCACCGCTGGCGCCTATTGGCGCGGCGATGAAAAGCGGCAAATGCTCCAGCGTATCTATGCGACGGCCTTTTTGAAAAAGGACGAACTGGAAGCGCATCTTCATCAGCTCACGGAAGCCAAACGGCGCGACCATCGTGTACTCGGCAAACAACTCGACCTGTTCATGTTCCACCACTTCGCCCCTGGCGCGGTGTTCTGGACGGAGCGCGGCACGTCGATCGTCAATGAACTCAATGGCTATCTGCGCGAACTGCAGCGCGACGGCTACGCCGAGATCAAGACGCCGCTGCTGTATAACAAGGCACTCTGGGAAGTGTCCGGCCACTGGGGTAAGTACAGGGAGAACATGTTCCTCGTGCTCGATAAAGAGACCGGCGAACACGACTTCTCGCTTAAGCCCATGAACTGCCCGTCTCACTATTTGATGTACAGCGCGAAAAAACATTCGTATCGCGAGCTGCCACTGCGCTACAACACGTACGATGTGCTTCACCGCAACGAAGTGAGCGGTGCGCTCTCGGGCCTCACCCGCGTGCGCCAGTTCCAGCAGGACGACTGTCACATTTTCCTGATGGAAAGTCAGATAGCCGACGAAGTCAAACGGCTCACCGACTTCATTCTCAATTATTACAATACGTTCGGACTCACGGCGAATCTCAAATTCGCCACCCGACCCGAACAGCGCATTGGCACAGACGAAATGTGGGATGCCGCCGAGGGCGCCTTACGTCAGGCACTCGAGGCCACGGGCCTCCCGTACACACTCAAGGCGGGCGACGGCGCGTTTTACGGGCCGAAGATTGACTTCGACGTCACCGATTCCATCGGCCGCCACTGGCAACTGGGCACGATCCAGCTCGACTATTCAAACCCTGAGCGGTTTGATCTGACCTACACTGGCGAAGACAATCACGCCCACCGCCCGGTGATTATTCACCGTGCCGTCAGCGGGTCGTTCGAGCGGTTTATTGCTATTCTCATCGAGCACTTTGCCGGGGCATTCCCGGTATGGCTCGCGCCGGAACAAGTGCGCGTGCTGCCGATCGCCGACGACTTTCGCGCGCATGCCGAGAGAGTGACGCGGGCGTTGCGCGATGCCGGCATCCGGGCCCACCTCGACGTGCGTAACGAAACGCTGAACTACCGGATTCGCGATGGTGAAACCATGAAAGTGCCGTACATGGCGGTGATCGGAAAGCGTGAAGCCGAGGCCAATACCTTAGCGGTGCGTGAACGTGGTACTGGCAACAAACAGGAAGTGGTGCCCGTGAGTGAATTCATTGCGCGCGTCACGGGCGAGATTCGCTCGCGCGCACTCCCATCGCAGGGCGTCGCCGAGTAGAAGTACGCCATTGGCGTATAGATGCGACTGCCCGTTTCGCGATTCAATCCGGAATTAACCGTGTCTGATACCAACCGTACCGCCGTCATTATCTCCGCCGCCCGAACGCCGATTGGGCGCTTCCTCGGCGGACTCGCCTCACTCACCGCACCCGAGTTGGGCGCACACGCGATTCGCGCCGCGATTGCCCGCGGAAAAATCGACGCCAGCGAGATTGGCGAAGTCATCATGGGCAACGTGTTGCAAGCCGGGGTAGGGCAGGCGCCGGCCCGCCAAGCGGCGATGAAGGCCGGTGTACCCAATCTGGTGCCGGCCTACGCGGTCAACAAAGTGTGCGGCTCCGGCCTTCAGGCAGTGATGCTCGCCGCCCAAGCGATCCGGGCCGGCGACGAACAGTTGTTGATCGCCGGCGGTCAGGAGTCGATGTCCAATGCGCCACACCTGGTTAATGGTATGCGCGCCGGAATCAAGTTCGGGAATCAAGTGATGGCCGACGCGTTGCTGAAAGACGGACTATGGTGTTCGTTCTACGACCGCCATATGGGCGGTCACGCCGAGTACACGGCGAAAAAGGCTGGGATCACCCGCGCCCGGCAGGATGAGTTCGCGCTGTCATCCCACCAGAAAGCGATTGCCGCGATCGAAGGCGGAAAGTTCAAGACCGAGATCGCTCCCGTCGAAATCGCGGGCAAGAAGGGGCCGACCATCGTGGATACTGACGAGGGCCCGCGAAAAGATACATCACTCGAAGCACTCGCAAAATTGCGGCCGGCGTTTCCGAAAGACGCGCCAAAGGATATGACCCCGGCAGAGATGACAGTGACGGCCGGCAACGCGCCAGGATTAAACGACGGCGGTGCCGCACTCGTGGTGGCATCGGAAGCGTATGCGATTGCCCACGGCCTCCCGATTCTCGCCCGTATCACCGGATACGCATCGGGCGGTGGGGATCCGCAGGATTTGTTTTTCGCGCCGATCGTCGCCGTCCGGAATTTAATGAAGAAGACCGGCGCTACCATCAGCGACTATGACCTCATTGAAGCCAACGAAGCATTTGCCAGTCAGGCCCTTGCCGACGGCGACGCGCTTGGCTGGGATTGGAGCCGCGTCAATGTGAACGGCGGTGCGATCGCGCTGGGCCATCCGATCGGCTCGAGCGGGGCCCGCGTACTCGTGACGCTCCTGCATGCGATGCACGATCGCGGCGCGCGCACCGGGTTGGCGACGCTCTGTCTCGGTGGCGGCAACGCAGTCGCGCTCAGCGTCGAGCGCGTCTAAGCACACCGTCGTCCCACCGAGATTCAGGATGGATCCCCGTACCGTTTTTGTTGGTGGCGACGGAACGGTGCGCGCCTTTTGGCGTGTACTGTTTTTTTGTGGCGCCACGATAGTCGGGTTGACCGTCATCATGGCCATTTTGTATCCGATTGCCGCTGCGCTCGGACTGCCCGACTTCGCGCGCGCGACACGCTTGCCGATTCCCGACCTCATGGGCGTCGGAGCGATATTGATCGGCACTTATGCGGCGTCGCGCGTTATCGATGGCGTGCGTGATGGCATTTGGATCCGCGTTGGTCTTGGTCGTCACGCACTGCGTTGGCGCGCGATCGCCATCGGGTTGGCGGTAGGCACACTGGCGATACTGGTGCCGAGCGCTGCGTTGATCGCCGCAGGGCGCTTGACCGTAGTGACACAGCCGCAACTCCAGTCGTGGACGAGTGCGTCGGGTGTGGCGCTAATGGTGTTGACCTTTGCCGCGCTGGCTGAGGAGTTACTCATGCGCGGGTATATTCTCACGACACTGCGAGTGTCCGTCGGCACGCCGGTGGCGATTGTCATCACGAGTATGCTTTTCGCACTGCTGCATCTTGGCAATCCCGATCCGACGGTCATCGGAATCGCGATGGTGGGGCTGGCCGGATATTTTCTGGCCGTCGTGCGAATCGCTACCGGTTCGCTTTATGCGGCGTGGGTCGCGCACTTAGCGTGGAATTTTGCCCAGGCCGCACTGCTCCACGCCCCGGTGAGCGGGATGCCCCTGCCTCAGCCCGGGTATCGGCTGGTAGACCAGGGTCCGGCATGGCTCACTGGTGGCTCATGGGGGCCCGAAGGCGGAATCGCCGCCGCTGTCGGTATGTTGGTGACTATCTTTCTGTTGATATCAGTGCTCAAAAGGCGCGCCACTGGTGAAGCGGTCGCGCCTCTTGCTTCTATATCCAGGGAACTGACGAATGAGTGATGTGATCGCCGTCATCGGCGCCGGACAAATGGGAAATGGCATCGCGCACGTTTGCGCAGCGGCCGGTATTCCCGTGACGATGATCGATGTCTCGGCGGAGGCGCTCGCTAAGGCCAAGGCGACGATCGAGAAAAATTTCGATCGTCAAATCAAGAAGGGCGCGATCGACGTTGCGGCGCGCGATGCCGCTCTGTCAAAGCTTTCGACGAGCACCGATTTAGGCGCGGTCTCGACGGCAACAGTTGTCATCGAAGCCGCGACCGAAAACGTCCAACTCAAATTCAAAATTTTTCGCGAACTCGACCAACTGTCTAGCGTCGGCGCTATTCTCGCGACCAATACCAGTTCCATCTCGATCACCGAAATCGCCGCGCAAACGCAGCGACCCGAGCTAGTGATCGGCATGCACTTCATGAATCCTGTGCCCGTGATGCAGCTCATTGAAATCATTCGCGGGCTTGCGACCAGCGACGCAACCCTTGCGCACACCGTCGCGCTCTCAAAATCGCTCGGCAAGACACCTGTAGAAGCGAACGATTATCCCGGTTTTATTGCCAACCGTGTGTTGTTGCCGATGATCAACGAAGCGGTGTTCTGCGTGATGGAGGGCGTCGGCACGCCGGAAGCGGTCGATACGGTCATGAAGCTGGGAATGAATCATCCGATGGGACCGCTGGCCCTCGCCGATCTCATTGGGCTTGACACCTGTTTGGCGATTCTCGAAGTCCTGCATACCGGACTCGGCGATTCGAAGTACCGCCCCTGTCCGCTGCTGCGAAAGTATGTGGCGGCTGGGTGGCTCGGACGAAAGTCCGGGCGCGGATTCTACACTTACTAGCCGATCTGCTCCTGTGTTTAAAAATTTGCCGCCTCTAACGGCACTGACTCCGGAGCAGTCCGAAATTCAACGGACAGCGCGCGCCTTTGCGCAGGCCGAACTTGCTCCGTACTCCGCAGAGTGGGATGAGAAATCATTTTTCGAACCGTCAATTGTTCGCAAGCTCGGCGATCTCGGATTTCTGGGTATTCTGGTCCCCGAGGCGTATGAAGGCCTCGGACTCGACTGCCTCACCTACTTGATTGCAATTGAGGAAATTGCGGCCGCCGACGCGTCGACGGCCGTTTTGATGTCGGTGCATAACTCGTTGCCGACGCAAATGATTCTCAACTACGGCACAGAGCAACAGAAGAAGGATTGGCTGCGTCCAATGGTTCGCGGCGACCGGCTCGGTTGCTTCGCGCTGTCGGAAGCGGATGCCGGCTCCGATGCGGCAGCCCTCGCAACGCAAGCGGTGCGCGATGGCGATCATTGGGTGCTGAATGGCACGAAAGCGTGGGTGTCTCACGGTAGCGATCCGAACGCGGTAATTGTCGCGATGGCACGTACCGATTCGTCTGATGCGCGGCGCGGCCGCAACGGCATTTCGGCATTCATCGTGACGCCTGATTTGGCCGGCTTTCGCGTCAGCAAAAAAGAGAACAAGATGGGACTGCGTGCGTCGCCGACGGTGCAACTTTCGTTTGACAATATGCGCGTGCCGGCCGACCGTTTAGTTGGGGAGGAAGGGCAGGGGTTTGCGTATGCCCTTCAGTCGCTCGAACACGGCAGGATGGGTGTCGCCGCGCAGGCCATCGGTATTGCCCGGGCGGCTGTTGAGGCCAGCGTCGCCTACGCCGCGGAACGCAAACAGTTCGGCAAATCTATCGATGAATTTCAGGCGATCCAATGGAAGCTCGCCGATATGGCGACACGCGTCCAGACGGCGCGAGCATTGCTTCACGCTACGGCGACGATGAAAGACCGGGGCGAGTCGCCGGGCGCGTATACTTCGATGTGCAAACTGGTCGCCAGCGAGACAGCAATGTGGGTTACAACACAGGCCGTGCAGGTGTTTGGTGGCTACGGTTATGTGAAGGAGTACCCGGTGGAGCGCCTGTTTCGCGACGCCAAAGTCACCGAGATCTATGAAGGTACTTCGGAAATACAGCGCGTCATCATTGGAAGAGCGGTCACGGAATAGCGATATTTATAGCAGTTGAACCGCCGCTCCACCCCCTCGCACTCGAGACTAGCACTTAACATGAAGATCTTCGACACCGTTGCGGACCTCGGCCACGAACAAGTCGTCCTCTGCTACGACAAGTACACGGGATATCGCGGCATCATTGCCATCCACGATACCACCCTCGGGCCGGCGCTCGGCGGCACACGATTCTGGAACTACGCCAACGAGGATGAGGCCATCACCGATGCCCTTCGGTTGGCCCGCGGCATGACGTATAAGAACGCCGTTGCCGGCCTGAACCTCGGCGGTGGCAAGTCCGTGATCATCGGCGACAACCGCACCGCGAATCGCGAGATGCTGTTCCGTGCGCATGGCCGATTCGTCGAATCACTCGGTGGGCGCTATGTGACGGCAGAAGATGTCGGCACCAGTACGACGGACATGGATTATGTGCATATGGAGACCGAATACGTGGCCGGTCTCGCCAATCGGTCCGGCGATCCCAGCCCGGTCACCGCACACGGTGTGTTCCGCGCGATCGAAGCATCGGCGCAACATCGCTGGGGCTCTTCATCACTGAAAGGCAAGACTGTCATTGTGCAGGGGCTTGGAAACGTTGGCACGTATCTCTGCAACGAGCTGCACGAAGCCGGCGCCAAACTGATCGTTACCGATCTGCGCCAGGAGCGGGTGGATCACGCCGTGAAGAGTTACGGCGCAGTCGCAACGACCGACAGCGCCATCTACAGCCAGAAGGCGGATATTTTCGCCCCCTGCGCACTCGGCGCCATCCTCAACGACGACACGATTCCTCAACTGAAAGTTGAGATCGTTTGCGGTGGTGCGAACAATCAGCTGCTCGAACCCAAGAAACACGGACCGGCACTGGAGAAACGCAGCATTCTCTATGCGCCGGATTTTGTGACGAACGCCGGCGGTGTGATCAATGTGTACAGCGAGCTTGCTGGTTGGACGCGTGAACGCGCCCTCCGGAAAGCCGACGAAATCTTCGACACACTGCTTGGTGTATATCAGATTGCCAAGGAAACCGGTGTGCTGACGTACGACGCCGCGGACAAGCTCGCCGAACGCCGCGTTGCCGCTGTGCGCGGCCTTGTCCGTACGTGGCCACAGTGGCCACGGAAGAGTTGAGATGGCCGAACGCATTCCGATTGCCTCGGATCACGCTGGGTTCGAGTTGAAGGAAAAAATCAAACGGCAGTTGACAGCACTAGGATTCGACGTGCAGGACCTCGGTACGCACTCCCCCGATGCCACCGATTACGCGGACTATGCCCATCCCCTTGCCGCCGAGGTCGAGCGCGGCGAGGTCCGGCGTGGTGTGTTGTTATGCGGCACCGGACTCGGGATGTCGTACGCAGCGAACCGGCATCCACACGTGCGTGCGGCCGTGGCGTGGACGCCGGAGATCGCCGAACTCGCCCGTCGTCACAACAACGCAAACGTACTGGTGTTGCCCGCCCGCTTTCTCTCGGACAGCGATAGCGCGGCGATCCTCAAAGCCTGGCTCGACACACCGTTTGAAGGCGGACGCCACGAACGCCGGGTCGGGAAAATTGAACTGGAGAACGGTGGATGAGTGGTTGGCCTAACTCGGAACGTGTTCGTCCCGGTGCTGCGCTGCGCGCTACCGACCCGGAGATCGCCCGACTCATAGACGAAGAGATTACTCGCGAGAATGATGGTCTCGAGCTGATCGCCAGCGAAAATTTTGTCTCGCCCGCGGTGCTTGAAACCATGGGGACGGTGCTCAACAACAAGTACGCCGAAGGCTTGCCCGGGAAACGCTACTACGGCGGATGCGAAGTCGTGGACAAGATTGAGCAACTGGCCATTGATCGCGTGAAACAGCTATTCGGCGCTGAACATGCGAACGTGCAACCGCACTCCGGAGCGCAGGCTAATGCCGCGGTATATCTCGCCTTCCTAAAGCCGGGCGATACGGTGCTCGGCCTCGACTTGTCTCAGGGCGGCCATCTCACGCACGGCTCGCCGGTGAACTTCAGCGGACTCCTGTATCACGCCGTGCACTATGGCCTGACAGATGCAGCGCTCATCGACTACGACGGTATGGAAGCATTGGCGCGCGAGCACAAACCCAAAATGATCATTGCCGGGTATTCGGCGTATTCGCGCGTGGTCGACTTTGCGCGATTCGCTGCGATTGCTAAAGAGGTCGGAGCGATTTTCATGGTTGATATGGCGCACTTCGCCGGTCTTTCGGCGACCGGCGTGTATCCGAATCCGGTGCCATTTGCCGATGTGGTCACCAGCACCACACACAAGACACTGCGCGGCCCGCGCGGCGGATTGATTCTCTGCAAGGCCGTGCATGCGAAAGCGATCGACAAGGCGGTGTTCCCAGGAACGCAGGGCGGCCCGCTCGAACATATCATTGCCGCCAAAGCGGTGGCGTTTCTCGAGGCGCTGCGACCGGAGTTCAAAAGCTATTGCGAGAAGATCGTCACGAACGCCAGAACATTGGCCGCGGCGCTCTCGGCGCGCGGCTATCAAATCGTAAGCGGTGGCACAGATAATCACCTGATGATGGTGGATTTGCGCAGCAAGAATCTCACCGGCAAGGTCGCCGAGCAGGCGCTCGATAAGGCCGGGATTACGGTGAATAAGAACACCGTGCCGAAAGAGACGCAGTCGCCATTTATCACGAGCGGAGTTCGGATCGGCACGCCGGCGTTGACCACACGCGGAATGGGCCCGGCCGAGATGGAGCTGATCGCCGGCTTTATTGATACAGTGCTGAAGGCGCCCGACGATGCTGCGGTTCACGCGCACGTGCGCGCCGAAGTGAAGGCGCTTACGACGAAATTTCCGCTCTACCCGGCCGTAGTGTAGAACGCTGGGTATTACTGCTTTGCCACGGATTGAAACGGATTTACACAGCGATTTTCACGGATACACCCAATAAGTATTAACGGCAGTGCAGTTGTTGTTTCCCAAAAGAAAAATCCGTGTTAATCCGTTCTTTTATCCGTGAAAATCCGTGGCAAAGCAGTAAAACCCCGAGCTACGCACGGAAACAGCTTGTGGCACGACCACCACTGGAGCATTTTTCGGACAACAGGAGCACCGACTTGGCCGAACTGGCGTTTCGCGATGGAGTGATGGACCGGATCAAGCTGCGCGAACCGCGGTTCGACGAGCACGCCTATCTGTTTGTGCTCTCTGCACTCGAGTTTTGCCAGGGACGTCTCACCGAGCGCCGTCATATTACCGGCCGTGAACTCGCTGAGGCGTGTCGTGATCTTGCGATCCAACGGTATGGTGTGCTCGCGCGCATGGTGCTGGAGCACTGGGGCATTACCCAGACCGCACACATCGGCGATGTGGTGTTTACTCTGGTCGAACTCGGGCTACTGATGAGCCAGCCGACAGATACCAAGGAAGATTTTGTCGGCGTGTTCGAGTTCTCCGATGCATTCGACCGGAACTACCCGTGGAACGCCGCACCCGCCGCATAGCGGGCTTGTGAGCGGAGCGCAGATGCGCGTGCGCGTGGTCAGCGCATTGCAGGCGGCGGAACTCGACCGCCGCACAATAGCCTCTGGTGTGCCATCGCGAGTGCTGATGCAGTCCGCGGGGCGCGCTGCCGCAGCATTACTCATTGAACGATTTCCCCTTGAGACATCGCGTGGCGTGGCGATCTACGCCGGTGCCGGCAACAATGGCGGCGATGCGTGGGTGGTGGCGGCAGAGCTCGCCCGCCGTGGAATCCGCGTTCGTGTCGCCGAGAGCGCGGCCGCGAAAACGCCAGATGCGATGGCCGAGCGCGAGGCCGCGAGCGCTGTCCTTCAGCACGACGTGCCCGACGGCACTGAAGGCGTCATCGTCGATGGCTTGCTCGGGACCGGCGCTGTTGGCGCACCGCGCGGTGCGATCGCGGATGCAATCACACTCATCAACAGCGCGGCGGCTCACGGCGCCCGGGTTGTGGCGCTCGACATCCCGAGTGGAGTCGACGCTACTACGGGAACGTGCGCGGGCTCGTGTGTGCATGCCGATCTTACCGTGACGTTTGGTGCGATGAAGCGCGGCCTGCTGGTAAACCGAGACGCCGCCGGCGCGATTGTTGTTGTGGAGATTGGCATTGCCGATGTCGCGGCAACCTTTAATGAAGCGCCGTACCTCGTAAACGAGAGCTCGGTTCTCCGGTCTGTTCCGCCAATCACAGCCAGCGCCCACAAGGGAACGCGTAAGCGCTTGTTGATTGTCGGAGGATCAATCGGTTTTGCCGGGTCAACCGTGCTCGCCGCACGCGGAGCGATGCGGAGCGGAATTGGGATGGTCAAATTGTGTGTGGAGTCCGCTAGCATCGCTGCCGTGCAGACGCTCGAGCCAGCGGCGATGGCTGTGGGCTGGCCTGAGACCGACGCCGAATTGCAGGAGATCCTTGCATGGGCGAATGTCGTGCTCGTTGGTCCAGGACTGGGGCTCGCGCAGAGCTCGCGCCTGTTCGCCCGGCGGTTGCTCACATCGTGGAGAGGCCCTGTCGTGGTCGACGCCGATGCGCTCACGGCGTTTACCGGTGCTGCGTCCGAACTCGGCGCACTGCTTTCCGGCCGTCCGGCGGTTATCACGCCGCACGCGGTGGAGTTTTCCCGACTTGCCGGTGTTGACACCGCCGAGGTCAATGCGCGGCGCTTTGAGATCGCCGGCGAACTTGCCCGCGCTATTCACGCGACGGTGCTTCTCAAGGGGGTACCGACAATTGTCAGTGATGGATCTGTTACCGACGTCAGTGCGGCCGGCACTCCCGTGCTCGCGACCGGCGGCAGTGGCGATGTGCTTGGCGGTATTGTTGCCACGCTGTTGGCACAGAGCAACGATCCGCGCCTGAGCGCCGGAGCGGCGGCTTGGGTACATGGCCGTGCCGCGGAGCTTGCCGGTGCAGGGCGTATCAGGGGCGTGACTGTGCACGATGTGATCGCCGCTCTCGCGAGTGCTTGGCCGCAAATCGATGTAGCCGGTGTTCCGCCTGTGATCGCGGAACTGGCGGCCGTCGGGGAACGCGAAGCGCAAACATCAGCTTTGCCAACGCCATAGCTTTGATAACAGTTATGACAGCGTCAAGCAATCATCTTACGTTGGGCCCCGGCGCGGAATTCGACGCCGTCCGCGCCACTATTGCGCGGTGGGGCGCGATCGCTCGCGGCACCGGCGATGACGGTGCAGTGCTCGACGTACCTCCTGGAATGAAGATCGTCATGAGCACCGATACGTCGGTGGAGCACGTGCATTTTCGCCGGGCCTGGCTTTCGCCGGAAGAAATTGCATACCGCGCCGGCGCGGCGGCGATCAGTGATCTCGCCGCAATGGGCGCGATGCCATTGGCGATGACGATTGCGCTCACGCTTCCGGAAAATTGGCGCGAACAATCGATGGCGCTGGCCGATGGCATCGCCATCATTGCCCGTGATACCAACACGCCGATTGTCGGTGGCGATCTCACGACCGGTTCCGAACTGTCCATCGGTGTGACGGTACTGGGCACGGTGCGCACTCCGTTGATGCGTTCAGGCGCAAATGCCGGTGATTCACTTTGGGTGACCGGCCGGCTCGGCGGGCCAATGCTCGCCCTCGAGGCGTTCGAACGAGGAGAGGCCCCGACGCCCGTTCATCGTCATCGCTTTGCGCGACCGGTTCCGCGGTTGCGAGAGGCGCAATGGCTCGCCGAGTTCGGTGCGACCGCGGCGATCGATATTTCCGACGGCGTAGTGTCGGACGCCGGACATCTCGCAGCGGCAAGCGGCAAGGAAATATCCATTGACCTTGATCGGCTGCCGCTGATTGAGGGTGCGTCGGCAGACGTTGCCGCTCGTAGCGGCGAAGAATACGAACTTTTGGTGACCGGTCCATCTACGATTGACGCGCGTGAATTCGAACGCAAGTTCGGAATTCCGCTGACAGCCATCGGCGAGGTCAGCACGGTGGGAGCAGACGGTCCCGGGGTGGTCACGCGTATGGCCGGTGCCCGTGTGCCCACGCCGAAAGGTCACGACCACTTTACCGCGCCATGATCCGAACTATCCTGGGCGCGCTTTTTACGCTAGTAGCGACCGCCATCGGCAGCAGCGCCGTGGTGATTGGCGCGTTGCTGCGTCGCAAGGACACAGTCGGTAGCATTTTCGATATTACGCCGCGCGTGTGGGGGAAAGCGCTGGTGTGGGCGGCGGGCATAGAAATTGTTGTGCACGGTGAAGAAAACACTCGTGGTGCCGAGAAAATGTTTGTGTCCAATCACGTTTCACTTTTCGACGTCCCCGTGATTGCCAGTCTGATGACCCGCGGAAAGTTCGTGGCGAAAGCCGAACTTTCGCGAATTCCGCTTTTTGGCGCGGGGATTCGCGCTGCCGGGATGGTGTTTATCGAACGGGAGAACAGGAAGGCCGCATTCGAGTCATATCGCGAGGCGTCCGACCGGGTGCACGACGGGGCGTCGATTATCGTGTTTGCCGAAGGAACGCGCGGTGACTCATATGCGCTCCGGGCATTTAAGAAAGGCCCGTTCGTTTTGGCGATCAGTGCTCAGGCACCGATCATTCCAACGGTCATCTACGGAACGATCCACTGCCAGCCCAAGGGGAAATTTCTCCTCCGCAAGGGCCGGGTTGATGTGCACTTTCTGGAGCCGGTGCCCACCGCGGGGCTCACATACGAACAGCGGGGCGAACTGGCCGCGACGGTCCGCGGCCGGATGGCCGAGGCGCTGCAGTTACACTACGGGGTCAAAAGTCCCGGATGGGAGCCGCGGAGCCTCACCACAAAGTAGATTGGATTTGTGCGGCGACCGAGCCGGAAACTTTTCACGCTATCCCACACTGCCATGTCTGCAATCGATGCGATCGAAGCCCGCGAAATCCTCGACTCGCGCGGTAATCCCACTCTCGAAGTTGACGTACTGTTAAGTGACGGCGGCGCCGGTCGCGCGGCGGTACCGAGCGGCGCCAGTACCGGCGCAAACGAAGCGTTGGAACTTCGCGATGGTGACGCCAAGCGATACGGCGGCAAAGGCGTTCGCAAAGCGGTGAAGAATGTCGAGGCGCTGATCGCGCCGGCACTCCGTGGCGCCGATGCGACTGATCAGATCGGTATTGACCGCGCGCTGATCGCGCTCGACGGCACGAGGAACAAATCGAAGCTCGGTGCGAATGCGATGCTCGGTGTTTCAATGGCGGTGGCACGCGCCGGCGCATTCAGTGCGAACCAGCCGCTCTATCGCTACCTCGGCGGCCCGTTGGCGCGCACGCTTCCCGTGCCGATGATGAACATAATTAATGGTGGCGCGCACGCGACCAATACGATCGATTTTCAGGAGTTTATGATCGTGCCAGTGGGTGCCGAGACGTTTAGCGATGCACTCCGCATGGGCGTGGATGTTTTTCATGCCCTGAAGAAAGTTCTGGTCAAGCGGAAACTGGCAACCGGCGTTGGCGACGAGGGCGGTTTTGCGCCGGATCTGAAGAGCGACGAAGAGGCGATCACCGTCATTCTTGAAGCGATTGAGACGGCGGGCTACGCGCCAGGCACGCAGATCTGTCTCGCGCTGGACTGCGCGGCGAGCGAACTCTACGACAAGAAGCAGTACACGTTCAAGAAGAGTGGTGCCGGAACCAAGAGTGCAGCGCAGATGATTGAACTCTTTGAAAAATGGATCACGAAATATCCCATCGTCTCGATTGAAGACGGTTTGGCGGAGGGCGATTGGGAGGGCTGGGCCACATTGACCGCGGCGATCGGTGACCGAGTGCAACTGGTAGGCGACGATCTGTTTGTTACGAACCCGGAATTTCTCAGTCGCGGCATTGACGAAGATGTGGCGAACGCGATTCTCATCAAGCTGAATCAGATTGGCACGGTCACCGAGACGCTGGAGACCATCGAAATGGCGCGGCGCAACGGGTACCAGAACATCATTTCGCATCGTAGCGGCGAGACGGAAGACACCTTTATTGCCGATTTGGCGGTGGCGACGAACGCCGGCCAGATCAAGACGGGTTCGGCGAGCCGGACGGATCGGGTGGCGAAGTACAATCAATTGCTGCGCATTGAATCGCAGCTGGGTTCGAGCGCCGAATTTCCGGGCGGCGCGGTGTACGGGATTGGCGAGTAAGAAGCGCGCCGCACCGGCGAGTATCGCGACGCGAGCGGTGCTCGCGTTGGCGGCCATTGGAGTGATCTATTTCGCGGTGCAGGGCGGAGAATGGGGGACGTTTGACCTAGTGCGGCAGCGGACGCGTTTGGCGCGCGTGCATCACGAGCTCGATTCGCTCAAGCACGAGCTGGATTCGCTGAAGAAATACAAGGCAATGGTAGAGAGTGATCCGGTGACTCAGGAACGGATCGCGCGAGAGGAGTTTGGGATGGTGAAAGGGAACAAGGAGCTTTTGTACCGGTTCACGGAGCCGGCGCCTGGGGACACGGCGAAGAAAGCTCGCAGACCATAGAAAATCCGTGGCAAAGCCGTTTTTACCTTGATTAAGCGCCTCCGCCGGGTATGTTTGATGTATCGACGCGGGGTGGAGCAGCCTGGTAGCTCGTCGGGCTCATAACCCGAAGGTCGCGGGTTCAAATCCCGCCCCCGCCATGAAGTTTCGAGGGCCGATTCCGGAAGGGGTCGGCCCTCGTTATTTTTCGGGGTTGTTGGCTGGGTAGCTCAGCTGGTTAGAGCACGGCACTCATAATGCCGGGGTCGGGGGTTCGAGTCCCCCCCCAGCTATT
>JANYBD010000284.1 GCA_025360995.1 Gemmatimonadota bacterium
GCGCGTGCCGCTTGGCGGTTTCTGCACGCTGTGACCGGTTATGACTGGGCAGCGGCCGCTGTCGAGATCGATCCAGTGCTCAATGCCCGCGTAAACGAGAGAACTTGGCTGGACAACGATTTATTCCGTGATGCGGCGGTCACTACCCTGCTGCATACTGGCAATATTGCAAAGGCCCGGATGGTGTTTGATAAAATGAAAGAATATTCTAGCCGAAAGGTGACAGATTTAAGGGTAACATTACTCGGAGCATACCTAAGCACACGCGAGCGAGAATAACAATTTGAACCCGTCCGTCAGGAATTCATTTCGCTGCAACATTTCGGAGTAATGCATGTCCGCTGCGCTTCTCAGAGCAAGTGTCATCGCAGTTCTCACTGGCACCTTGGCGTGCAACCTTGGAAAAAGCCCGCCGACCCGCGACATTTCCCCGGCGATCGCCGATCTTCCGGCACAGGACGGCTCTTGCCACACTGTGCACGACGATCCGGCCGCGCATCAGTCGGGGAAATGGACTGTGTATGTATTCGACCTCATCGGTCCCACTCGCCGCGTAACCTTCACGCTTCGAGACGATGGAATTCCGCAGTCATTCCGCGCTTTTACGGTGATCCCCGCGACCGGAAGCGAAGTGCGGGTGATGACTACCTTTTCGTCTCGGGGCGACGTGCTCGATGGATCAGAAGCGATAACCGCGTTGCCGGCGACCGGTCCCACCCGCGTCACAAGCCTCGATGTGCACGGTCGAAAAAAAGTGCTGCAGCTCATTCAGGACATCGTGAAACGTTGCACGGTGATGCCGGGGGTGCTCTAGTGATGATGCATCTGCATGTTATCGGTGACTTCGGATAGCTCTACATCAATCCGGTTTCCAATCTCCGGCGTCGCCGCAAGCGCGTGATATGTGGACAGCAATGCATTCCATTCGCTGATAGTCTTTTTTCGTAGCGCCATGAACTTCACAGCATCGTGCGCCTTTTGTGCGGCAAGCAATTGCGGCACCAGCGACCGGAGGGCCAACCGGTGTTCCTGCAATAACGCACCCGTGCCCGCTTGCTGCGCGTCACGATCAATGCGGTGTGCAATTGGCAGCTTTGCTCCGTACGCTTCTCCAAGCGCTACACCAAACAGACGGTCATCCCTCGTTGGCTTGGTTGGCGGAATTAGCCCAGTCGCGAAATACGGCAGACTGGGATTATCGTGAGCATACGGACCATCCGGATTCGGAATCGTCCAGGTATGCACCATCGCGAGTTGCTGCGGCGTGGGCGTGCCGCCTCGTGTCTTGCAGTCATCGATTCCGTCAGAAAGCACGGTTCCCATGCCAGGAACGCCACGACAAAATACATGCGAATGCCATTCGGCATTCACGCCGGCCAATGTGGTCGGTATTGGCGTGCTGGGACCAATGCGCCGAGTATATGCCACGCCGACGGGAATGAGCGAATCGCGAACCGGCAGGTACATCACGAACGTCGGTTTCGAGAGATCGACCGGGAGATTGGCCACAATCGCCTTCGGGTCGAGCCAGTGTTGTCCCTGAAATGGTGTGAGGTCACGCACCGGCCCGAACGCCAATGGCTGATATCCCGCAGATCGCAAGGCGACCGAATCCGTGAGCGGTTTGACCGCCGCCGTTGCCCGGTTCACAATGGAGTCAGTCTGCTGGGCGGACGTGGCAGCAATTAGAGCGAGGAACGCAGCGATCATCATGGCAATCCTGGGTCTCGGTTACCAACGCCTTCGTACATAGTATCAGGGGGTCGGGCACCCAATTTCAACCGCCATGGACGAGTATCCGGTTCCGGGCGTTTTGCCGTGGCGCTTTCCTCTCCCAATAGCGAAAATTCAATTGTAACTAGTCGTGCCATCCCCAGGAGGAGTTCGATGCGTTTTCGCCTCGCCTTTTATACCGTCGCTGTATTGTCGGCGATTGTGCCTATTGCCGTGTCTGCTCAAGGTCGCGGAGGCCTCAACAGCGCTGCCGATTCAATTAAATACAAATACGCGGGCAATCCGCAACTTGAGAAACTCAAGGAAGATGCCGTGAAAGGCATCGACGCAAAAGCGAAAATGATTCAAGAGATGGTCGACCAGGTCTTTTCCTACGGCGAACTCGGCATGCAAGAGTTCGAGACCTCCAAATACCTCTCCGGAATCCTTGAACAGAACGGTTTCAAAGTTGAACGCGGCGTCGCCGGCATTCCGACGGCTTTCGTTGCCCGATGGGGTTCGGGCAAGCCGGTCATCTCACTCGGCTCCGATATCGACGATATCCCGCAAGCCAGCAATAAACCCGGCGTCGGCTACCATGACCCAATGATCACCGGCGCCCCTGGCCACGGCGAAGGACACAATTCCGGTATGCCACTCAATATCGCTGCCGCACTCGTGGTGAAAGACATCATGACGCGGGAGCACATGCAGGGCACGATTGTCCTCTGGCCCGGTGTCGCCGAAGAGGCGATGGCCGGCAAGGCATATCTAGTTCGAGCCGGCGTTTTCAAAGACGCCGATGCCGTGCTCTTCACACACGTTGGACAGGAACTCGGCGTATCGTGGGGACAGTCCGGCAGTAATGCACTCATTTCAGCGATTTTCAAATTCAAAGGCGAGAGTGCACACGCCGCCGGTGCCCCTTGGCGCGGAAAGAGTGCACTCGATGCTGTGATGCTAATGGCCAACGGGTGGGAATTTCATCGCGAACACATGGAACTGCCCCAGCGTTCGCACTACGTGATTCCTGACGGTGGCGACCAGCCAAATGTTGTGCCGAGTACCGCAAGCATCTGGTTTTACTTCCGGGAACGTGACTATGCGCGGACGATGGTGATGTACGAGGACGCCAAGAAAATGGCCCTCGGAGCAACACTGATGACCGGAACAAAAGTCGACACCGTCATGATGATCGGCTCGGGTTGGAGCGGACACTTTAGCCGACCGATTGCCGAAGCGATGTACGCAAACATCGCGAAGGTTGGAATGCCCCAGTGGGACGAGAAGGATCAGACGCTTGCCAAGGGCATTCAGCACGAACTCGGAGTGAAGGAGTCGGGGCTCTCGGAGCGCGGCGGTCGCCTCGGCGGTCCGGTCAATGAGGCAACCCGCATGGGCGGGGGCTCCGACGATATCGGCGACGTGAGTTGGACCGTCCCGACGATCACACTCAACTATCCTTCAAATATCCCCGGATTGCCGGGACACAACTGGGCGAACGCCATCTCGATGGCGACGCCGATTGCCCATAAGGGCGTTGTGGCCGGCGCAAAGGTACAGGCCATGACGATGCTTGATCTGCTCTCAATCCCGCAGATCATCGTCGACGCCAAGGATTACTTCGACAACGTTCAAACGAAGGAAATGAAATACAAATCCTTTCTTTCACCTACCGACCAACCGCCGATTTGGCTGAACGCAGAAATTATGGCCAAATACCGGCCCGCCATGCAGAAATTCTATTACGATCCGAAAAAATTCAAAACATATCTGGAACAGCTCGGTATCACTTATCCAACCGTAAGGAAGATCGTCCAGTAGATGCCAGCGAAGGCCGAAGCCATTTCCGGGGGAAGCACCGTGGGTCAGACCAATGTCAGCGATCCGAACTACTACCATAAGGTTGTAGACTGCCAATACGCCTGTCCGGCGCATACTAACGTGCCGGAGTATTTGCGGCTGATCGCGCAGGGGCGATATACCGATTCGTATATGCTGAACCGCGAATCGAACGTTTTTCCGGGCATTCTTGGCCGGACCTGCGATCGGCCCTGCGAACCCGCTTGTCGCCGCGGCCGCGTCGACGGCAAACCGGTGGCGATATGCCGGCTCAAGCGCGTCGCCGCTGATCTGCGTGATGACATCACCGACCAGTTACCAAAAGCACCGACCGTAAAAAACGGTAAACGCGTCGCACTCATTGGCGCCGGCCCATCATCCCTAACGGTGGCCAACGACCTGCTCCCCCTCGGCTACGACGTTGTGATCTATGAGAAGTACCGTCAAGCCGGCGGACTGATGCGGTTCAATATCCCAGCGTTCCGACTCCCTGCGAGTGTGCTCGACGAAGAGACCGGCTACATCATTTCAATGGGAGCAGACGTACGGTACGACACGACAGTCACGAGTATGAAAGCGTTGCTCGCCGAAGGGTATGACGCGGTGTACGTCGGCAGCGGCGCCCCGAAGGGAAAAGAGATGGACATCCCCGGTCGTTGGGATGACGGTGCGAAGCAGAAAATTCATATCGG
>JANYBD010000003.1 GCA_025360995.1 Gemmatimonadota bacterium
GCAATCATCGCCGCCGGCAACAGCGCCGGCGAAAAGTGGCCATCAAAAATGTATTTGACCAATCCCCAGGCACCGGCGAACGACAGGAGCATTCCGGTCAATGCGCCGAGCGCGCCGAGCAGGGCATACTCGGCGAAAAGAATACGGACGATTTGCGCTCTCGTTGCACCAAGGGTTTTGAGGAGAACACCTTCGCGCAATCGGTCGCGCCGGGTTGCGGCAACAGCGCTGAATAGCACCGGGATGCCCATCGCCAGGCTAAAGAGCGCGAGAAACTGAACGGCGACCGCCACTTTGCTGATAATGTTGCCGACCGTTTTTCGGATGAGCGAAAGGTCGATGCTCGAGACATTGGGAAAGCGGGTCACCGATTGGCGCTGGAGGCGCGCCACGGTGGTGTCGGATTGCACCGACGCCACTGCGGCGAAAGTTTTTGGCGCTTGCCGTAACCCCTTGGAATTAAATACGGCAAAGAAATTCAATTCGAATCGGCCCCAGTTCACTTCACGCAGACTAGTGAGCTTCGACAGGATATTCACACCCTGAACGTCCCACTGTATGAGGTCGCCAACTTTCACATGGAGCTGGCCGGCAAGTTCGGTCTCGAGCGAGAGTTCGGAAATGGAGTCAGGCAGATTGGCTTTCCCGAACCATCGGCCCGCGACAATTTTCTCTGTGGCGACCATCGTATCGCGGTACGTCGAGCGATATTCGCGGCGCGTGGCCCAATGGCGGTCCGGCATGCCGTGTGCGGCGACCCACAGCTTTATGGTCTTGCCGTTGATCGCGTTGATTTTCATCGTCACGATCGGCGTGTAGGCCAGTGTGGGCTGCCGTGCCGCGACGAGAATGGAGTCGAGGCCACGACGCTGGTCGTCCTGAATATCAAAGAAAATCAGATTGCCTTTGGATGCTGCTGCTGTGATGTCGAATTGCTTCAGCAGGTTCGCCTGCACCAAATAGAGTGTTGACACGAGAAAAGATCCGAAGCCCAGTGCCAGGACAACGGCCCGGGTCTGATTCGCCGGCCGATACAGATTCGCTACGCCTTGCCGCACGACATACGGCCAACGCGCGGTCACGACGCTTCGCGCGATGCGTGAAAGCAGAGCGGCGCTGAGCCAGAGCACCAGCATGCTTCCGCCAATCCCGGCCGCGAAGTACGCGCCGCGGCGGACGCTGCCGGCGCGTTGTACGCATAGCACGAGAATGCTCGCGAGCAGCGCGATGTTCACGAGATACGTCGGTACATCCTTGCGACGCTGCGCTTCAAGGGCAGCTTCGTCGCGGCGAAGCGCCTGCAACGGGCTCACGCGACGCAACGCCAGGAGCGGGCGAAGGGCGAAGATCAACGCCACCCAGACGCCGATCGCCAATCCAAGACCAATTGCTGTCCAGTCGAGCTGTACGTGCACATCCACGGGCAAGAAATCCTTGATAGCGATCGGAAGCAGGAACTGAATTCCGACGCCAAGGAGCACGCCGATAGCGGCGCCGAGCAGTCCCATCACCGCGGCCTGTACGACGTACACGGCGAGCACCTGTCCACTCGTCGCGCCCACGCAGCGCAGCACGGCGACCGTGTCGATCTTGCGCAGGACGAACGCGTTCACACCGCTGGCGACGCCGATCCCGCCGAGCAATAAGGCGATCAGCCCCACGATCCCCAGAAAACTGGTCAGCTGTTTTATTGACTCGGTCAAGCTGAGTTCGCGCTGCTCGACCGTGGTGACATGCACGTCATCTTTCTGAAATCGGGCGCGGTAGGGCACCAGCCATTTTTCGCCTTTCACCGTAGGCGGCAACTTGACCAGCATTTCATACGAAGCGCGACTGCCGAATCCAAGCAACTGCGTTTCCGCGACATACCGGTCGGCGATAAAGACGCGCGGGCCAATCGCCGCCGACAGTCCGGGATCGCCGGCGACGGCAATAATGGTGCCGATGATGACGAACCGCATATAGCCGACGGCGAGCGTGTCGCCGACTTTCGCGTCGAGGGCGATTAACAGCGCCGGGTCCACGAGCGCGTGCGGTCCCTGTTGCAACCGCGGCCACATGCCGGCCGGCTCTGTGACCACGTCACCATAGAATGGAAAATTCGCCGTCACTCCGCGCACCTGGGCGAGTCGCGTGCCGCCACTTCGCGGCGCGAGCACCATCGAGCCGAACGTGACCACCGTAGCGACTGGTGTACCGTTCTTGCCAAGGGAGTCGAGCAGGGCCTGCGATTTTTCCGGGAATTTCTGATTCATCGTGAGCGCGATGTCGCCGCCCATCAGATTCCGCGACTGCTCGCGAATGGAACCTTGCACGTTGCTGGCAAAGGAATCGATGGCGACGAGTGCGGCCACGCCCAGTGAGATACTTGACATGTAAAGTAATAGCCGGCGACGGGCGGTTCGACTCTCGCGCCACGCTAATCCACCGATGGAACGCCAACGATTCATCGCGCGCGATCCTCGATCACCGCGCCGTCTTTCAGGCGGATGATCCGGCTGGCGCGTTCGGCGAGGGTCGTGTCGTGTGTGACGAGCACGATCGTCGAACCGGATTCGCGGTTCAGCGCTTCGAGCAGTTCGACAATCTTGTTGCCCGTTGCACCGTCGAGATTTCCGGTCGGCTCGTCGGCGAACAGAATGCGCGGCGCGTTGGAGAAGGCGCGGGCGATCGCCACGCGTTGTTGTTCGCCGCCGGAAAGTTGGGCGGGGAAGTGGTCGGCGCGGTCGGCCAGGCCGACGCGCTCCATGAGCTCAGTGGCGCGGGGCACGGCGGTCGGATCGCCGCGCAGTTCGAGTGGAACTTGGACATTCTCCAGCGCCGTCAGCGTTGGGATCAACTGAAACGATTGGAAAATGAACCCGACTTTCTCACCGCGGAGCAGTGCCCGCTGGTCTTCCGTCA
Organism: Gemmatimonadota bacterium; assembly: GCA_025360995.1. Classification (GTDB taxonomy): domain Bacteria; phylum Gemmatimonadota; class Gemmatimonadetes; order Gemmatimonadales; family Gemmatimonadaceae; genus Fen-1231. The sequence goes on from JANYBD010000003.1 coordinate 2,905, forward strand.
TCAGGGTGATGTCGACGCCGTCTATTGAAACCGTACCGCGGGACGGCGTGTCCAGCCCGGCGAGCAGGCCGAGGAGCGTTGTTTTTCCGCTTCCGGAGGGGCCAACAATCGCAACAAAAGCCCCCTGCGGAACAGAAAATGAGACAGATTTCAGGACGGCCAATTGGCCGTTCCCGGACGGATACTCTTTCGTGAGGTCGGTGGCGATCAGCATGGTTTCGAAAAACGAAGGAAGAAAAAGAGAACAAAAAAGAAAAAGACGACGGCTCGTGGTGATCGCTATGGCGCTGGCCGCATTCGCGGCCTGCGGCAGATCTGACAGTTCCGAGAAAGCGGGCAAAGTCGGCAGCGCCCAGAGTGCGCGCCGCGAAAATACTTCGATGGAATCAACAGTGCGGGGCGCAGCGGCGGCAACCGGAGAAGCCGCTACCGCTGCCCCGGTCAGCCGTACGGGTGCGCCACGCGTTCTGTTTCTTGGCACCAGTCTCACCGCCGGCTACGGGTTGGACGATCCGGCGCGCGACGCCTATCCATCTGTACTACAGCATCTCGCCGATTCCGCGGGCGTCAGGGCAAACATCGTCAATGCCGGTCTCACTGGTGAAACCTCTGCCGGTGCGCTCCGACGGTTGGATTGGTTGCTCAAGCAGAAGCCCGATCTGGTCGTGATCGAGACGGGCGCCAACGACGGACTCCGCGGGCTCGACCCCGATTCGACGGCGGCAAACATTCGCGCGATCATTGAACGGGTCCGTACCGACAACCCGGTGGCGAAAATTCTTTTGGTGCAGATGGAAGCACCGACCAATCTCGGGAAGCGCTACACGTCCGACTTTCACGCGCTTTTTGGGAAGGTCGCTAAATCCGAAGGCGTGGCACTCTCGCCGTTCCTGCTCGACGGTGTGGCCGGGGTGGCGACACTGAATCAGGGGGACGGAATTCATCCGACGTCCGAAGGGGCGAAGCTTGCCGCGCATAATATTTGGCCGGCGCTGGCGCGGGCTCTTGCAAAAAAGGTGTTGGATTAGGCTGGCGCGGCAGGGTGAAACCGATGGTATAGGCCAAAGTTGACCCAAGTCGTTAGCCAGACTATAGTTAAAGGCTGTCTCCGAACGTAATTCAATCGACAAATAAGGAAGTTGCTCGTATGGCGATGCCAGCCACCCAAATTCGTCGCGGAATGGTCCTTGTATTCGAGGGCAACCCGTGCCGCGTAATCGAATTCCGCCATCATACGCCGGGCAACCTGCGCGCGATGGTGCAGGCCAAGCTTAAAAACCTGAAGACGGGCGCCAACTTTGAGCACCGGTTCCGTGCCGCTGATTCTATCGAAAAGGCGTCGATGGAAACGCAGGAGCTCGAGTTCCTGTACAAGGGCGGCGACACGTATCACTTCATGAACATCGTGAACTACGAGCAGCTCGAGATGGACGACGAGATGCTTGGTGATAACGCGCAGTGGATGCAGCCGGGAATGAAGATTTTGGCCGAGTATTACGATGGACGGCCGATTGGCATTGACCTGCCCCAGTACCTGGTGCTGAAGATCACCGAAACGGCGCCAGTAATGAAGACGGCGACGAAGAACGCGAGTTCCAAGCCGGCGATGCTGGAGAATGGCGTGTCGGTGAACGTGCCGGAGTTCATTGCGACCGGCGAACGGGTGCGGGTGAATCCGACGACGGGTGAGTATTTGGATCGCGCGAAGGATTGATCGGCGCCGGTTGATTGGGGTTTGGCGGGTGGCTATTTTTCGTGGTGTTGCGGTTCTGCGGGTCGATGCTGGTGCAGCGTGCAGGGTGCAGCGTGCGTCGTGCAGGGTGCAACGGCATTGTTATGGTGACTGTAGCTCAATTGGTTAGAGCACCGGTCTGTGGCACCGGGGGTTGCGGGTTCAATCCCCGTCAGTCACCCTGATTTGTTGGACAGCTGCCAGTTAGGTCCGTAGCTCAATTGGTAGAGCACCGGTCTCCAAAACCGGCGGTTGGGGGTTCGATTCCCTCCGGGCCTGTACTACGAGACGGGAGTGGGAGTTGGAGTGCGTGTGCAGGATGCAGCGCAAGACTTGGTGGCTGCACGCTGTACGCTGCACGCTGTACGCTGCACGCTGTACGCTGCACGGCTGTACGCTGCACGGCTGTTATGCAGTACGTCTGTTGAGCAGTTCAAGGCGGTATCGTCTAGGGGACTAGGACACGGCCCTCTCAAGGCTGGAACACGGGTTCGAATCCCGTTACCGCTATGTGTGGATGGCCTCATCGTCTATCGGTTAGGACGGCACCCTTTCAAGGTGCAGAGACGGGTTCGAC
>JANYBD010000012.1 GCA_025360995.1 Gemmatimonadota bacterium
CAATCCCACAGCCGCGACGCCAGCCAGCGTCGCCCCCATTCCAAAGGCCGCCGCCGGACTGAACCGGTCCCAAACAATTCCAAAGATCACTGACGCCGGCAGCGCGGCCAGGCCGACGGTAAAGTTGTACCATCCAAACGCCGTTCCACGTTTCGAGGCCGGCACCAGATCCGTAACCAGCGCCTTCTCCGCGCCTTCGGTCAACCCGAAGTACAAACCATAGGCGAGAAAGAGCACCCAGATCTGCCACGCGCTGGTCGCACGCCCAAACAGCAGATACACAATGGCGTACACAATCCATCCGGCGACGATCAGCGGTTTTCTGCCGAACTTGTCCGACAACATTCCGCCTGGAGTGTTCGTCACGGACTTTACCAAACTGTGCGCCGCCCACAACAGCGGAATCATCGCCGCCGCCACGCCGAGTTGCGACGCGCGCAATAACAGAAACGCATCGGTCGAGCCGCCGAGCGTGAACAGCAGCAATACAACTAAATATTTCCAAAACGAACCGCCGAGCGGCTGACTGTCGCTGCTTGCCGACGCCGGAGTCGGAGTCGACGAGACTGACGCATCATAAGGAGTCTCTGTCTTGCGCTTCTCCTTCACAAATATCAACAGCACTACGATCGCCAACACGCCGGGAATCGCCGACCACAAGAACACCGAACGCACCGCGACACCGGCGTGCTGTAGGAGTAGCCACGCAATCAAAGGACCGAGCACCGCGCCGAGGTTGTCCGCGGACCGGTGAAATCCAAACGCCCGCCCGCGCTCCGCCGGGTCAGCGGCATCCGCCAATAGCGCATCGCGTGGTGACGTTCGAATTCCTTTCCCCACCCGATCGCTGACGCGAATCGCCAACACTTGAGACGCACTTGTCGCGAGCCCGACCAGTGGCCGCATGATCGCTGCCAGTCCGTAGCCGAACAGCACGAGTGGCTTTCGCCGCACCCGGTCGCTCCACCATCCGCTAGCCAGTTTTAGTAGTGCCGCGGTCGATTCGGCGAAGCCTTCGATCGTTCCGATCATCGCCGCGCTGGCGCCGAGCACGGTGGTCAGGAAAATCGGCAGGAGCGGATAGATCATCTCGCTGGAGACGTCGGTCAACAAACTCACGACGCTGAGTGCTTTGACGTTGCGCGGCAGCGGCTGGCGAACGCCGTTCATGGAACGTCGATCATCGAAGAATCAACTCACACCGTGGACTTCGGCGTCGTCTCCAATCGTCACGGCGCCGCGCACGTGCTCGAGCGTCACGCGATCGCCGATCATCGAATTGGCGAGTTCGCAATTCACGACACGGGAATCGCCGCCGATAATCGAGTCGCGCACCTTCGACTCCGTCACCGTGGATCCAGCCGAAATCGAAACATTCGGCCCGAGGGTCGAGCCGGTTAGCCTGACGCCATCTTCGATGTACACCGGCTCGATAATCGTACAATCAGTGAGCCCCGCCGGATGTCGCGCTCTCCCCTTCTCCAGCATCACCCGATTGGTGTCGAGCAATGTGTCGAGCTTTCCCGCATCGTACCAACCCGCGACATCGAGCACCTGAATTTTCGCACCGTGATCGATCATGTACTGAAATGCATCGGTCAAATAATATTCGCCCTTGTTTGCCGGCTGTTTGAGTGTGTGTTCAATCCCCTCGAACAACAGTTTCCAATTTCTGATGTAGTACAGGCCAATATTTGCCCGCTTTGAAATCGGCGTGGTGGGCTTCTCGACGATTTTCGTCATATGGCCAAGAGCGTCCGTCACCACCACACCAAAGCGCTGGTAGTCCTCTACCTCTTTCGTCCAAATGATTCCGTCGTCGATACTCGTCTTAAGCAACGATAAATCAGCATCAAAAATCGTGTCGACAAAAATGATCAGCACCGGCCCGTTGATATGTTCTTTGGCCAGCGCGACAGCACCGGCCGTGCCATCCTGAACTTTCTGCTCGATGAACGTCGACTTAAAATCGCTGAACTCTTTCAGCGCGTGTTTCTCGACCGTCTCTTTCAGATGGCCGGTGATATAGATGACTTCGTCGACATTTCCGAGCTTCCTCACATCTTCGAGCACGTAGTCCATCACCGGCTTGCCCGCGACCTTGAGCATCGGCTTGGGCACCGTGTACGTGTGTGGGCGGAGGCGCGTCCCTTTGCCGGCGAGCGGAATGATCACCTTCATGGTGCGTTCGTCCCCTCGCGACCGTAGCGATCACTGATGCGCACGACGTCATCCAGATGCGGCGTGCTCGCCTCGAGCACATCGCAATCGGTAACCGCTTCCATTTGATGCACCGTCCCCGGCTCGTTGCGATAACTCTCACCGGCCTTGAGTCCGATATCGCGCAACTCACCGCCCTGCTCACCGACGCGATAAATCATCTCACCGCGCAGCAAGTGAATGGTCTCGTCTTTCTGATTATGATATTGCACCGACAGCGCCTGACCGGCCTTGAGGTGCAACACCTTCCCCACATACAGGGAATTGTGCGCCCAAATAGTCTCGTGCCCCCACGGCTTCGGCACCGTCTTCACATCCGTTCGTCCGCTCACGCCCCTCTCCCCATGACAAGCGCCGGAATCGAACTCGGCGACGTAAAGCACGCGCCGTTGCACGTGCCAATCCGCCCCCAAACCGGGGCGACCACAGTCTTCAATAATCTGCCCCAGTGTCCGTTAAATAATAAGGTCGCCCACCCCAGGCGACCCCAAACCCACTCCCACTCCCCGTTCGCCCTGCAACGTTCGCCTCCGTTCGTTCGCCCCCCCCCGTTCGCCCTGCAACCTTCGCCTCAGTTTGTTTAACCCGTTCGCCCTGCAACCTTCTCCTCAGTTTGTTAAACCCGTTCGCCCTGCAACCTTCTCCTCAGTTCATCAAACCAATTCTCCTCCTATCTCCCACTCGTCATCCGAGCCCGCAAAGCCGAGATCCGTCGCCGTACCGACCCATCCATAACCGAATCTCCCACTCTCACCACTACTCCGCCAAGTATCCTCGGATCAACAAAAACGTGTGGCACAACGGTTTTCCCCAACGCCTTAGTCAACGCCACCGTCATAGCACCCACATCCGCTTCAGAAGCAGCACGCGCAACCGTAACCCGCGCATGCACCCGACCTTCCGCCGCATCGAGAAGTTTCCCGTACTCGATAGCGATCTCAGGGATCAACATCTGCCGCCGATTCATCACCAACTTCTGCAAGAACTTCACGAACAGCTTTGGCGCTTTGTCCTTCAACGCTTTGCCGAGCACGGCGATTTTGTCGTCAGCACTCACCTGCGGCGCGGCAAGAAATCGGGTCAGCGTGAGATCCCCCTCAACCGCCCCCGCCATTGCATGGATCAACGACGCCCATTCCGTCGCCGCGTTTTCCTTGCGGGCGAGCGCGAGTAACGCTTCAGCGTAATTCCGGGCAATCGATTCGTCGCGCATTACTTCGCGCCGATCGTCGCGAGGTAACTCTCGACCAGCTTTCGGTTCTGCGCGTCGTCGAGATTCTTCTCGATCACCTTGCTCGCGCCGGCCAATGCCAGGTCGATCGCCTCGCGGCGGAGTTCGTCAATCGCTTTCATTTTCTCCGCTTCGATATCGCGGCGCGCCCGCTCGAGCATTTCCTGCTGTTGCTTCCGTGTTTCCTCGACCATCTCGGCCTTCATCGAGTCGGCAGTTGCGCGCCCTTCGGCGATGAACCTCTGCGCTTCGCCACGGGCCGCTTCGATCGCCTTGCGATGTTCTTCGAGCAACAGTGCGGCGGCATCCCGATCGGCCTTCGCCATCGCGATCGCTGCTTCGAGCGCTTTCTCGCGCGCCGCAACGGCAGCGATGATCGGGCCGAACGCGAACTTGCTGAGCAGCAGGAAGAGCACCACGAAAATCACCAGCGTCCATGCCATCACGCCGGTGTTCGGCGAGAGCAGCGACGGTTTCGCCTCGACTTCCTGCGCTGCCAGCGCCGGCGCAACAAGTGCAATCAGGGAAAACAAAGAAATCGAACGCGCAGTGATCGAGCGCATAAAAGTCCGTGAGGTAAGAGAGTACGGTCAGGCGGGCACCCCGGGGCGCCCGCCTGACGGAGACTTTAGAACTTGTTCTGGATCAGGAAGCTGACGACGATGGCGAACAGCGCGGCGCCTTCAACCAGTGCGGCGAAAATAAGCGCAGCGGTCTGAATCTGGCCAGCCATTTCGGGCTGACGCGCCATGCCTTCCACGGCCTGTCCACCGACGCGGCCAATGCCAATACCCGCGCCAACCACGGCGATACCAGCGCCGATACCGGCACCCATAATCGCCCACGCACCCATGTACTCCTTGGTGAACGTGGCGGCCTGCAATAGAGGATACATCATCGTGATAATCTCCGAGTATTCGTTAGTGTACCAACCATCTCTCCGCGACCAGCCGTGCCACAATAATTCCGCTGCTCACTTCCCGTCACCGGACCCCCGGGGTCCAACGGGATTCGCCGAGCACTCACTCGGCTACGTCTCAGCGCAATTGGAGTCTGATCTGCGCAGAGTTCGAAAAAAAACTTAGTGGTGCGATTCCCGGATCTGACCAATGAACACGCTCACCAACAGCGTGAACACGAACGCCTGCAAAAACGCAACGAACAGCTCGAGCACCATGATGGCCGTCGCCGCGACAATCGGCACCGGCGCGAGCAGGTACGATCCGAAGGTGAAAATCAATGAGATCAGGGCGAGCACCACCACGTGGCCAGCCGTCATGTTGGCGAACAAACGGATCGCAAGCGCGAACGGCTTCGTAAACTTCCCGATGATTTCCACCGGCGTCATGATCAGCGTCATCGGGCCCTTGATGGCGAGCGGCATATCGTGTGGCCAGTACACTACCGTCGCAATGTAGCCTTTACCGAGGGCGCGCATTCCCGCGATCTCCACGACGAAAAAAGCACAGATGGCGAGCGTTGCGGTCACGGCAATGTTGCCAGTGGCCGTTGAGCCATATGGGACCAAGCCGAGCAAGTTGCAGAAGAGAATGAAGAAGAAGAGCGTGAGGCAAAACGGAACAAACCCTTCGCCGTGACGGCCGACGTTGGGAAGAATCACCTCGTTCCGCATATACAGCACGACCGCTTCGATCGCGTTCGCGCCACCTTTCGGCGCACCGTTGTTGACAGCGTGACGGGCCTGGGCTCGCGCGGCGGTAATCAGTACCAGCAGGCAGAGCACCGCGGCGATCAACAGCATCACGACGTGCTTGGTGGGCGACAGGTCGATCGTCACCGAACCGATATGCACTGGTGCCCAGTGCGGAAGTTCAATCTCGCGGGCCAGGCCCTCGGCAAGCACGAAGCTGGGAATTTCTATGTGCTTCGAATCGCTGATGTGCGGCGTGATGATGTCCACCGCCTGACCGGCGGGCGGCGCTGCGTGCCCCTGCGCATTCGCGATGGGCGCAAATGCGAACGAAAGAGCGAATGCCAGTGATGCGAATTTCATCATTTCAGCAGAACGGGTTCGACCAACGTCGTAACGAAGAAAAATCCGGCGAGACTCAGTAGCGCCGGGGTTATCGCCAGCCCCAACAACCGTACGCCAACAAATCCGTAAATCACCAAGGCGACGAAGCGCAACAACACACCAGCGCCCCAGCCGACCATCACGTTGGCTGGTTGAAGGGTGCGGGTAAACGCAAAGCCAACCAGCTGCACCACAACCGCCACCGCCGCGCTCGTCCACACTGCGCGCGCTACCTCCGCACCCGGCGCCGCCAGCGTGATCAGCCACGCTGCACCCGGTACCAACACCAGCAAAACGACTGCGAACTTCCCCAGCCGCTTCATTTTCCGTCCGTTTTGTCGATCCGCCGAACCTCGGCCATCATCGCCCGGTACATCGCGTAAAACCCGACTGATGCCCCGACCACGACGCCAGTGAGCAGCAGCCAGGGTCCCGTGCCCAGCTTTTTGTCGAGCCACATCCCCGCATACAAGCACAAAAGGATGGATATTACGAATTGAAGCCCCAAACCCGCCATCTGCCCACCGGAAGCGCCCTTAGGTGCAGCACCACCTTGGGCGTTCGACAGCAATTCGTCGCGCCGACGGTCGATTTCGCGCTGCTCGACGCTCCGAGGGTCACCCCCCGAAGCACCCGACCCGTTGGGCGGCTCTTTGCTGTCCATTCAGAGTGAAAAATAGGAGTTTGTGAAATATTTCGCAAGCCAAAAACGACTGCCAAACCGCCTTACGGCCAGGGATCCGGCCGAACCCACCAACTGCTGATCTGGCCATAACTTAGCGTGACCAAGCCATTTGACGGATCGTCATATTGTTGATAAGTTACACTGTATAAGCAGATGGCCGTGAGATTTGTGATGTCTCGCACGAACACATTTCCATTTGCACCACCCGCACTTCGCGCAATACATGAACGGAAAGTTTTCCTTC
>JANYBD010000017.1 GCA_025360995.1 Gemmatimonadota bacterium
GAAATGCATGAGGTGTCTGGTCCCATTTATGAAGTGATCGTCGAACGCGAGCCCCAAAACGCGCGGGCGATTGTCGCGCTCGCCAATGCGTTTTGGCTCACCGGGCGTGGACCTGATGTCGTTGGAGCATTGGCGTCACGGGCAATTGGTGCAGACCCAACGAATCGGGGGGCGTGGCATTTGTGGGCGCTCAGCGAATCGTCGCAGCGGCAGCGCGTACATCGCTGGCAGCAAGTGGTGGCCCGATTTCCCGACGATCAGCTTGCTCAGGCGACACTGGCGGACAATGCATCGTCACTGGCAAGTGCGGAGAATGATCCTGTGGCGATGAAGCTCGCGATCGCCACGTATGAAGGGTTACTCGTTTCCGCTTCGCACCCAGATCAGAAAAAGGCGCTGGAAAGCGCGCTGTCGACGTTGCGAAAGTGGACCGTGTAACCGGCTAGTAAGCCGATACGTTAGTGTGCGTCTGATTCAGAATTTCCCGCAATGCGTCGACCAACACGGCGTTCGGGAACGGTTTCCACAGGCAGGGGCAGCCGGTTTGCGAGATCATTCGCTCGGCATCCAGGGAGATGTCGCCAGTCATGAACAGCGTCCGCGCCCGGAGGTGCGGAAAACGCGCAGTGGCGAGATGATAGAACGCGTCACCGCGCATATCGGGTAATCGCAGGTCAAGTAGTAGCGCCGCGATCGAGACGGACAGGAGTGCGTCCGCTTCGTGCGGGCAGAGCGCGACGATTGGGTCCAATCCGGCGCGGCGCAATACCTGCACGAGGGCGCTGCAAATCGAGGGCTCATCGTCGACGATGAGCACGCGCGGGCTGCCGGGGACGACGGCAGAGCTAAGCATCGTCCGAGTACTCCGGGTCAAAAGCAGCACCGGCCGCCGCCAGCGATTCCGCCGACGGCGCCATTCGGGCAGCGAGTCGGGCGACGAACTCTTCCGGCCCCATGCGGTCGCGGGCCCGGCCTGGTGTAATCCCGATGCCCCACTTCATTGCTTCAGTGAGCGCGTCGGCATTGGCAAACCGTACGTGACGGGCGACAGATTCGAGTGAGTAAGCGGGCTCGCGCAGGAAGGCATACGCGCGAAGCAACCGGGCGCCAGCCACCAGCTCGCGGGGCGACACGAATCCGGCGCGCTCGAGGCGCCGATAGAGTGAGCGACGTGGAATCCCACTGCCGTCAGCAACGTCGGCAACGCTGCGAAAGCCCGACGGATTGCGAATCAGCCGCTCCAGAGCGCCGGCCAATGGTGTCGGTGTGCGGCTCAGGGGCCGCTCCAGGCGCGTCAGGAGGCGTTCAGAGAGCACGAGGCCCGGTTGACGCTCCAGCATTCGACGGAGCTGCTGTGGATCGTCATCGAGCCCGTACAACACGAGCTGTTCCATGCCGTCGCGGCCCAATTCGACGAGTGTCCGGAGCGTTTGGGCGGCGAGAACCGAATACACGATCATGGGAAGCGACCGGTACCGGTTATGGACGGCGCGAATGCGGTCTGTGCGCGGTTCGGTGGCCGAGTCGAACTGGGGATCGACGACCAAAACGTCGACAGGCTGCCGTCGGATAATGGAGTCAGCGTGTGCCCAATCGAGCGCCGCATGCACGCAATGCCGGTCGCCCGCCGCGCCTTGGAGGCGGGTGAGCTTGGCAGGTTGGACGCAAGCGGCGACGTGCATAGTCGTTATGTAGCGACTCTAGGAAGCGGGGACAAAATGATTAGATGATTGGCACAATACAGCTGTTTTCTGGCACAGAATAAGGGTTTAGACCAGAAAATGATCACATAGATTTCTTTTACACGCCACCACACCGCCAACCTTACGAGGCTCCAAAATGACGCTGCGCCGCTCAGTTGCCCTACTTGTTTCTGCCGCCGTCCTGATGGCCGCCGCCTGCGCCTCGCCGACTGCTCCGAATACGAAGGGTTGCGATACGCCGACGATGGGTTCCAGCACAATCGTTACCTGCTAATCTATCTGTCTTGATGGATTAATCCATCAGTTCTAGCCACTAACCGCCGCGAGCATCTGGCGCAGTCCTACAACAACGCGAGCGGCGGGATCCGAGTTCAAGATCGGTGTCTCGCCGCTTTCCGTTTTCGCCGACAGTTCGGCCGGCATTGTCAGCATCGCTTCCGCCTCGAATACCGAACTATTGAGCCCATGGACTCGAGCTAAGTCACGAGCCGCTGCCAATAATGACACTGCTTGCTGTTCCGATCCGAACGCCCGCTCACCGCGCGCTGATTCGATAAGAAAGTTTACCTGAAGGTCAGGTGGAAGCGGCGTGTCCTTTAATACATTCCGGAAATGTTCAAACAGAGCGCGCTCGCCACTGTATGCCGCGACGGACATTAGTGAGACGCGGGCGTTGCAACGTACTTCAGGTGTAATGGCAGTGGCATCTTGAATGAGAAGCGTTGTCTGTGCTTCTTCGTACCTTCCCATCGACACAAAAATCGCAGCTATGTCAACGAGCACGCGTTCACGTTCGGAACCTTTGCTTGTTCTTTCTAGGGCATCGTAGGCAAGACATACAGCGCGGACGAGTTCACCACGCTTGCGCGCCACGACCGCATTGTCATGCAGCGCAATCGCATGCACCTGCTCAAACCCGTGCACCGCACATTCCCGCACAATATCCTGCAACATCGCGTCCGCCGCAGGCAAGTTGCCACGGGCATACGCCACCTTCGCCACACCAACCCGCGAATGCTGAAACCGCGACGGCTCCTTGCGGCGCTTCGCGATCTTCCCGGCCGTCGAATACGCCGCTTCTGCTTCGTCGAG